>JAEUVM010000499.1 GCA_016787125.1 Chitinophagaceae bacterium | reverse complement strand
GACACCTGACACCCGACACCTGATCTCATCATTCCTGCTCAATCTTCACCGATGTCATCGTAAGTGAACCGCCAACAGCCTTATCATTAAACAGGCTCACTTTTTCTTTTTCTCCTTTTAAACCAAGTATATAAAGTAACGGCAGGTAGTGTTCCGGCGATGGTATAGCCAGCCGGAAAGATTGTCCCTGCGACTGGTAGTTTATCAATGCCTGGTGATCGCCGCCGGTAATGAATTGATTCATCTTTGCTCTTGCTTCCAGCGCCCAGTCGTACCCGTAATTATCAACGTTCAGTTTATCCCATGCTGCCAGTCCCAGGTTGTGTACCATATTACCACTGCCGATGATGAGGATGCCTTTTTCCCGGAGAGAGGCCAGTTCTTTGGCCAGTTCGTAATGATAGCTGGCAGGCTGTGTGTAGTCGAGGCTCATCTGTATCACAGGTACATCGGCATCGGGGTACAGGTGTTTGATCACACTCCAGGCGCCATGGTCGAGTCCCCATTTATCATCAAGTGCCACGGTGGTTTTTTTCACCAGCTCCTGTGTTTGTTTAGCCAGTTCAGGGCTGCCGGGTGCGGGGTATTGCACTTCAAACAATTCTTTGGGAAAGCCGCCGAAGTCGTGGATGGTGGGAGGTTTTTCCATTGCTGTCACCATCGTGCCTCTTGTTTCCCAATGGGCGGATATACAGAGGATGGCATTGGGTTTTGTGATGCCTTTTCCCGCTTCGCGGAAACCTTTTACGAATTCATTTTCTTCAATCGCATTCATAGGGCTGCCATGGCCCATAAAAAGGACAGGCATCTTTTCAGTGGAACCGAAAGGAGCCACCATGTTGGATAGTTCATTTACACGCATAGCATATCCGGCAAGCGGCACCGCTGCCAGCGGAGCCAGGGTTTGTAAAAATTGTTTACGCTTCATAGCAGCATTAAAAATAATCAATCCTACATGGCAACTATTGCTATTTCTGGAAAACGAGCCTGTTTGTCCTGTTTCGGCCCTTCCGGGATTGGATGAAAGGTTGCTGTTCAGTTGCCTGTGCCGCAACAGGCGCCCTATGGCCAGCCTTTGCCATACGTACAAGCCATTTCCCCTACTTTTGCTGCAAAGGATGGGTTATGAAACTGTCGCATTTATCCGAAACACTTATCGGGTCCGAAATTGTAAAACTGGGTGGTGAAATAAGAGAGAAGATCCGCCAGGGTGCCCGTATCTACAATTTTACGGTGGGTGATTTTGATCCTTCTATCTTTCCGATTCCCAAAGAACTGGAAGATGCGATCGTAGAAGCCTACCGTCGTCATTTTACCAACTATCCCGCTGCAGAAGGTAATCTTGACCTTCGTGAAGCGATCCGATCTTTTATTAAAGAAGAAGAAGGACTTGATTATGGAATCAATGAACTGCTGGTGGCCTCCGGTGGCCGGCCGTTGATCTATGCCGTATTCAGGGCCATTTGTGATGCTGGTGATAAAGTGGTATATGCCGTGCCAAGCTGGAACAATAATCATTACACGCATTTTGTAGGCGGGCAGCATATCGTGATCGAAACCACCGCTGCCACCAACTTCATGCCTACTGCAGATGCTATCCGGCCATATATACAGGAAGCCACATTGATAGCGCTTTGTTCACCACAAAATCCTACCGGTACCACTTTCCGCAAGGAAGAACTGGAAGCCATCTGTGATATGGTGATCGAAGAGAATAACCGCCGCGGTGAAAATGAAAAGAAGCTGTTTGTAATGTATGACCAGATGTATTGGCACCTCACCTACGGCGATATTAAACATTACGATCCTGTTTCCCTTCGTCCGGCCATGCAGGCGTATACCATTTACATAGATGCTATCAGCAAAGTGTTTGCCGCCACAGGTGTAAGGGTGGGCTGGGCAATGGGCCCTGCTACTGTGATCAGTAAAATGAAAGCCATCCTTACGCATATCGGCGCATGGGCGCCGATGGCAGAACAAAAAGCCGTGGCCTGGTACCTTGGACAGCGAAATGCCATTCATCAATACCTGTCGCATTTCCGTGGTGAGGTGGAAGAACGTCTCCGCCGCATCTATGATGGTTTTATGCAGTTGAAAGGTGAAGGACTTCCCGTAGATGCCATTGCACCGGAAGCTGCTATTTATCTTACTATCAAAATTGATGGTGTGGGCAGATCAGCCCCTTCGGGAAAACAACTCGCCACACAGGCCGATGTTACGGCCTATATACTGGATGCAGCCGGATTGGCAGTAGTACCTTTCTATGCTTTTGGCACCGGCAAAACCTCTCCCTGGTACCGGCTTAGTGTTGGCACCTGCAAAAAAGATGAAATAGAAGAGATGATTGGTAAGTTAAGGGAAGCGCTGGCTCAGCTGAGCTGACAATACATTAATTCTTATTAATAAAAAACCGGAATGGCCGCAGGCGGAAATGTGCTGCTTCTTTTAATATTCTCCGTGGATTGGAAGTGATGTGATTGCGGTTCAGCAACTCGTTGGCAATACAAAACTGTTCGGGTGAATCGGCAGTTTTGAGCATTTGGTTCAATGCCTTTACCTCCTGCTCTCTATCGCCCTCAGACCCAAACCCGTCTTTAAATAATAATACGAGGTTTTTGTTCAAGCCGCTCATGCGTACCAGTGTTTACCAGCCGCCGTTACTTTTTTGACCGGGACAGCCGCAATACTTACTTTTCTTGCTGCCACCACCGGAATAATTATTCCTGTTGCAGGCAGCCAGGAATGTAAGTAACAACAGGGCCAGCACTATTTTGTTTAAATGCTTCATTTCTTTGTCGGAACTCCTTTATCGGAAATTCTAAATTAAAACTATTTTACAAACAAATTAGTATACCGTTCAGGCAAAACGGTCAAAAAAACCCATGAATAAGGCCGAACCGGATAAAAATCAGGGAAAACCCCGCATTTTGATTGCCCCGCTGGATTGGGGCCTCGGCCATGCCACCCGCTGTATCCTATTGATCAACGAGTTGCTGGCCGGCGGCGCCGACGTTTGGCTGGCCGGCGATGGCGCAAGAGAAGAACTGCTGAAACAGGAATTTCCCAGCCTTCCTTTTCTTCCTTTAGCCGGCTACAGGGTGCAATATGCCCGCAGCGCCGCCGGATTAGTTTGGAAAATGGCCCGGCAAACTCCCCGCCTGCTCAAAGCCATTAAACGTGAACATCAATGGCTGAAAGATGCTGTACACCAATATGGCTTTGCCGCAGTAATCAGCGATAACCGGTACGGCCTTCATCATCCCGGCATTACCAGCATCTTCATCACCCACCAGTTGCGCATCAAAACACCGCTCCCGGGATTTATTGAAAATTGGCTTCAGCAGAAAAACTATCACTACATCAACAGATTCTCAGCATGCTGGGTGCCCGACAGTCCGTTGGCAGGTGGCCTTGCCGGCGAATTATCTCACCCGCATCACAAACCATCAGTTCCTGTTGAGTATATCGGGCCCTTATCACGGTTCAGCAGAAAAGAAGTTGTGCCGGAGAAACATCGCCTGCTGATCATCCTTTCGGGTCCCGAGCCGCAACGAACCCTGTTTGAATCAATCTTGCTGAAAGAGATACAAGAATATGATGGCAACATCTGCTTTGTAAGGGGATTGCCGGGTGAAGCAAATGAAATACCGGCCACTGAGAAAGTAACTTTTTACAACCACCTGTCTGCCGCACGACTGAACGATGAAATGCTGAAAGCTGAATATGTGATAGGCAGAAGCGGCTACAGCACGGTGATGGATCTTGCTGCTTTACAAAAGAAAAGTATACTGATACCCACACCCGGACAAACAGAACAGGAATACCTGGGCCGTTATCTTTTTGAAAACAAAAAAGCGATAACTGTTCAGCAGCATCGTTTTTGCCTGCAATCAGCCCTGGCCGAAGCGGCTGCATTCCCTTACAACCTGCCAGAACCTCCATCCGCTTCTGTATTGAAAGAGGCGGTGACCCGGCTGCTGAATAGTTTGCGGAAATAGATTGAATAGAAGATCACTGTCCTGCCTTGGGATAATCAAAAAACCAGAATTCTTTCTTTGCATCGTGGAAATCACTCCAGTTGCTGCAATCCGCCTTTACAGCAAATATGCCACAGGTGGGAATATTATCTATCCGTGTATTGGTGAGGAGGTTGGCAAATTCGGTAATGCCTTCATTGTGCGAAAAAACGGCAATGGTATCGTGGTCTCCTCCGGTCTTCTCAATTACTCTGTAAAAAGTGCCGGGCGCTGCGAGGTATAATTCTTCTTTGAAAAGAATATCATCTTTCGTTTTACCATACGCTTCGGCAAAGATCTTTGCTGTTTTTGCTGCCCGCTTTGCCGGACTGGCAATAAAGGCGCTGATCTTTACACCCTTGTCAAGCAATCGTTGCGCCATTACCGGCGCATCTCTTTTGCCCCGTTCATTAAGCGGACGGTCAACATCTGCCAGGCCGGGATTACCCCAGTCGCTTTTGGCATGACGGACAAGCAGGAGTGTTTTCATTGCAGTTGGAATTTGAAATTTGCTATTTGGAATTTCTCATTTCCAGTTGGAATTTGAGATTTGCTATTTGGAATTTCTCATTTCAGTTGGAATTTGAGATTTGCTATTTGGAATTTCTCTTAGTATCCTCTTACATTCTTTCCTTCCATGTAGTTGATGAAGGCTTTGTTCACCACTTTGTTACCACCGGGTGTGGGATAGTTGCCGGTAAAATACCAGTCGCCGAGGTTGTTGGGACAGGATTTGTGCAGATCTTCTATACTCTGAAAAATAACATCCACGGGCACATCCAGGCCGGGCGGTGTGATCAGCTTTGCGATGCGGGCTGAAATTTCCTCTGTGGTAAACTGTTTGTACAACTGCTTCACCAGGTTTTCGTTATGAAGCTGATTATTGCGGGCCAGGTCTTTGCATTTCTCCAGCAATTCTTTCAAAAATCCTTCGCGGCCATTTTCTTTCAGCAGGTCCACCACGGCATTGAATGCGATGAAGTCGCCCATCTTACTCATGTCAATACCATAGCAATCGGGATACCGTATCTGCGGTGAGGAAGAAACCACCACAATGCGCCTGGGCTTCAGCCTGCCCAGCATGCGGATGATACTTTCCTTCAATGTGGTGCCACGAACGATAGAGTCATCTATCACCACCAGGGTATCTTGGCCGGGCCTTACGGTGCCATAGGTGATATCGTATACGTGTTGCACCATTTCATTGCGGCTCACATCTTCGGTAATGAAGGTGCGCATCTTCACATCTTTGATAGCGATCTTTTCGATGCGGATGCGGCGGTTGATCATCTCCCGCAGTTTTTCGTCATCATAGTCCTTGCCCCAGCTCTGTATCCGTTCAAATTTCACCTGGTTCAGGTAATCTTCCATGCCTTTCAGCATACCGTAGAAAGCGGTTTCGGCAGTATTGGGGATAAATGAGAAGATGGTATTCTTCAGGTCATGGTCAATAGAATTCAGCACCTGCTCACTCAGGTTATAACCTAATGCAATTCTTTCGCGGTATATTTTTTCATCGCTGCCGCGTGAGAAATAGATCCGCTCAAAGCTGCAGGCCTTTCTTTCTTTCGGCTCCAGTATCTGTACCACTTCCACTTCACCCTTATCGGTTACGATCAGTGCGTGGCCAGGCATCAGCTCCTGTACCTCGTTTTCTCCCACGTTGAAAGTGGTCCGGATCGCTGCCCGTTCGGATGCAGCCACCACCACTTCTTCATTGATGTAATAATAAGAAGGTCTGATACCGTGTGCATCACGAAATACGAAACCTGTTCCGTTGCCCGTCATCCCTCCTACATGAAAGCCACCATCAAATAGCGGCAATGCTTTTTTTAATACTGCTTCTATATCCAGGTGATGCGGCGAGGCTTCGTCTGCCTTCAGCAGGAAATGATGGATCACTTCCATCATGGCGGCCAGGTCGCTCTGGCGTTGAAACTCTCCGGGGTCAATATTTACCAGTGAAAAAAGTTCTTCGGTATTTACCAGGTTGAAGTTGCCGGCCAGCGCCAGGTTTCTTGCCGGTATGGTATCTCTCTTTAAAAAGGGGTGGCAAAACTCAGCGTTATTTTTCCCCTGTGTGCCATAGCGCAGGTGGCCAAGCAATAATTCGCCAAGAAAAGAGATATGGCCTTTCATCAGGCCGGGATGGTTTCTGATATCGGGGTTGAATTTGGCCAGGTCATCCACTTCAGCACCTATCTTTCTGAATACATCTGCTATGGGCTGATGTGTACCGCTTCGGATACGGTGAAGAAAAGGATAACCGGGTTCCACATTCAGCTTTACGGCTGCCACACCTGCCCCATCCTGTCCGCGGTTGTGCTGTTTTTCCATGAGCAGGTACAGTTTGTTGAGGCCCCAAAGCACCGTACCATACTGTTGCTGGTAATAAGAAAATGGTTTCCTAAGCCTGATGAATGCAAGGCCGCATTCATGTTTGATAGCATCGCTCATGAGAAGGTGCAAATTTAGGCCATTAGGCCTACATCGGCATATTAATTATCCGGCGAGCCGGACGGAGGCACAGGTATATGTACGGTAAGGATGCAGCCACCCCCGGGCATATTGGTTTCTTCGGCATGCCCGTTAAAAAGGCTTACCCGGTTTGTAATGTTTTCAAAAACAGGGCCTGCGACGGTTTTACCGGCCTCCGGGTTCTTTCTGTTGTCTGTAATGATCAGGGTGATAGCTTCCCTGTCGGCCTGCAGCCTTATCTCGGCCACGGTTGCTGAAAAATGGCGTGCTGCATCCTGCAGGTGCTCCTGTATTACCCGGAATAGCATCAGTTTCATATTTGCCGGAAGGTCTTCCTCACTGAAATGCTGGCAGCAAATGGATGCAGAAAGTCCCTGCACCTGCTTCATGGTATCGGCAAGGTCATACAGGCTTTCGGCAAGGCCGATATCGCCCAATGATGCAGGGACCAATGCATGTGACAGGCTTTTCAGTTCATGGATTATATTCACCAGGCTGGCATGTGAGCGGGTCAGCATCTGCTCCACCTCACCTTCTGTTTTTTCTTTGGCCACTTCCAGGAACAGTCGGGTGGTGGTAAGGTGCTGACTGATATTATCGTGCAGTTCTTTACCCAGCAACAAACGCTCTCTTTCCTGCGCATCTATGGTGGCTTGTGTTATCTGCTTCTGCCGTTGTACTGCCTGTTCAGCGATCTCGTTTGCCACCTGGCTGCCCGGTTCATCATATCCTATTGCATATACAAGATCAGTATCATCTTCTGCCACCTGAAGCTCCCAGCATACCCGGCGCTCCTCACCTGCTTTATACTTCATCCGTAAAGTAATAGCGGCGGGTGCATACAGGCATTGCCGGAGTGCTTCTTTATACCTGTTTATTTCTTCAGGGTAAATGAATGTGCTGAAAGCTGCGCCAGGGCCGGCAAGAGCATGGTGGCTGAAAATATGTTCTTTGAAATGATCGTTGGCGTTGAGAAGAATGTCTGACAATGATATTTCGGCAAAATAGAAATGCCTTGACTGTCCGAGAATTCCGGGGGAAATTCTCATTTCGTTTTCGGTGGGTATGGGTGCCTGCTGCATTGTACTTAACCTGGCTGTAAAATTAGGTCGCAAAACCATTCCGGGCAGAGAAATTTTCCGGCACAATTCCGGTATTCTTCCACAATAAGAAGAAGCCACTACCCGGGGGTGTGGCTTCTTCTTACCGCCTGCCGTATAATTCTGTTACTATTTGGCAGTGGCAAATTCCATCACCCTGGGACAATCGCTGCCCACGGCCGCATCAACCATGATATAATAGGTGGGGAGTTTATCCTTTATCCACTTATCAAGCACTTTGCTTTTTTTCTCTTCCAGGGCGTAGTTGGCTATTTTGCTGTAATCGTCTTTCATGTTCATGCGGTGCGGCTCTGAGCGGGATTTCAGGAAGATGATCCTCACCCCTTTCTTACCCTGCTCATCTGCGAAGGCAGTTGGTTGTGAGAAGTCGCCCACATTCATCTTGCCGAGCATACCCACCATATCTTTATCCAGCAGATCTATCGTTACATGGGTTGAGCCATCCCGGTTGGTAAGACAGGGGCCGGTAAACTTGGATGTTTCATCATCGCTGTATTTGGATGCCGCTTCGTTGAAGGTCATAGTACCGGCTATTATCTTTGAACGAACCGTATCCAGTTTGGCACGAGCCATCTTTATTTCATTTTCTGTTACCGGGGGTATGCGGAGGATATGCTGCACGATGGCATCATCACCGTTTCGCTGTACCATCTTTATCAGGTGGTAGCCAAACTTCCCTTTTACGGGTGCGGATATCTCTCCTTCTTTTAATCTGAATGCAGTGGAAAGGAATACAGGGTCCCATGATTTTTCATTCCGGTTTATCTGGTATTGCCCGCAGCGGTCTTTACTGCCCGGATCTTCAGACACCTGCTTGGCAAGTGTGCAGAAATCAGCCAGCTTGCTTTCCAGCTGCTTCTTGTAGTTGTTCATCTCCAGTACGATATAGGCTTCAATATCCCTGGATGCTTTGGGGTAAACAACGATCTGGCACACTTCGAGTTCTGTTTCGTAAAAAGGCAGACTGTCTTTCGGTACCTTATCAAAAAATGCTTTTACTTCCACCGGGGTGATGCGTACATTGTCCACGATCTTACGCTGCATGGCTGCTGCCAGTTTTTGTTCTTTGATCGCATCCCGGGCATCGTCCTTTATCTGGTATATTGATTTGCCTGCTATTTCTTCCAGCGCTTCCTGGCTGCCAAACTGGTTGATATACTGGCGGATCCTGTTGTCCAGGTCTGCTTCCACCTCTTCGTCTGTTACAGGCAATGAATCTTTTTCTGCCTGCAGCATCAGCACTTTGGAAATGATGGCCTGCTGCATCAGCACACATTCGCCATCTTCGGGTATTTCGCCTCCCTGCCGGGCTATATCAGCGATCGAGTTTCTGATCTCGGACTGAAGTATAAGTTTGTCGCCTACAATGGCATTGATCTTATCTGCCACCACTTTACCAGCCTGTTGCGGCTGCGCTGCGGCTGCCATGGTAAACAACAGACAAACTGCAGTCAGTATCCTCTTAATATTAAGCATAGCTTCAAAAGTAATTTCCCCTTTATGAACCAAGCATGCCGGGGAAAGTATTTAACAAAACTTTTCTTTCTGTTTTACCCGATAAAAAATTCCAAACTCCGCATACTCAGCGTACTGTGGGATTTGGAATTCAATTTTCTTTTATCCGGATCAAAGCGTTCTCTTTACTTCTTCCACCTCGTAAGCCTCCACCACATCTCCTGCCTTGATATCGCTGAAGTTTTTGATGGTAAGGCCGCACTCCATTCCGGAGGTTACCTCTTTTGCATCATCCTTGAAGCGTTTCAATGAGCCGAGTTCGGCTGTATTGTCGCCGGTGGGATATATTACGATACCGTCGCGGATCAGGCGGATCTTCGAATCACGCTTGATCTTTCCATCCAGCACCTGGCAACCGGCCACGGTGGCTTTGTCAAATTTGAACACTTCTTTCACTTCCACATTCGCCGTGATCTTCTCCTGTACTTTCGGCTCCAGCATTCCTTCCATGGCGCTCTTCACTTCTTCTATCGCATTGTAGATGATGGAGTACATTTTGATCTCGATACCGGCCTTATCGGCGAGCCTGGATGCCTGCAGTGAAGGACGAACGTTAAAGGCGATCACGATCGCATCTGATGCTTCTGCCAGTACGATATCACTTTCATTGATCTGGCCCACGCCTTTATGTATCACACTTACCAGTATCTCCTGGGTCGACAATTTCTGCAGTGAGTCGCTCAGGGCTTCCACCGAACCGTCCACATCACCCTTGATGATCACTTTCAGTTCTTTGAAGCTTCCGAGTGCAAGCCTGCGGCCGATCTCATCCAGCGTAATGTGTTTCTTGGTGCGGATACCCTGCTCACGCAGTATCTGTGCACGGCGGTAAGCGATCTCTTTTGCTTCTGCTTCATCTTCATATACCTTAAACTTCTCACCTGCCTGCGGCGCCCCGTTCAAACCAAGTATCACCACCGGCGCTGAAGGACCAGCGTTCTCTTCTTTTTTATTCCGCTCGTTGAACATGGCTTTCACCCTTCCGAAATACTGTCCGCTCACCACCAGGTCGCCATGATGCAGTGTCCCATTCTCCACCAGTATGGTGGCCACATAGCCACGGCCTTTATCCAATGAGGCCTCGATGATGGTACCGGAAGCTTCCCTGTCGGGGTTTGCTTTCAGGTCAAGCAGTTCGGCCTCGAGCAATATTTTTTCCAGCAGCTTATCAATGTTCAATCCTTTCTTCGCTGCTATCTCCTGGCTCTGGAATTTTCCACCCCATTCTTCCACCAGTATATTCATCTGCGAAAGCTGCTCATATATCTTTTGCGAGTTGGCGCCATCCTTATCTATTTTGTTGATGGCAAATATCATCGGCACACCGGCCGCCTGCGCATGGCTGATGGCCTCACGGGTTTGCGGCATCACGGCATCATCGGCAGCAATTACGATCACTGCTATATCTGTTACCTTGGCACCACGGGCCCGCATCGCCGTAAAGGCTTCGTGACCGGGCGTATCGAGGAAGGTGATCTCTTTTCCGTTGGCAAGTTCCACCTGGTAGGCACCGATGTGCTGGGTGATACCCCCTGCTTCACCGGCCACCACGTTGGCATTACGGATATGGTCGAGCAGTGATGTTTTACCGTGGTCAACGTGACCCATGATGGTTACGATCGGGGAACGGTGCTGTAAGTTTTCCTCATCATCTTCTTCCAGTTCTTCCTCCATTTCCATCTGCTTCTCCATGTCGATAAACTCCACATCATAACCAAATTCACTGGCCACCAGTTCTATCACTTCTGCATCCAGGCGCTGGTTGATAGACACCATGATGCCGAGGCTCATACATTTGCTGATCACATCTGTGAAGTTCACATCCATCAGGTTGGCCAGTTCTGCCACACTGATGAATTCGGTCAGCTGCAGTTTATTATCATCGGCCGCATCGCCCATGGCATCGGCCATTTCCTGTCTTCTTTCGCGGCGCATCCTGGCTTTCATGCTCTTGCCTTTTCCGCCGCCGCCGGCCAGTTTGGCCTGTGTTTCCTGTATCTTCTTCTGAATCTCTTTTTCGTCGATCAGTTTATCTTCCCTGCGTCCGCCGCCACCGGTGCTTCTCCTGTTGCCACCCTGCATAGTACCGCCACGGCCACGGTTAAAGCCGCCGCCGCCCTGCCTGTTATCACCAGTATCTTTATTGATAAAGATCTCCCGCTTCACATCTTTCTTCTCGATAGGAATACGCTTCCGTTTTTTCTTCTCATCTTTTACGGGGCGGGTATCATTATTTACCGGCAATTCTATCTTACCCAAAATCTTGGGGCCGGTCAGTTTTTCCACCTCAATGTTTTCAATCACTGTTGCAGGTGGCTGTTCTTCGGCCGGTTGTTCTTTTACCGGCACTTCTTCCTGCACCGGCGTTTTCTCTTCTGCCTGGGGTGCTTCCTCTTCTTTCTTTGTTTTCTTGCCCTTGCCTTTCGCTGTTTTTTCTTCGGTTTCTTTCGGCGCTTCTTCTTCCTTTTTTGCCTTGGCCGTTTTTTTCGGTCTTGTGGAGGAATCTATCGCTGAGAGATCGATCTTCTTCACCACTTTGGGGCCTTCCAGTTCAGGTGCATCTATTTTCACCACCTCTTCCGGCTTCTCTTCCTGCACGGCCACCGGCTCGGGCACTTCTTCCACTACCGGAGCTGCGGGCTTTTCTTCTTCTTTCTTTGCTGCTTTGGCAGGCTTCTCTTCTTTCTTGAACAGTATTTCTTCTTCTTCCTTCTTTTTCTTGGGTTCGGCCGGGGTGTTTTTGGGCAACTCCAGCTGATCGCTCTTCATTTTAGCCACCTTGTCGCTCTGAAATTCCTGTTGCAGGGAGCGGTACATGTCTTCCGTAAGCTTGGAAGTAGGCTTCAGTTCATCTTTGGGAAAACCTTTCCCTATCAGGAAATCCACGAGGGTGTCCTGTCCGATGTTGAACTCTTTAGCCGCAGCTAATAATCTTGGTAGTTTTAATTCTGCCATATTTTTTAATGTGGAAGTGTGCAAATATGGAAATGTGAAATGATTTCCTGCTGACCAGGTATTATCACATTTTCACATTCTCACATCTTCACATCCGTTTTATTCTTTTTCAAATTCTTCTTTCAGTATCCGCCTGATCTCGGTGATGGTCTCTTTTTCCAGGTCTGTTCTTCTCTCCAGTTCTTCTGCTGTCAGGTTCAGTACGCTGCGGCCTGTGTCGCAACCCACCCTTTTCAGTTCATCTATGATCCAGGAATCAATTTCATCGCTGAATTCTTCCAGGTCGATATCGAATTCTTCTTCTTCACCTTCATTGTCGCGGTAAACATCCAGTTCATACCCTGTCAGTTCAGAAGCCAGTTTGATATTTACCCCGCGGCGGCCGATGGCCAGTGATACCTGGTCGGGCTTCAGGTATACGTTGGCATGTTTGCCCTCGTTGTCGAGCTCCATGCTGGTGATCTTGGCAGGTGTGAGTGAACGCTGTATCAGCAACTGTATATTGCTGGTCCAGTTGATCACATCTATGTTCTCATTTTTCAGTTCCCGCACTATTCCATGTATACGGCTGCCCTTCATACCCACGCAGGCGCCTACCGGGTCAATGCGGTCGTCGTAGGATTCTACTGCAACTTTAGCCCTTTCTCCCGGATCCCGTACAATTTTCTTTATCACAATCAGGCCGTCAAAGATCTCAGGCACTTCTATTTCCAGCAATTTGGCCAGGAAATCCGGTGCTGTTCTGGAAAGGATGATCACCGGGCTGTTGTTCTTCATGTCCACTTTCTTCACCACTGCCCTGATACTCTCTCCTTTTTTGAAATAATCCTGTGGTATCTGTTCACTTTTGGGTAAGATCAGTTCATTGCCTTCCTCATCCAACAGCAGTATTTCTTTTTTCCAAACCTGGTATACTTCTGCGCTGATGATCTCGCCGATACGGTCGCCATATTTTTTGGCCAGTACATTCTTCTTCAGGTCGCTGATACGGCTGGCCAGGGTTTGCTTGGCAGCCAAAATTGCCCTGCGGCCAAAATCGAGCAGGTCGATTTCTTCATACAATTCTTCGCCCACTTCAAAGTCGGGTTCTATTTTAATGGCATCTGAGTAAGCCACCTGTGCCAGCGGGTCTTCTACCTGTCCGTCTTCCACGATCATCCGGCGGCGGATGATCTCCAGGTCACCCTTTTCCGCATTTACGATCACGTCAAAATTATCGTCGCTGGTGTATTTTTTGCGCAGCAGGGTTTTAAATACGTCTTCCACCACTTTCATCATGGTGGGGCGGTCAATGTTTTCCGCATCTTTAAAGTCCTGGAACGCCTCTATCAGGTTGATACTTGCCATAACACAATGTTTGAATTCAGCTCCCGGTACAATTACCAGGTGTAAATCTGATGGTTAAAATTTAAGTTGAATGTTTATTGGTTTGCGGCCTCTGCCGGTTCATACCGTTTTCAGCCCGTTTAAAATTTCACCTGTATTCTCGTGGCCTTGATCGCTGAAAAAGGAATGCTGTGCTGAATCACTTCCTGTTTCTTCCCTTTTCCCTTTATTTCTTCCACCACGATATTACCCTCATCCGCACTCAGCAGTTTTCCTTCTGTTTTGCCTCCCTGCAGGTCTGTCACCTCCACATAGCGGCCGATATTTTTAATATACTGGCGGTGCAGTTTCAGCGGCTCATCCAGCCCCGGCGAGGACAGCTCCAGCGAAAAATCGCCATCAGGATACATCCCCTCTTCTTCCAGTTGCCTGTACAGCCTGCGGTTGAATTGTACCAGCCTTTCTATACTAACTCCTTGGTTTCCATCGATAAACACCTTGATGTTGTTGGTGGGTTTGATCCTTATTTCTACTAAAAAAAGGTCAGGGTCGCCACTTATCAGGTCGGTTACCTTCTTCTCCAATGCCTGTATTTGTCCGTCTTTGTTCATGTACTATAAAAGAAGAAGGGAACGGCCTCGTTCCCTTCTAACTGCTATTTCCTGCGCAAATGTAAGGTAATTAGGCTATTCCTGCCAAATATGAGGGCTGAATTAGCTGGTATTATCCCATATTTAATTATCCGGTAAAACAGGCCGCCGGTTTTTGCCACCCTGCCTGTTGCATTGTAAGAGACCGTTTTCACACTGTCGATGGGCATTTTCAGGTTGTCAGTGGCCATTTTCACAAAGTCGGCTGCCATAAACGGTATGTAAGCAGACATTAACGGTTTGTCAGCACTCGTTTTCACATTGTCAGTAGGCATTATCACACTGTCAGGTGCCATTTTCACACTGTCGGCTGCCATTAACGGTATGTAGCTGACATAAACGGTTCGTAGATGCCTGTTTTCACATTGTCGGTTGCCGTTGTCAGACTGTAATAGGCCATTGCCACACTGTAACCTGACATTGCCGGTATGTCGATGTGCTTTGTCAGACTGTAAAAGTGCTTTGTCACACTGTCAGACCCCTTTGCCAGGCTGTAAAAGTGCTTTGCCATACTGTCAGACCCCTTTGCCACACTCTCGATGTGCTTTGTCAGACTGTAACCTGACATTGCCGGTTTGTCAATGCCCGTTGTCACACTGTCAGCCCTCGATATCCATCTACTGTAAGCAAAAGCCCCACCCACTATTATCTTTTATCTTTTCTCTCTTATCTGCTTTCTGTTATCTTTTCTCTGTTTTCCCCGGTAAACTGCCTTTTTTATCCGGCAACCCAAAAAAAGCGCTGCCTATCTTTGCCCTGTGATTATTCTTCTGTACATATTTTTAGCTTACCTGCTGTACCAGTTTATCTTCAAGCTGGTGATACCCGTTTATACCACCACCCGCAAGATCAAAAAAGGTTTTAAGGAAATGAACAGCCGCATGGAAGAGCAGCGACGCCAGCAAACAGCCGCCTCCCAACCCACTCAACCGGCCCCCAAATACAAAGCGGGTGAGTATATTGATTTTGAAGATGTGAAATAGCGGCAGAAAAAGGTTTCCCTCTAAGGCACAAAGAACACGGAAGAGGTTAATTAACTTGTTGTGCTTCTAAAGAATTCGTTTTGATTTATAAAAGCCCCAGCGGGGCGACATGTTAATATAAAATATCCCGCAAACGCACAAAGAATATCTTACAAATAACACCCGGCAAAAAAAATCCGTGCTAATCCATCCAATCCGCGTCATCCGCGTTCCCATTCCCCGTGGGCCTCGTTCCTTTGCGGGAACCAACATTCAAATAACCTTTACTTCAGCAACGTAAAACCTGCTTCCTTCACCTCACGGCTGTTGCCGCCAACATACACAACAAAATCCCCCGGCTCATAAATGTATTGCAGCTTGTCATTGTAAAAACGCAGGTCGTCTACCGACAAGGTAAACACCACTTCTTTCGATTCACCCTTTGCCAACCATATTTTGCGAAAGCCTTTCAGTTCCTTCACCGGCCGCACCACCGATCCCGTTATGTCGCGGATGTACAACTGTACCACTTCCTCTCCGTCATAGTTACCGGTGTTTTTTACCGTAACCGTTACATCTGTTTTTTCTTTGGCAGAAAATGTTTTCTTGCTCAACTGAATATCGCTGTACTCAAACGTGGTATAACTTTTACCAAACCCAAACGGATATTTTGGATAAAGAGAAAGATCAGTATAAGCTGAGCGGTAAAAACGATCGCTGTCGCTGGTAGCAGGTCTGCCGGTACTGTAATAATTATAGTAAATGGGAATCTGTCCTTCGGTAAGCGGAAAGGTCATCGGCAATTTTCCTGAAGGGTTATAATCACCAAACAATACATCTGCAATAGCATCTCCTGCCTGTGTGCCCAGCCACCAGGTGTACACTACAGCAGGTGCATTGTCGGCGATATGGTTAAACACCAGCGGGCGGCCCGCACTTATCAATACCACCACCGGCTTACCCGTTGCGATGATGGCTTTAGCCAGTTCCTCCTGCACTCCCGGCAGGCGGATGCTGCTGCGGCTCTTGGCCTCACCGGTCATATCCCTTGCTTCTCCAACGGTAAGTATAATGATGTCGGCTTGGCTGGCTGCGGCTATCGCTTCTGCAAACCCGGCGGTGGACGTATCATTTACATTACAGCCTTTTGCATACAGCAGTCTTGTATCCGGACCGGTCTTTCGCTGCACTCCTTCAAACACACTGATGATGCGGGCCGAATCATCGGGCCAGTCGTAGCTCCAAAAGCCGAGGTTGTCACTCTTTGCCCTGGCAAAAGGCCCGATCAATGCAATGGTGCGTGGGGCGCCACTGTTTTTTGCCAATGGCAGCACGCCGTTATTCTTTAATAATACAATACTCTTCTTCGCCATTTCCCTGGCAGCGGAAAGGTGGGCAGGATTATTCCATTGTGCCTTTTCCCTTTCTTCATTGCAATAGCGAAACGGATCGTCAAACAATCCCATCTCAAATTTCTTTTTTAAAATGCGGCGCACTGCATCATCTATCACCGTCATCTTTACCTTGCCTTCCTTTACCAGCTTCACCAGGTGCTGTATATAGCTGCGGCTTTCCATGTCCATATCACTGCCTGCATTGGCTGCCTGCATCGCTGCTTCGTAATTATCTTTTGAAAAACCGTGGTTGATCATTTCACCCACACTGCCCCAGTCGCTCACCACAAAGCCTTTGAATTTCCATTGTCCTTTCAGCAAATCACGTTGTAAATAACTGTTGCCCGTGGCGGGTATGCCATTCAGGTCATTGAAGGAGTTCATAAACGTAGCTACACCTGCATCGGCTGCTGATTTGAATGGCGGCAGGTACACTTCATGCAATTGGCGCAGACTCATATCCACCGAATTATAATCACGTCCTCCGACTGCCGCACCGTAAGCCGCAAAATGTTTGGCACAAGCCATCACGGCATCTGTTTTACCGTAACCATTTCCCTGGAATCCCTTCACTCTTGCTGTGGCGATCATGGAACCCAAATACGGATCTTCACCGGCGCCTTCCATCACCCGGCCCCACCGCGGATCACGGGCTATATCCACCATGGGGGCAAAGGTCCAGTGTACACCGGCAGCGCTTACTTCGGTGGCTGCAATGCGGGCACTTTGCCGGATGGCATCCATATCCCAGCTTGCGGCTTCGGCCAATGGTATGGGAAAAATAGTGCGGTAGCCATGTATTACATCCTGGCCAAACAGCAGTGGTATTTTCAGCCGCGACTGCAATGCCAGTTGCTGCAGTTCCCTTGTGCGGGCCACACCGGTGGCATTCAGCATGGAGCCTACTTTTCCTTCCCTGATCTGGTCGAGCAGCTTGTCGTCGTTGGTCAGCGGACCGGTGGCTGCCCAGGGACCATTGTACTGGTTCATCTGTCCCACTTTTTCTTCCAGCGTCATCAGGCGCAATACAGAATCCACCCGCTGGTCAACTGTTTTCTTTTGTCCGTGTGAGGTCAATGTGTACAGGCCAACCACAGTCAGCAACAATAGTTTTTTCATCATGGTACTTATTTACGTCTTGCTTTTATTCTTTCAAATAATAATTCAGGTTCATTGGTGGTGATGTAATGAAACTTATTATCCATCAGCCAGTCCATCGTGGTGCTATCGTTTACCGTCCACGCATTTAAAACAATCCGGTTCTTTGCGGCCGTGATGATCCATTCCGGGTGTTGTTTGAAAACAGAGAAATGATAATCGGCTCCCTTTATACCATCGATCCGGAGTTGTTCAGGTGTTTTATCTCCATTCAGGTATTGGGTAATGGCATTGTTGTTTTGCTTTAGTATTTCCAGTAAAATATCATAATCAAAACTGATATACACCACCTGTGCTTCGGCGTTCATCTCTTTGAACAGCGCCACCACTTTGCGGGCTATCTCCCTGCCACGGTCTTTACTGATGGTGGATGGTTTTATTTCACATACCAGTAATGTTGACGGGTTGTTTGTCAGTCCGGCGCTGATGTACTCCTGCAGTGTCGGCAGTTTTTCACCGTTTGCCAGTTTGTATGACTGCAATCCCGCATAGGTTGTTTTTTCTATTGGCAGTTTATTATAGTCAGGATCATGGTTGATGATCAGCGAATCATCGGCCGTCATCCGTACATCAAATTCAGAACCGGCACAGCCCAGCCGTATGGCTTCCCGCAGGGCGGCGATGGAGTTTTCGGGGAAACCGTTTTTCTTAAATGCACCACGATGGGCCACCACCGGGTTGTATGTTTCAATTCCTTTCATGCTTTTGTTTACCGGTAAAGAGCAGGAAACAATAACTGTTGTGATAAATAAAATTGCTGCTGCCTTCTTCATCTCTGTTTATTTTTTTATCAGCCTTACCAGGAAGCCGCCTCCCGGTGCCATTTTCAAAGTTAGTTTGCTGCCGGCGTTTATCACCGATGTGGTCAGGCTGTAATCACTTCCATAATTGTGTGCATTGACTCCGTCTTTGCAAACCGTGATGGTATAGCTGCCGCTTTTCAAAAAATCAAGCGGGATGGTTATTTCTCTTGTGGTACTGTTGTTGAGCCCGGCGATGTACCAGTTGTTGCCTTTTTGCCGGGCGGTAATAATGTATTCACCGATCTTTCCCTGCAGCACTTTTGTTTCATCCCAGGTGGTGGGCAGGCTGCCGAGTAATTGCATGAAGGCCGGCTCTTTTATTCCCTGGCTGATATTGCCGCTGAATATCTGCAGCGGACTATCATACACCACAAACATCGCCAGTTGATGACAACGGGTGCCGATGCTCATCGGGTTCTTACCGATCGGTCGAAACTGATCTTTTTGTGCATTGAGCAACAGGCCGGGTTCATAATCAAGCGGACCGGCCAGCATTCTTGTATACGCAATGGCCACATTATGCTCCGGTGTTGGCAGGTCGCTCCAGATGTTCCATTCGGCGCCCAGCACACCTTCCTGTGTTATCACATTGGGCCAGGTTCTGTTCAATCCTTTGGGTGGATAAGCACCATGAAACATGACCGCTATCTTATTGTCTGCACAGGCTTTGGCAATGCGGTGATAGAAGTTCACGGTTTTCTGATCGTCGCGGTCCATAAAGTCTGTCATAATGGAATGCACACCCCATTTGCTGAATTGTTTCAGTACACTGTCAAGCTGTTTATCCAGTGTGGAGCAGAGTGTCCACAGCATCAGTTTGACTCCTTTTGTTTTTGCATAGCGGGCCAGTTCTTCCATGTTCACCGCCGGGTTGATCTTGAAGAGATCCTTTACATCGCTCCAGCCTGCATCAAGCATTACCTGGTCAAACCCGAAACGTTTGGCAAAATCAATATAATATTTATAGGTAGTGGTATTGATACCGGCTTCAAACGGCACATCAAATAAGTTGATACCGGTAATCCATTCGTCTGTTCCTTTCGCCGGTTTCACCCAGGAAAAATCGTATCCTTTTGGCTGCGGATAACCAAGACAATAAAGCAGATCGTTTTCCGGCAGGTCAGTATCTTTTTTAGCCACCAGTATTACCCGCCACGGCGTCTTGCATATTCCATCGCTTACTGCGATGTAATCAGCCCGTTCGGTAACGATCAGTTGGGGAAATTCGCCTTCTGTCATTTCTTCTTTCAACGGGTATGGGGCAAAGACGCCTTTCAGACCGGTGGCTGTTTTTTGCAAAAACATACCGGGGTAATTATACAGGTCTGCATCAGAAAATGCCAGTTTGTACCCGTTGGGCAATACCGCCGTCACCGGTGCATAGGTGAGCATGGTATCCGGAATGGTTTCCAGCACTTCTTTTTTATACACTCCTTCAAAGCTGGTATGAAAGCGGTCTTGTGCGGGACGTTTATCTATATGTGCAAACCAGAGTGCTGAACGGGGGTCAATATCGAAGAGAGCTGTTTCGTTTTTTATTTTTATTGAATCCAAAAACACGGTGCCTGTCTTGTACGCCATACCATTATCAAACAGCCAGAATTGTAACAGGAAATCTTTAAATGAGAGGTCGAGATGGTTGTGTTGATTACTGATATTCTTTCTCCGGTAAGGCAGGGGCACCTGGATGGTTTGCTTCCGGCTGCTGATGCGGGAATTTGTAATGCTGCGTGCATCCGACAGTTTGCGTCCGTCAGCCAGTTCTATATCAATAGATGGAGAACTTACCAGCAATTCCTTTCCGGCAAAAAGCGACCAGGCTATTTTCTGGTCAACCTTCACTTCCAGCCGCAGCGATGAATCCGGTGAGTATAATACAAAAGGCTGCTGAGCGAACAGCATCGCCGTAAACAGTAAAGTAAAAACCGTTGACAGCCATCTTTTCATTCAGCAGCCTTTTTAAATGCGGTGGTTATTTATTCCAGTTTACTTTCGCCATTTTCACATCTCTTGAGTTGCCCCCGATCATGATCTCAAATTCGCCGCTTTCCCAATCGTAGGTCATGTCGGTGTGATAATACTTCAGGTCTGCCGGGGTGATGGTGAAGGTGATGGGTTTGCTTTCACCGGGTTTCAGTTCTGTTTTTTCAAATCCCTTCAATTCTTTCACCGGTCTTGTGTTGGCACCCACCACATCACGGATGTAAAGCTGCACCACTTCTTTACCGGTGGTGTTGCCTTTGTTGGTTACAGTAACGGAGGCGGTCAGCGTTTGATTGCCTTTCAGTGTGGAGGCACTCAGCTTTACATCGCTGTAGCTGAACTGTGTGTAGCTCAATCCGTAGCCGAAAGGGTACACCGGATCATTGCTTACATCGAGGTAGTTGCTGCGGAATTTTTCAAACCAGGTACCCAGCGGGCGGCCTGTGGTTTTGTGTGCATAATACAGCGGTATCTGTCCTACATTCTGCGGCCAGGTGGTGGTGAGTTTTCCCGAAGGGTTTACATCACCAAACAATACATCACTGATAGCGTAGCCGGCTTCGCTGCCGCCAAACCAAACGTTGAGTATGGCAGGCACATTATCATTCTCCCATTTGATGGTGAGCGGACGGCCTGTAAATAATACCAGCACCACTGGTTTGCCTGTTTTTAATAATGCTTTCAGCAATTCTTTTTGTGCTTCAGGAATATCAAGATTGCTGCGGCTGGATGATTCGCCGGTCATCTCGGCGCTTTCACCAAGGGTGGCCACCACCACATCGCTTTGGTTGGCGATGTTTACTGCTTCAGCTATCAGTTCGCTGGCCGGGCGGCTGTCGCGGTGCAATGATTTGCCAAACATACCGGCCCTTTCTTCAAACAGGCTGTCAGCATCCAGGTTCGATCCCCTTGCATGCAGGATGTTTACTTTATTGCCCACGGTTTCTTTTAAACCCTGCAGCACTGAAATGGCCTGGTCGAAGCGGGCAGCCACGGCCCATGTGCCGGGCATGTTTTCTTTATTATCGGCCAGCGGTCCTATTAATGCGATGGTGCCTTTCTTTTGCAGCGGCAGTACATTGTTTTGATTTTTCAGCAATACAAAACAATCAGCGGCAATCTTCCTCGCTTCTGCACGGTTGGCAGCTGAATACACTTCTGTTTTGGCCCTGTTCTCATCGCAATATTTGTAAGGATTGTCAAACAGGCCGAGTTTATATTTTGCTTCAAGTATCAGGCGGCAGGCTTTGTCTATATCCTGCGTGGTGATCTTTCCTTCTTTGAGTGATTGTTGCAAGGTGGTCAGAAATCCTTCTCCCACCATGTCCATATCTATCCCGGCTTTCAGCGCCAGTGCAGATACCTGCTTCAGGTCGCCCATGCCATGTGCCACCATTTCATTGATGCCTGTGTAATCGGTTACCACAAATCCTTTAAAGCCCCATTGCTTGCGCAGCACATCCGTCATCAAAAATTTATTGGCCGTGGCAGGAATTCCGTTCACATCATTGAAGGATGCCATCACACTGCCGGCACCGGCTTCCACACCGCCTTTGTAGGGAAGCATATAGTCGTTGAACATACGGGGATAGCTCATGTCGGTAGTGTTGTAATCACGTCCCGCTTCGGCAGCGCCATACAGCGCATAGTGTTTTACACAAGACATGATGTTGTCATTTCTCGACAGGTCGCCCTGGTAGCCCTGCACCATCGCCTTTGAAATGCGGTAACCAAGATAGGGATCTTCACCAACTCCTTCTGCAATACGGCCCCAGCGTGGGTCGCGGCATATATCCACCATGGGAGAAAAGGTCCAGCAGATACCATCGGCGCTGGATTCTTTGGCAGCGATCTGTGCACTGCGCTTCACCGCTTCCATATCCCAACTGCAACTGAGACCAAGCGGAATGGGAAATACCGTTTCATAACCATGTATCACATCCATACCAAAGATGAGCGGAATTTTCAGGCGGCTTTCTTCCACCGCCACCCGCTGCACATCTTTGATCTTGGCTACTGATTTAATATTAAAGAGCCCTCCCACTTTTCCCTCCCGTATCTTTCTGCCGATGTCTGAACTTTTTGCCTGGCCGGTTACGATATCACCGCTGCCGGGCAGGTTCAGCTGCCCGATCTTTTCTTCCAGTGTCATCTTCTTCATCAGGGCGTCAATAAAAACTTTCATTTTAGCATCGTTTGTCTGCTGTGCCTTTGCTTTTCCCAAAGAAAGCAGGAAGATGCTCATTACTAATAAAGATGCAAGTCGTTTCATCGTTTACTGTTTATAGTGATTATGCTTATTTAAAATCCAGTTCGCTTCTTTTAATGGTGTACTCTATCCGGCTGTTGCGGTATTTATCTATGATCTCCATCCGTATCACCGGGTCTTTATCCCAGGTGATGGTGAGCAACCCGAAATGATTATCCATTACCGGTCCTTCAATGCGGTTCTTATTCAGCGTGGCAAAATCCCAGGTGGAAGTGATGCCGCTTGCCGTTACATCATAGATCGGGTAGAGGCCAGGTTCTTCCAGCTTCGAAATTTCGGCATAGTGCACATCACCGGTTAGGAACATCACACCGGATGCTTTGGTTGATTTGATAAGATCAAGCATCTTCTTTTGTTCATGCGGAAAGTTGGCCCATGCTTCATAGCCGTTGTATTCAATGCTGAATTGTGATCCGCTGCAGATAAGGCGAAGGTCGGCTGGTTTTTTCAGTTCGCCTTCCAGCCATTTCCATTGTTCGCTGCCCAGCAATGTGCTGTCGGCCGATGAGTGCGGTGTGTACTCCGGCGTGTAAAAGTATTCTTTACGTGGCAGCGAGTCGCCTTTCTTATACAGCAGCAGGTCATTGCGGAATGTTCTTACATCCAGCAGTATCACCTGGATGGTTTTATCGCCCTCCTTAATGTATTCTGTTTTATAAATTCCTTCGTGCTTTCTTCTTTCGCTTTCAGCCGGCTCTTTGAAGAACTGCATAAAGATCTCTTTCGATTCATTTTTATACGGGTACCACTTACCGGCATCATTGCGGCCAAAGTCGTGATCATCCCAGGTGGCAAACAGTTGGGTGCTGCTGTCGAGCCTTTTAAAATCCGGTTGTGCCATCCAGCGGGTATATTTATTGCGAAGCGTATCCATATTATCGGTATCGCCGTATATATTATCGCCGAGAAAAATAAAAGCAGCAGGTTTTTGATCAGCAGCAATGCTCAGCACCGGCTGCGGATCGTCCTGGTAGCCACAGGAGCCAAAGGCGATCCGTGTTACTTCTTCTTTCTTTTCCTGTTTGCAGGAAAACAGCAGGGCGAGCAGGGCGATGTACGTCAGTCGTTTCATGGAACTAATATTGGTAAAATAATTTTTTGCCAGATGGCGTATCCTTTTGCATTCATGTGCAGGTTGTCTGCCACAAAAATTTCAGGTATCGGCTTTCCGTCTGTTCCCAGCATCGCATCCCACACGCTTACAAATTTATCTTTCTCATTCTTTGCCAGAAATTGCTGTATCCGTTTGTTTCCGTCAATATATTTTTCCCGCAGGTGCCAGCGGCTGGGACTTGGTTTCATGGAAACATACACCACCGGAATGCTGCCGAGATTCTTCCGCAGGTCTTTATACAATTGTTTAAATCGTTTGAAAACTGTTTTGCCCGTCACCGTACTATCTCCCGCAATATCATTTTCGCCACAATAGATCACCACCTGTTTGGGTTTGTATTTATAGATTACTTCGTGCCGGTAGCGGAATACATCCTGCAGGGTGGAGCCACCAAAGCCACGGTTGATGATGGGATATGACGGGAAATAAGTTTGCACATCCGTCCAGTTGGTAAAAGAAGAGCTGCCGGCGAAAACGATCTTACCTGTGCCGGGAAAACGGATACTGTCCTGCCGGCCAAATGCAGCTATATCTGCCGCAAATGGTTGCGTATTGGCTTTTGCCAAAATGAAAATGAAAAAAACAGCATAAATAAATTTCAATCTTTCTTTCATTACGATCATTTATCTGTTCTGAATGGTATGGCCGGAAAACCTTCCTTGTTATACAGGTTAGCTTCCAGCGGTGCATCGGCCCATGCATATCTTACATACACGGGATCCTTTACTTTGTCTGAACTGATGATAACCGAATTCACACCATAAATTGTTCCGTTGGCCGGATAAAACACTTTGTCTTCCCCGGCAAGAGAAAAGCCTTTCAGGTTTTCGCCTTTTATCATCAGCCCGCTGCCTGCGTCGTCAAAAAACACCTGCATCGCCTGTACTATCGCATTGGTACTATTGAATACAGGGCCCGAGGCAATTTCATTTTTAGCTCCGTAGACTTTTGTGATTGCATTTGCCGCCAGCCGTTCGCCCACTTCTTTTTTCCGTATAGGATGAATATCAAACTGGTCGCCTACATCGGTGGTTACCGCCATGCCAGTATTGGGAAGCTGTAATGTCATGGTTTGCGCTTCACGCAATAAGGCCCATTCGCTGACCACCGGTTCTGTTACCGCAGGATTATAGGATGACAGCTGCGCAAAAAGGAAAGGCATATCATCTTTGCCAAAGCGTTTTCTCCACCGGGTGATCATGGCGGGAAACAATGTTCTGTATTCTTCATATTGCGATACATTACTTTCTCCCTGGTACCAGATCACACCGCGGAAGGATAAGGGCAGTAATGGTGCGATCATAGCATTGAACAATACGCAGGGTGAATTCTGAACGGATGAAAGATTGACACCCGAAGCCGATTGTTCAAGCGGCAACAGCAACTTTAACCTTGCCGTTCCTTTCAGCGGTATCTTATTATTCTGTATCTCTATATAATAATTGGCGGGATCGTTGTTCAGTCCGCCGCCGCCCTGCCCGTCTTCCACCCAAATGGTGAGCATATTCTTTCCGTCTTTCAGCACACCCTGCCCGATCTTGTAGGTCCGCAGTTCATTCCATACCCGGTGTGTACCGATAAGCTGCCCGTTGATATAAGTAGAATCAATATCATCAATGGCCGGCAGATGCAATACCGCTTCTTTACCCGCACTGCCGGGCGGCAAGGTAAAGCTGATACGATATGCAGCCAGTCCGTCAAAATCAGGATGGCCTGCATTTTCCCATACGCCAGGCAGGGTTACTTCTTCCCAGCTGGAATCATCATAGCCGGTTTGTAAATATTCTTTGAAAGAAGCAGCGACCACTGAACTCTTTTGCCTGAATGCTTCTTCACTTTTTTGTTTCAATTCATTCAGCTTTGAAAAATCGAGCGGTTTGATTCCTTTATCATATGCTTTGGCATAGTTTGCAAAATCCTTAATTCCTGTTTCATCCATCCATGCCTGTGCCGGTGTACCACCCCAGGAGGAAATGATAATACCGATGGGAACTTTCAGGCGTTCGTATAATTTCCTGGCAAAGAAATAAGCTACGGCCGAACAGTTGCCCACCGTGTTTTCATCAACCTGTGTCCAGCCAATTCGCAGGGCAGCATCCATTTCTTCCCTGTTGCTGTACAGGTTTTGCACCGTGGCATACCGTATCCAATTGTTGGCAGAACTCTTTATTTCTTTTTCATAATAACCTTTAAAACTGCTGAGCGGAAACTCCATATTGCTCTGCCCGCTGCAGATCCACACTTCACCGGCAATAATATTCTTCAGTTTGATGCTTTCCATGCCGGAAGTAACGATCAGTTCCCCCCGCTGACCAGCCAGTTTATCCCTGAACCAAACCTCCCAGCTGCCATCTGCTTTGGCAACTGTTTCAACCAGGTTGCCAAACAGGGAAACGCTGACCTTTTCTTTTGGTGTGGCAGTACCCCATACATGCATTTTGCTGCCATGCTGGATCACCATATTGTCGGTAAACAGTTGCGGCAGTCGGATGGCAGCCATCATGCTTTGCGCATTGAGGACAATCGCCAATGAAAGAAACAGTCTTGGTACAAGTCGCTTATTCAACTTTTATAATTTGTGATTTTGCCGACACGCCGTTCTCGTTAACAGATTCTATCGTAAAGTAGTATGTCTTTAGTTTATCCATTGCTTTAAACCAATACTCATTGTAATCGTATATCATGATATTGTTATAAAGCTTATCCGGCGAAGTGCCATAATACAGGTTGTACGCAAAGGCATTGTCCACCGGTGTCCATTTGATATAAGCGCTGCGTTTGTCTTTTTCGGTACGCAATACGATCAGGTCTTTCACCGCATCCGGTGTGGCCCCGTTGCCATTACCAAATACCCGCAGCCCGCTGATGGCAAACTTGCCTGTTGGCATGTGAATGTTTTCAAGTTTGATATACCTGGCCTGTACAGGTGTGGCCAGTTCCACATAATCATGGGGTACATCCGTTTTGTTATTGCTCTTATCTGCCAGCACGGTCCATTTTTTTCCATCTGCCGAATAGTATAGTTTATACTGGTGATAGATTTCTGTTTGCTTCCCGATGAATTCGGCTTCCTGGTCGGCATAGTTGATCTGTACAGCATTTACCGTTGATAGTTTTCCTAAATCAGTTTGTATCCATTCGCCTTTATTGGCCGAGGTGGCACTCCAGTATGTTTTGATACTTTCATCTACAGCATTGTTGGCATAAAAACTACCCAGCGTGGAAGAAACGGTGACCGGTTTTTTATAATTGAGTAAATACCACCCGGCAAAGCCGCCGTGTTCTTTTCCTTTTTCACCCGGCAGGTAGTGCGGATAATCACCAAAGGCTGTATTACACCACATCACATCATCCTTATCAAACCCGGCAGGCCAGATACCCATGCGGCGCTCCCAGGTATTTTTTACACAGATAATACTGGTGGATACATGCCAGTAATCGCCATCATTATCCTGGAAGGTGGCACCATGTCCTGCTCCCCGTGAGAAGCCGCCCGATTTCATACTCATCGGGTCACTTTGCGGAAAGGTTTGTCTTCCGTCAAACAGAGGCCTGTCGCTCACCACCACACCATCGGCATAGCCGCTCATTTCGGTTCCGGGTGCGCCGTATTGCAAATAATATTTACCATTATGCTTGGTCATCCATGCGCCTTCAATAAACGGGTCGAGGAATGTATTATCCATGTGTTCACCAAAGCGCTGCCAGCCATAACGCCATTCCTGCAGCAGGTACATGGCCGTGCGGGGCCCAATGGGGCGAAAGGTTTTGCGGTCTAATTCAATACCATACAACGGTAAAGAATTGCTGCTTCCATTGTACATATAAAAACGGCCATCATCATCAGTAAAGAAAGCAGGGTCCCATCCGCCGATCTCAAATGAATCCACCAGCGGAAACCAGTTGTTTCCTTTCGGGTCGGTACTGCCCCATAATGTAAAAGTGCGGGTATAGGTGGAGCCAAACACCACCATCGTATCGCCGATAATGCCTACGGCAGGTGCGCAGAGATCATCTTTGGTATCATTCCAGGGGCGCAGGAAATTTTTCTTTACAAAATTCCAGTTGCTCATATCCTTGCTCCACCAGTAGCCCCATTGGTTGGTACTGAATAAATAATAGTCGCCTTTGTAATTCACGATCACCGGGTCGGCGGTGGCACGGTGCCTGCCCCAGTAGGTAAAGGAAGGATGGGGCGTATAGCCATAGTCCACATTTACCGGGTTGCAATAGGTTTTGTTTTG
>JAEUVM010000449.1 GCA_016787125.1 Chitinophagaceae bacterium | reverse complement strand
ATACCCCATCTTTTTCTTTGGTGCCAATAGCTGCAGCCTGCTTGCGTGCAAGTAATATACCGCTGATATCATGGCGGACAGTGGTCCAGTCTTCCGTAATGATATTTACTTTCAGGATGGTTACACCCGGGAAGTTGGCAGAAAAAACCTTTCTGAACGATTGCTCAAGCGAAGCATTCTGCTGTACGGCCGGCGGAAACTTCACACTGCGTATGTAGGCTGTATGATTGGCATTTACCCGGGCCTTTACCTGCTCCTCTCCTCCCACCCTTTGCAGGGCTGCCTGTACAAGCTGGTAAACTTTTGCTGCTTCCGGCACACCGGGAAAAACACGGCTGGCCGCTTTCCAATAGGTTTCCTCACCGATCAGTTCCCGAAGGGCAAACAATGCACTGCTATGCCTGGCTTCCATAATACTTTTTTCGGTGCGGGCAATGCGGTCTGCAGCCGGTTCACTGCTGTTGCGTATGTAATTACTCATGTGGTCATCATTTACCGGGCCTTTTGCCAGCAGCGCTTCCACTTTTTCATTGTACAGTCGCAGTTGTTCTTTATGAGCGGCAATGTCCTTTTCCTGGTCGCCGGTACCCCTGATCTCTGTTGTGGTGTTGCCGGTAAATAATCCCGCAAGGCCATCACCGTTCTTATCATAAGTGGCAGATACGGCCCTTATCTTTTCCGTACGCACCGTTTCTGATTTTCCCAGAAGGGATTTGCATTTATTCAGCCGTTCTTCAATAGCCTGGGTATTGTACCCGGTGTTCAGTTTCTTTAATTCGGTGAGATTGCTTTCCACCGAAGCGATTCGCTGCGGAAACAATCCGAGACGTGAGCCTTCATCAGTTTTTTCCATTTGGTCCAGCAACTCCTGCATGGATGCCACCAGTTTTGCCTCTTTCCCTTTATTAATGGCCACCTCATTGGCTGCCATCAGTTGCTTCAGTTCCTCTTCCAGTGGTTTGATGTTGAAGGAGGGATCGTATTTGGCAATACTGCGTAAGGTTCCCTCTGCATTGTGCAGGTAGGTACGCACCATGCCCGGTTTCTGGTCAGGAGCTTTTGCCTTCTCGATATATGAGTTATACTGGCGGATATAGGTTTTGGCAGGGCCATCCGCAACGGGCTGACTGTTTGCCTGCATCACTGCCAGCACCAGCAGCGAAAGGAAGATCGTTTTCATATAAAATGAGTTTGATACAGTATAAAAATACTGTAGCTGCAGACCGGGCCGGATGCACTTGCACTGTTGTTCAGAAACATTACACAAGTGTTTTATGTGCTTTCATAAGTGTAATGGCATTCCCCGTTCTATACCGGGAAAACAGATAGCAACAGATACGATACACCTGTAAGGGAGGCAGGCACACCTGTGAATGCATCAAAAAAGGATGAATGCGGTGGAATAATTTGGCTCTCTATTCTATTACTCTAAAAAAACAATCATGAAAATGAAACTCCTGCTGTTTGCGGGCCTGGTGGCCGCAATGGCCTCCTGCAAGAAAGAAGAAACCCCGGCCCCGGATACCTCCATTCGTGATGCGGATGGCAATGTGTATCACGAAGTAAAGATCGGCACACAAACCTGGCTGCTGGAAAACCTGCGCACCACAAAATTCCGCAATGGTGATCCAATTCCGAATGTAACAGATTTTACCCAATGGAAAAATCTTAGTACACCTGCCTATTGCACCTATAACAACGATGGTTCTATAGCCGCCAATGAAGGAAGGCTATACAACTGGTTTACTGTAACAGACAGCCGCGGCATTTGTCCTCCCGGGTATCATATTCCCACAAGGGATGAATGGATGACACTGCGTGATTACCTGGGCGGAGAAAGTGTGGCCGGCGGTAAAATGAAAACAACCGGTGAAGAATATTGGACCGGCAATGTGGGTGCCACCAATGAAAGCGGTTTTAACGGTAAGGGTGCCGGTCTTCGCAGCACTGCCCTTTATGCCGATGAAGACTACCAGCACAGAAAATCATTGGGAATGCACTGGTCTTCCACCGGTATCCTGCCACCCGGCAGTGATGTTAGTGCCTGGTATTTTCATTTGCAGTACAATATCCCTAATGGCATGGTGTCATTTATTGACAAAACCTGTGGCCTATCCATCAGGTGTATCAAAGACTGATCAACCTCCCGCATATGAATATCATCACAGCCGGCCCTGATACCTATTTACTGCTGCAGGCAGATGGCACCACGGCCGGCTGTCTTACCTATCCTGCGGGCAACCTGGAAACAGCCTTGCTGAACTGTCAGCAGGAATATCAGCTGATAAATGATAAGCAGGGAA
>JAEUVM010000448.1 GCA_016787125.1 Chitinophagaceae bacterium | reverse complement strand
CTGTCCCGGCCGTGATGTGTTTTTCAATAAAACAAATGACTCGAGTGCGGCCTGCTTTGCAATTTGTTTATGTGAAAAAAGGGGTTTGATATCTTCTGATACGTATGGTCTTTCAAAAAGTCCGAGTTCAAATTTTGCCCGCAGCACTCTTGACACAGCATCATTGATCCGGTTGCTGTCAATGCTGCCATCCAGGAAGGAGGGCATGAACAACTGGTGGTGTTTGTATTCGGTTTGGAAAATAACATCAAGTCCGCCGTTGAGTGCATGTGTGCCGCTTTCGGGATAATCTTTTGCGGTATTATGTAAAACCACTTCGCCGCCCACGGCATTGGCATCAGAGATCACAAAGCCGGTGAAGCCCCATTGCTTCTTTAGTTTCTCCATGAGCAGCCGGTGGTTGGATGAAGCGGCCACGCCGTTCACTGAATTATACGCTGTCATAAGGGAGCGGCTGCCGCCTTTTTCGATACAGGCTTTGAAAGGTGGCAGGTATATTTCTTCCAGCACCCGTTCGCTGAGGTGAATGGGGTAGCTGTCCCTGCCGCCATCGCCCACATTGGCAATAAAATGTTTGGGGGTGGTGATGATGCCGCGGCTTTCAAATGCTTTTACGAAAGCGACGCCCATAGCAGAAGAGAGGAACGGGTCTTCGCCGTATGTTTCTTCTGTGCGGCCCCAGCGTACATCTGCTGCGATATTGACAACCGGAGAAAGCACCTGCCGGATGCCTCTTTGTTTTGTTTCTGCTGCAATGGCGGCGGAAACTTTACTCATCAATGCCGTATCCCAGGTGGCGGCCAGTGCGATGGCCTGCGGGAAAACGGTGGCGCCATCCCTGACGAGGCCGTGCAGGGCTTCATCAAATGGAATGATGGGAATGCCGAGCCTGGTTTTTTGCACGAAGTGCCGTTGAATCGAATTGATCTTTTTTGCAAGGGCCTGTGCTGATTCATTGGTATTGTATTGCAGCAACTGGCCGCCGGCATCGCTTTTGTTGCCTGCGCTGACCTGGAAGCCAAAGAGGCCGTTGCTAAACTGTAATGTATCGGCCTTATCGAGTTCGCCGGGAATCATGAAGAGTTGCCAGAATTTTTCTTCGGGCGTCATGCGGCGGAGGAGGTCCTGCACCCGTGCTTCGGTTGGTTGTGTGCTGTCTTTATATACAGCACCTTGCTGCGCAATGCCGGAAATACTGATTACAGTAACTCCTATAAAAAGAAGCAGGCGTTTGAATTTCATACAAGAACCGGGTGAGTGACGTTGGGGTGAAAATACAATAATGGGGGGAATGGGTGGTGAGGGGAAATATGAGCTGTACGCAACTGGCCGGGAAATACCCGGGGATAATTATAGTTCCAACAGCTGAGCTCTTTGCAGTATAAGCTGAATGTATTGGTTCTGCAGCGGCTGATCTATAAAACTTTGGGGGATAAATTGTAACCAGTTTTCAATGACACCGGCAAATTTGCGGTACAAATTCAGCATCGCTTTTTCTTCCACTGCTTTGAAAGAGGAAAAAACGATATCAAAATCCTTTCGCTGCAATTTCCTTTTTTTACCGTTGAAATTCAGCGCCAGCTCCTCATTGTCTTCCTGCACCACCAATGCGGAAGCCACCATATCATAGGCCGGGGATAAAACGAAGCCGGTGCCAGGCTGTTCTATTAATGAAAAGTTTTTCAGGTGCATGTCGGCGTTTCCGGTAAGGAATGAAAACAAAACCTGTTCAAAAAAATTGATAAGGTCCAACACCGGGTTGGCGGAGTATTTCAGGATAGCTTTCCCGATCTGTTCATACGAGCCTTTATACTTATCCTCGGTAAGCCGACCGGTTAGCTGGCACATATCTTCCATGTGTCGCTTGTGTTTCTTCTCCCGGTCGATGCGTTTGGTAATGTAGGCAAGGTTGCCGCTTTGCATTCGTATAAGCGAGTGGGGTACTGTTGCTATTCCTGCAAGAGCTGCCAGGTGCATGGTAAGGTCTTCCAACTCAGGTAGCTGCGGATACTGTTTAGCGGGTGGTTTTAAAATATATCCTCCCCATAAGCCAACAATGGTAAACCGTTGCGGTGTTTTTTGTCCTTCTTTTTGCTTATCCTGTTTTTCTATATCTACGGAGAGCTTGGGTTGCACTCCTGTAACAGCCACCCGGCTATTAATAAGCTGCTCTCCCAGCTCCAGCATCTGATCTTCGCTATAGGGCAGCCCCGGTGGTTCCGGTTTGCCAAAGATCTTCCGGCTGCACGCAGGGTGAAAATCAGCTTCACCCTTTTCCAGTTTTTTATAGCAATAAAGACAATTCATTATTTTACTTCTGTGGCATCAACAATGCTTACGGCGCCGATACAATCTTTACAACAAGCTAATAAAAGCCCCATCCTGTCCCGTTCGCTCAGCTTCCAGTTTTTTT
>JAEUVM010000440.1 GCA_016787125.1 Chitinophagaceae bacterium | reverse complement strand
TTGTCCCTCCACCGGTTCAGCCGCCACCACAATTTCACCGGCACGGTTACCATGCAGTTTTCTGTTAAGCCCTCTCGCATCCTTCATCATCTCTTTGTTCGCCTCACTCGATTCCAGCATGGCCACCACACTGGTGCCCGTTTGGTCTACCTTTTCAAATGCCAGCATCCGCGTTCCTATTATTTTCACGCAGAGGCGCAACGGCGCAGAGGAGAAAGACACTTCGGTCTTTCAGTATTAATCAATAATTAATAATCAGTAATCCAATAAGATTTCTCGCAACGGCGCAGAGACGCAGCCCCTCACCCAATCCTCCTCAGCACCAAATAAAAATCCATATACCCCTTTGCAGCCGACAGCTTAATATCTTTGGTTCCTCTTCTGATCGTTTGCTGCAGCAGCATCGGTATCCGTTTGCGGATCGTAATTTCTTTCTGTCCTTCCTGGAAGCTGCCCGTTATCATATCCCATTCTCCATATTGTACATAGAAAAGATCGTTCATTCCATGCCGGTTATCCAGGTCTTTTACCACCGAGTCTTTTTTTGCCGGGTTAAACGTGGTGGTGATGAACTGTTGCTTGCCGCCGGACTGTTCATAATCCAGAAAGGGAACGGCCAGTGTGTACGTACCGGTGGTATGGTCTATTTGCAGATCGGTATTACTCAGCCAGCCTTTGGCCCAGCCTCCATTGGTTGACCAGGTGGCTTTTTTCTCCAGCGTGCCGGTGATGGCATCATTGCCCATGCGGCTGGTTTGTTCGGCAGAGCTGATGGTTACATCCACATTGGAGCAGGTGAAGGTGGTGCCGGAGCGTATCCAGCTTTCCCATCTTGCCGTATTATTTTTATCGGGTTGGTTTACACGTATGGCGCCCCGCACTTCCGTGGGGAATTCTATATACCCGCTGTGAATGCAGTCGGCTTTTACCTTATAATATTGTTTAAACTTTCCAAGCATCCCGCTGGATTCTCCATCAAAATGGATCTCGTACACAAACTGTCCCGACCATCCCTTTGTTTGTTTTGGCTGGCAGGGTATGGCGGGAAGTTTCATCGGCGGCA
>JAEUVM010000394.1 GCA_016787125.1 Chitinophagaceae bacterium | reverse complement strand
GGGATGCCCGCACCCGGCGTACCGGTAACCCTCTCTTTCAGAACAGGAGAGAAGCATACCTCCTTTGCCATTACCAGTAAAGAAGGCGATAAACTCTATCTGCTTGCTTATTATATCACACCCGATATATGGGATGACATTCAACTGGAACAGCTTTATTATAGTCACACACCCTTGCAGCAATCCTTTTATGAAGTAAAGGTGTCGTTTGATCATACACCGGCAGCATTGTTGTCCAATGCAGCTTATCGCTACGAAGAAGCCGGTAATGTATCGGCTGCACTCTGGGGAACAGCAGCAGGCTCCGTACAGTCAGAACAGGTGGCCGCCTGGCAGGTGCAGAATCTGTTTACCGTACCGGCCGATGTAAAACACTGGATCAGCCAAAAATTCCCGGCAGCCAAAACGTGGCACCAGTATTCCGTTTCCCTGCATACAATGGGCAGCGCTTCTCCCGGAGGAACGGTGCTGGTGGATATACGCAAAGATGATTTCACCATGCTGGTGGTAAAAGAAGGCCGCCTGCTCCTCGCACAGGTGTATACTTATGAAACACCGGATGACGTACTCTACTATCTCCTTCGGGCCACGGATGAATGGGGCCTGTCGAGAGAAAACTGCGAACTGCTGCTCTCCGGCCTGGTAGACCAGCAATCTTCCTTATATAAAGAATTGTATCTCTATTTTATATCCATCGGGTTCAGGCAAAACAACTGGAACACGGGTGAATACCCTTCCCATTTCTTCACCTCCTTAAACGACCTGGCCCGATGCGGATAATAGGTGGTGAACATGGCGGCAGAAAATTTAACCCGCCCAACAATATGCCCTATACAAGGCCTACCACCGATATTGCCAAAGAAGGCCTCTTCAATGTATTACAGCATAAACTGGATTTTGACAACCTCAAAACACTCGACCTTTTCGGCGGCACCGGCAGCATCAGCTATGAACTGGCCAGCCGTGGTGTGCCCGACCTTACCATTGTAGAGAAAGACAATGCGATGTATGATTTTATTAAAAAAACAGCCACACAACTGCGCCTCGAAAATTTCAAAGTGATCAAAATGGATGTATTCAAATTCATCCAAACCTGCACCAGCCGCTTCGATTTCATCTTTGCCGGACCGCCCTATGCCCTCACCACCATCGACGACCTGCCCAAACTGATATTTGAAAAACAACTGCTGAATAAAGGCGGATGGTTTGTACTGGAACACACACCACGCAATGATTATAAAGCATTTCCGCATTATAAAGCAGAAAGAAACTACGGCACCACGGTTTTCTCTACCTTTGTGGAAGAAAGGGACTGACAAAGACGATACTCCCCCTGCTATGCAGCCAAACAATTATGTTCTCTAACTTCTTCCTGAAATCATTCCGCATACTCCTCTTGCCCTTCTCCTTATTGTACTGGGCCGGCATTGCTTTGCGCAACTGGTTTTACCAAAAGAACATATTCAAAACCACCCGCTACGGACTGCCGCTGATATGTGTGGGCAACCTGGCCGTGGGCGGCACCGGCAAATCACCCATGGTGGAATACCTGGTGGAGAGGCTTCGTCACCAGTTTAAAGTAGCCACCCTCAGCCGCGGCTACAAAAGGAAAACAAAAGGATATGCGTTGGCCAATGCATCCACCACAGCGCTGGAGATAGGAGATGAACCGATGCAGTTTCACCTGAAGTTTCCCGAAGTGCCCGTGGCCGTGGGCGAACAACGCATAGAAGCCATACCGCAATTGCTGCACGATAAACCCGAAACGCAGGCCATCATACTCGATGATGCCTTCCAGCACCGGGCAGTAACAGCCGGCCTCAACATATTGCTGACCGACTACAGCAACCTCTTCACCCGCGACTTCTACCTGCCCACCGGCGACCTGCGTGACCTGAAAAGCGGGTATAAAAGAGCAACGGTCATCGTGGTGACAAAATGCAAACCCGGACTGACCGTACCAGAGAAAGAAAAGATCATCAAAGAAATAGCGCCGCTGCCACACCAGCAGGTGTATTTCACCACCATCGAATACGGAACATTATATCACCTTACAGATAATACAAACATTGAATTGGGCCCCGACACAGAAGTATTACTGGTAACCGGTATCGCCAACCCGCGGCCACTCAAGAAAATGCTTGAAGAACACAGCAACAGCTACCAGATGCTGCAATATCCCGATCATCACATATTCACTATTGACGACCTGAACGAGATCCGTAACCGGTACAATAAAATGGAAACAACCAGCAAGATCATTTTAACAACAGAAAAAGATGCCGTCCGGCTTACCAAATTCAACACAGAAATAACCGGGCTGCCCTTTTATATCATTCCTGTACGCCATCGCTTCCTCTTTGAAGAAGGAGCAGCATTTGACAAACAGGTAATTGATTTTATCACTCATTTTAAAAAATAATTTATAAACCTGACCATGGGAAGAAAGAATTCAAAAAAACGAAAGACCAAAGAGAAAGAAAGACATTCACACCAAAAAACACTAAAAGGCACACTGGATATCACCCGCTCAGGAATGGGCTTTGTAACAGTGGAAGGAATGGATGAAGACATTGTGGTGCGACCCAATGACTTCAACACCGCCCTTCATGGCGATACCGTAAAAGTGGCGGTTAAGCCTTCATTCAACGCCGGCAGACGCATGCAGGGTGTGATCAAAGAAGTGGTGCAGCGCAAACGCACCGAATTTATCGGCTCACTGCAAATGAATAAAGGCTTTGCCTTTTTTGTGGCAGAGATGGACAAACCAATGCCGGATATTTTTATACCACTGGAAAATATACACCAGGCCAAAGACAGCGACAGGGTGGTGGTGCGCCTGCTGCAATGGGAAAATAATGACAAACGACCCATCGGGGAAGTAACGGCCGTGCTCGATGCCGAAAATAGCAACGACGCAGCCATGAAAGAAATATTGCTGGAAGCAGGCTTCCCGCTGGAATTTCCCGATGATGCACTCGAAGTGGCGGCCCGCATTCCCGAACAGATCAGCGCAGCCGAAATAAATAAACGCAAAGATGTACGGGATATATTCACCATCACCATCGACCCGGTGGATGCAAAAGACTTTGATGATGCCATCTCCTTCCGCAAACTGAAGAATGGCAACTACGAAGTGGGCGTGCATATCGCCGATGTAAGCCATTATGTGGAACCGGAAAATGCATTGGATAAAGAAGCTTATCACCGTGCCACTTCGGTTTACCTGCCCGACAGGGTGATACCGATGCTGCCGGAGCATATATCGAATGTGCTTTGCTCGCTCCGTCCCAAAGAAGATAAACTTACCTTCTCCGCCATCTTCCAGCTTTCGCCAAAGGCAGAAGTAAAACAATACTGGCTGGGTAAAACCATCATCCATTCCGATCACCGCTTTACGTATGAAGAAGTACAGGCCATCATCGAAGAGAAGGCCGGACTGTATGCCGAAGAAGTACTGATACTGAACGACCTTTCGCAGAAGATGCGGAAGAAAAGATTCAACAACGGCGCTATCAATTTCTCCTCACAGGAAGTACGTTTCAAACTGGATGAAAAAGGCGACCCGGTGGGTATCATGATAAAAGAAAGTAAAGAAGCACACCAGTTGATCGAAGAGCTGATGCTGCTGGCCAACCGAACCGTGGCAGAGAATGTATCAAAGATAAAAGTGCAGGGTAAACCCATACCATTCCCTTATCGTATACATGATGACCCGGATGAAGAGAAACTGGTGCCCTTTGCAGCCTTTGCACAAAAATTCGGACATAAATTCGACACTTCATCTCCCGATGCTATTGCCGCTTCTTTCAATCAACTGCTGAAAGATGTACATGGCCGTCCTGAACAGCATGTACTGGAACAACTCGGCATCCGCACCATGGCGAAGGCGAAATATACAACAGACAATGCCGGCCATTACGGATTGGGATTTGAACATTACTGTCACTTTACCTCTCCCATCAGGCGTTACCCCGATGTGCAGGTACACAGGATACTGTTTGATGTGCTGAACAATACTATACAACCCGATAAGAAACTGGAGGATAAATGCAAACACACCAGCGAAAGAGAGCGGGCCGCTATGGAAGCAGAAAGGGCTGCCAACAAATACAAGCAGGTGCAATACATGCGCAACTTTCTCGGAGAAGAATTTGAAGGCGTTATCAGCGGTGTGGCCTCCTTTGGCTTTTGGGTGGAAACAGTGGAACATAAATGCGAAGGACTGGTAAGTGTGCACAGCCTGCTGGAGTATGATGAATTCCGCCATGTGGAATCAGAATACTGCCTGGTGGGACAACGCAGCGGAAAGAAATTCCGCATGGGCGATAAAGTATGGATAAAAGTAGTGGCCGCCAACCTTACCAAACGACAACTTGATTATGAATGGGTGATTGCAGATACTGCAGAAAAAGATTATTTTGAGGAACAACGGCCGGTAAGCCGGACTGGAAAACCAGTAAAGCAGCATAAAGGAAAGCCGGGCCGTAAAAAATAAAGTATAGCCACTTTAAAGTAAACTGAAATGACAAAACGCCTGCTCCTGTCCCTTAGCCTGGGAATGCTGTTCCTGTCTCCATCCATGAGCCAGCAGTATACGATGAAGATGAAAGTATCATCAACAGAAACGATGGAATTGCTGGAAGAAATTAAAAAGCTGTTCGACCCGGCCACCAATCTTTCCTTTACCATCAGCACTGTTGACCCGGAAGCCACCTTTGCGGATATGTATACACCCGAACCCTATGATGATAAATACCTGGCCAATAACAGCAAAGCGTTGAATGCAGATACCACCAATAGTGTGTATCTCAACAACCTTGGCAATTATTACAATGCCATCGGGCAAACGGCAACCGCTCAATCCTATTTTGCAAGGGCATTACGGCATCTGTCTGTAAAACATTGCAACAACGACAGCGCCCTGTATTATTCCCTGCGGGGTATGCTGAAGCTGAACATGGGACTGGACAGCGCCACCAATGATATAGAAAGGGCCCTTGACATAAACCCTAACGATTCTATCGCCGGCAGTTTTTATCCATTCTTCCTGATGAATAACCGCGACTTTAAAAAAGCAAGCCTGTACAGCAGCCGGATGCTGGATAACCCTGGCCCCAACCCGCAGGCAGCCTATGTATTTCTGCTGACCAGCGAACTGATGAGCAGCTTTTTTGAAAAGGCAGCAGAAGCAGAAGATAAAACGATAAGAAAAAAATACCTGGCCACCAATTACCACGAACTGTTTGCCTATACATTGCTGGATAAATATGCGGCAAAGTTCAGCAGCAATGTCAAGATCCGCAACCTGCGTATGCTGGCAGATATATTTTCGCTGGCAATAAAGCTCATCTTTAATGAGAATATTGATAAGCCCAACCCGGTATTTGCTTACACCACAGCAGAAAAGGAACGGCTGGCAGAAATGGAACGTACACTCAATGCCCCCGAAACGGCCGCCACCCTTAATCCGTACACCCGAACCAAAGCGCTGGCTTTTATTTACCTGATGCAGCAGCGGAATGAAAGAGCAGCAGCTTATTTCAATGAGGCCATCAAGATATTTCCAAAGGAAAAACAAAATGATCAGTTCAATACGGCCGATGTGTATGATGCACTGACGGCGCTGTATTTTTTTACAAAAGATACCGCCAGCGAAAGGAAGATGCGGCTGCGGAAGATAAACGATAGGCCACTGGGCAGGAAAGATGCAACAGATTATTACGGAGTGGCCGTGGGATATTTCCATGCCGGTGATAATTACAATGCAAAGAAATGGGTGGCAGAAGCATTGCAGGCCGATTCATCCCATTTCAATACACTAAGACTGCTGTCGCATCTCAGTTACCTGGATGCCAACCCGGCCGTGGAAAAATATGCACAGGAAGCCGCACAATATATCCGCAGCGGAGATGATCAGTACAACCTGGTGATGCAGTTTGCCATGTACCAGCTTATCACCGGCGATGCAGCAGCAGCTTTTGGCAATATCAATGTAGCAAGACAATCACTCGAAGGCACCCCCTGCGAACTCTGCGATAAACTGGTGGAGAAGTATATTGTAGTTAGTAAGTAGTCGATAGTCTGTAGTCGATAGTCTGTAGTCTATAGTTTGTAGTCTATAGTTTGTAGTCGATAGTCTGTAGCCGATAGGGAATAGTCAATAGGCAATAGTGAATAGTCGAGAGTCAACGTCTCGTAACTCATAACTCACAACTCGCAACTGGTCAATAGTGAATAGTCGAATGAGAACGTCTCATAACTCATAACTCACAACTGGTCAATAGTGAATAGTCAATAGTCAGTAGTGAATGGTCGATAGTCAACGTCTCGTAACTCATAACTCACAACTCGTAACTTGTAAATAGTGAATAGTCGATAGTCAATATTGAATAGTCGATAGTCAACGTCTCGTAACTCATAACTCATAACTCACAACTCGTAACTCGAAGCATGCCCTATAATATTCAATCCTCCCTATATTTGTACAATGCAATCCTTCGAACTGCTTTCCCAGAAATTTGCCTTACACTTTGACAAACGGCATTTTCCCGCTTCACCCGCTTCGTTATATGATCCCAATGAGTATTTCCTGAAACTCGGTGGAAAACGTATCCGCCCTGTGCTCTGCCTGATGGGAAATGAATTGTTTGGTGAAATATCAGGCGATGCCTGGCATGTGGGCACAGCGATAGAACTGTTTCACAATTTTACCCTGATACATGATGATATCATGGATAAGGCCCCGCTGCGCCGTGGTATGGAAACGGTACATTCCAGGTACGGACAAAACACGGCCATCCTCGCCGGAGATGTGATGCTGGTAAAGGCTTATGAAGAACTGAATAAGATCGATGTGCAATACCTGCAATCCATTTTATCCCTGTTTAACAGAACGGCCACTGAAGTATGCGAGGGACAGCAGATGGATATGGATTTTGAAACCATGGACAGTGTGGGTATGGATGCCTACATAAAAATGATAGAGCTGAAAACCTCTGTGGCACTCGCAGCCAGTCTGCAGACCGGCGCCATACTCGGCGGGGCAGGGGAGCGCAACCAGCACCTGCTGTATGATTTTGGCAGAAAGCTCGGCATCGCCTTCCAGGTGCAGGATGATTACCTCGATGCATTCGGCGATCCCGGCAAATTCGGCAAGCAGGTGGGCGGAGATATATTGTCAAACAAGAAAACATTCCTGCTGCTGCATGCATTGGAGAAGGCGAATCCTGCACAACTGAAAGAACTGCGCAACCAGCTCGCCGGCAATGCAGCAGATAAAGTAGAGAAAGTATTATCCATCTATCGTGATTGCAAAGCCGATCAATGGGCCGTCACGCTGCAGAATAAATACCTCGATGAAGCATTGATCCACCTCGAAGACATAGCGGTGCTCACCAAACGCAAACAACCGCTGACGGATTTAGCGCATTATCTTATTAAGAGAGAGTTTTGAGTTACGAGACCTTCACTATTGCCTATTGACAATTCACTATTCACAAGTTACGATTTGTGAGTTATGAGTTGCGAGACGTTGACTATCGACTATTCCTTATTGCCTATTGACTATTCACTATTCACCAGTTACGAGTTGTGAGTTGTGAGTTACGAGACGTTGACTATCGGCTATTCACTATTGCCTATTGACATTTCCCTTTTGCCTAGTTACGAGTTGTGAGCTATGAGTTGCGAGCCATTCACTATTCACTATTCACTATTGACTACAGACTATCGACTAAAAACTATAGACTACCGACTATCAGCCATGCACCATTCACCATTCCCAATTCACGATTTTCGAAAAAAGTGGCCCGACAATCCACAACCATGCCAAAAATGGCCGCAAAAAACCGCAAAAAAAAGAAGTATTAAAATATTGCGTACTATGTTTTTTGACTTTTGTTCATTATCAACCATTTAATCAAAAAAAACACAAAACTTATTTTGTGCCTTGTAGTAAAATCTCTACAAGCTTGTAGAGATTTCTCTACAACGTTGTAGAGATTTCTCTACAAGCTTGTAGAGATTTCTCTACAAAGATTTTTTGGAAAGCCATTTTTCTTTGGGTCTGGAAAAACCTGGTAAAACAGGTTTCAAATTTTAAACTCAAAAAAAAATGATGTTATGAACAAATTACAACAAGCCCGTTTCGAAGCGTATCAACTTACCCTCGAACACCTGGAAGCCAACCTGGCAATTGCAAAAACAATTCCCGTATTTGAAATGATCATCAACTCAGCAAGGCTGTTGCTTGATACCATTTATCACATCGACCGGCAATTACTGATCAATCCGGGAGGTGAAACCGACCGGAAGGAACTCGAAACAAATAACCTTGCTTCGATGGCCTTCCGGTTTTCTTCTGCCTTACTTACCTATTCCTCAATAAAACAGGATGTGGAGTTGCGGAAGAGGAATTTATTCAGTCTGACAAAGCTGAAAGAAGCACCCGCCAAACTGAAAGGCATTTCGGAAAACATTCTTACTGATGCAAAGAAACTGGCTGCCGGCCTGGAGCAGTACGGTATCAGTACGTTAATGATTGAAAATTTTGCGCAGATGATAGATGCCTATGGCGTGGTGGTGACAGCGCCAAGAAAAGCAGAGGCGCTGAAAAGCCAGGATGTAGGCCGGCTGGCAGAACTGCTTTCCGAAGCAAGCCGCATTTTTAAAGAGCAGATAAAAACGACGATGGTGCAATTCAAAGATTCACACATCGAGTTTTACCAGGATTACCTGAACCTGCGCAAGGTGGTGAACCCTTATACCACCTATACCCGTATCAATGTACTGGCGAAAGATAAGAACGGCAACCCCGTGAAGGGCGCCGCCGTGCAGGTGGAAGGAACTGAATTTGCCGGTATCACCGATGAAGATGGATTGGTAACAATGAAAGTACCGATGACGGGTGACGTGGTGATACAAGTAAGTAAAGAAGGATACTCCCGGGTGACAGTGGAGAAAACGCTAACGAGAGGCAGTATGGTAAGGATCAGAATTGTTCTATGATTTTATAAGCGAAGTGTTTTTGGTTTTGGTAATAAGGCCCGGGTTGTCGAGCCAGGGCCAATTTTTTTCAAAGGATGATTTCAATACTGTTAAGCATAACAGCTTTCCGGAAAATGGCAATGAGAAACGGAGACAGACAGCGTATCGAAGGATCGGCACAATACTATGACGTAACAGGAATAATGCAGTACGGGAAATGAATATTGGAACACCGGACGGCAATAATGTAGTACGGGAAATGAATATTGGAACACCGGACGGCAATAATGTAATGCGGGATATGAATATTGGAAGACCGGACGGCAATAATGTAGTACGGGACATGAATATTTGAACACCGGACGGAAATGTTGAAGCACGGGATAAGAATATTGGAACACCGGACGGCAATAATGTAGTACGGGACATGAATATTTGAACACCGGACGTAAATGTTGAAGCACGGGACATGAATATTTGAAGACCGGACGTAAATGTTGAAGCACGGGACATGAATATTTGAAGACCGGACGTAAATGTTGAAGCACGGGACATGAATATTTGAAGACCGGACGGAAATATTGAAGCATGGGATAAGAATATTTGAACACCGGACGGAAATATTGAAGCATGGGATAAGAATATTTGAACACCGGATGGAAATATTGAAGCACGGGATAAGAATATTTGAACACCGGACGGAAATGTTGAAGCATGGGATATGAATATTTGAACACGGAATGGAAATATTGAAACACAGGTCGAAAATAGTTTACTGCCAGATTGGTATATAGTTTAACAGAACAAGATTAAACTGTTAAATCATGTTCAGCCTTTTTAACTTTTTTATTAAAATGTAAAATGAAATTCGATGAAAATGAATACTGATAATAAAATTGCACTGTTGATAGACGGTGACAATGCACAGCCCCGGTTCATCAGCAGTGTGCTGACGGAAGCAGAACGACTGGGAGTTGTAATTGTAAAACGGATCTACGGCGACTGGACCACCGATCAGTTGCTTTCCTGGAAACACAAGCTGATGCAGCATTCCATCAAGCCGGTGCAGAAATTTGCAGTGGGCAAAGGAAAGAACTCGACCGATACGGCCATCATCATTGATGCGATGGACCTGTTGCACAGCAAAAAAGTGAATGGCTTTTGCATTATGTCGAGCGACAGTGATTACACCGGTCTGGCCCAGCGCATCCGTGAAGAAGGGATGTTTGTAATGGGCGTGGGGGAGAGCCGGAAAACGAATACGGTGTTTGTGAAGTC
>JAEUVM010000388.1 GCA_016787125.1 Chitinophagaceae bacterium | reverse complement strand
CGTGCAGAAGGAGTGATCACCGATCAGCAAACAGGAGAGGGGCTGGCAGGTGTGGTGGTAAAATCAACGGATACCGATCATACCACAACGACAGACCGCAACGGAAAATACAAACTCTATTTACCCGGCAAAGGCAGCTATGCAATTGTATTTCAAAAACCCGGCTACCAGGTGCATGAACAAAAGGAACTGTCACTCTGCACCGGCGAAGCCACAGCACTCAGTGTGGCGCTTACAGCCACGGGCTGAAAGGATGCCACAGCATTGAGAAGATAGCCGCAGCCTAATATTTCTTCAAACCCAGTTTCGTCCACGACTCGTAAGAAGTATCATAAAGGTTGGGATCAGGACTGTTCTTATCCACCATCAGCACCGTACCCAGGCTGCTTACATAAGAGCTTCCGTATCCCGTAGGCAGCACGTATTCCGTACCCTTACCATCGGTATAGCGGTCCACATCACGGATATAGTCCACAAACTGTTCGTGATTATTGTCCCTGGAGATCTGCTGTTTCTTTCGGGTATCCTCGTATAGTTTATTAATGTAGTCATTCGTTTCCCTGGTAATATCAGCCGATGTTTTGCCGCTATCCTTCACCGGCTGACTGACTGCGTTTTTATAAGCATTGTATTGCTTGCGCAATTGATCGATCGTCTGCTGTTCATAATTGATAAATTCACTGGTTTGCCGGGCAGAAGTTTTTATCGCAAAAGCAGTCGCCACACCTTCCTCAGGATTTCGGTTGGCCGAAGCACAGGAAAGAAAAAGGTTATCGATCTCCCACGATACATCTTCATAAAAGAATCCCATATAATCAGGCGGCTGCCCCATATATAGCATCATCATGGTGCCATAAAGGATCTCGTCAAACTTTATCCCGTTCAATTCATACTCACCTCTCACCCGTCCATACTGCCGGGTGATCGTGGTATTGAAATTAAACCCCGACATCCCCGGTTCCTGCGAGGAGGATAAAACGGTGGCTTCTGTAAAGCGGACATTCACACCTCTCAGCCATTGCATATAATATTTCAAAGCAGCAGTAATATCCTGCGGCGGGTAGTTGCCGGAATTACCAAACGGGGTGGCCCAGTAGCGGTTCGTGTATCCCGCCTGTAGCTGGATGGTAATACCATTGTTGTCATAACAATGAGCATACAAATGAGCAGGATTATACATGTTATTGCGGTCCCACACCACCTGGTCTTTAATATCCCATCCTTCGGGAGCGAGATAGGTATAAGCAGGAAGGCCGCTCTGCAGATCCTTCACCTGTTGCAGTTTCATCGTAAGAGTTCCATTATTGGTAGCCATAGTGTTGATGGTTGTTTGTTCAAGTTAAAACAATAAAGTGAGAGAAGGAAAATATGCCGTAAAGCCGTAAAGGC
>JAEUVM010000386.1 GCA_016787125.1 Chitinophagaceae bacterium | reverse complement strand
CGGTTTGATTTACGGTAAGAAAATAAACTGCGGTATCTGTTTCCAGGCTCCATTTATCATTAAGCTGGTGATCTCTTATCCTGTACAAGGCACTGTCGGGCCGGCCATCATTGATCTCGCCCCAGAATTCGATGTAGTCACCGGCTGTCATCGTACCTGTGGCCACGGTGGTATACAGCGGAACCTGTCTGCCATTTCTCCAAAGCTGGAAATGTTCGGCAGCAGTAGTGCCTAATCCGGCGGTTGCGAGAGTTGGCTGAGTGATGCGGTAAACTCCGGTTGCCCCGACCTTGAATTTGTAATAGGTCTGGTTGTAGTTTATCCATTCATTATTATAAGGCTGGGCCGATGCTGTTACAGCGGAAACCAGTAATAATAACAGGAGTAAATTTTTCTTCATGATGCGTGTTTATGTGGGGTACGATGGTGGTTAATCATTTTTTGGTTTATTCCCTGCCAGGTTCAGGCTGAGCGAGAACACATGCGTGAATAACGGGTTATTCTGATTGGCCAGGTTCGTAAATGCATAGTCAATGGTTACATTACCTATACGGAAACCGGCGCCGCCTCCCGGCTGGTAGATCCATACTTTCTTCTGGTTCACGGTATCGCCGTCTGACAATGCCCGCTGAAAGTTGTTGATACCACCCCGCAGGTAAAATACATTCTTGATATTCAGTTCAAGTCCGAGTTTCGGATCGGCACTGATCGGGTCTGAACTCAGTACGGTGTTTCGCTTTCCGTCAAATGTCACATCGAAGTTTGCTTCTGCAAGGAGGCTTGAGCTTTTGCCTAATTTAAACTCACGGGCTATTCCCAGCACCAGCCTGGGGGCTGTGAGTTCAGTAGATTTTACCGGTATTTCATTGTTGGTGAGATATAATACCTCTTTTTCTTTTTCTGTAAAATTGAATGACCACGCATTGAAAGTGGTGGTGATGTCGCGGCCTGCCACACCAAAGCGCCATTGCTTACTCCGGATCTGGAGACCTGCATCCAGGCCAAAGCCCCATGCTTTTGCAAATTTTCCCACGCTGCGGTGTATTACTTTGGCATTCATCCCGAAGTTGATGTTCTTCTTTTCGGTTTCTTTCAGTTTTTGTGAATAGGAAAGAATTACTGCATAATCTGCTGATGAGAAAGCCTGGATATTATTATAGTTAATAGAACCGTCTGGCTCCACGAGGAAAAGCGTATTCATGATATCATCCACGGCAAAACGCAAACCGGTAATACCGATGGTGCGTTTTTTATTAGAAGAGGGTAAGGACACATTCACGAAATCATATTTACCGATACCGGCAAAATACTCAGCATGCATCAGGTTTACCTGGGGATAGTTCTGCACCCCGACAAGTCCTGCAGGGTTCCAGTAGCCTGCTGTACCATCATTCACCGAAGCCACCTGGGCGCCGCCCATGGCAAGACCGCGGGCGCCAGCCCCGATATTGAGAAACTCATTTGAATATTTGCGGAATTGTGCATTGGCCGACAGGCAAAAAATACTGGCTACCAGTAACAGGTATAAGCGGTTCGTTTTCATTTATTGAATTTTCTGATAAGCAAATTACAGTTAGCTAAGTAAAATAAGGTACGTAATTGCTTGTAAAATTAGCTTTTGAAGACCGAATAACACAGGTTTCGCTCCTAAAAAAGCCAATAACTGAAAACGAATGAATTAGAAAAATATTGCCTCCATCAGCAGCCAAACTGAATCTGCCTTATTTTTGCTGAAAATCACTGTTTTAGATATGAATCTGATAGAAGAACTGCGCTGGCGGGGAATGATACAGGATATTATGCCCGGTACCGAGGAACAACTGGCCAAAGAAATGACCACCGGCTACATCGGGTTCGACCCCACAGCCGACAGCCTTCATATCGGCAGCCTGGTACCCATCCTGCTGCTGGTTCATTTTCAAAAAGCAGGACATAAACCTATCGCCCTTGTTGGCGGCGCCACCGGTATGGTGGGCGACCCGAGCGGTAAAAGTGAAGAACGCAACCTGCTGAGTGAAGAAGTATTGAATAAGAATGTGGCCGGTGTAAAAGCGCAACTGGAAAAATTTCTCGACTTCAATCCTGCCCTGCCCAATGCAGCCGAAATGGCCAACAACTACGACTGGTTCAAAACCATTTCATTTATCGACTTTTTGCGGGATGCCGGCAAACACATCACTGTCAATTACATGATGGCCAAAGACAGTGTGAAGAAAAGAATCGAAGGAGAAACCGGCATCAGCTATACTGAATTTGCTTACCAACTGATGCAGGGATATGATTTTTACTGGCTTTACCAAAATAAAAACTGCAAGCTGCAAATGGGTGGCAGCGACCAGTGGGGCAATATGACCACCGGCACCGAACTGATCAGGAGAAAAGGCGGCGGTGAGGCGTTTGTTTTTACCAATCCCCTTATCACCAAAGCAGACGGTGGCAAGTTTGGCAAAACAGAAAGCGGCAACGTATGGCTGGATGCCAACCGCACCACACCCTACCAGTTTTACCAATTTTGGCTGAATGCCAGCGATACGGATGCGGAAAAATGGATCCGCATTTTCACCTTCCTCAGTCGTGATGCTATTCACATGCTCCTTGAAGAACATAAGGCTAACCCCGGTGCAAGGGTTTTGCAAAAAACGCTGGCACAGGAAGTAACCCGCTTTGTTCATGGCGAAGAAGCTTTGGCTGAAGCTGTTGCCACTACTGAAAAGTTATTTGCCAATCAACATGCGCCTGCCGAAAGCCTGAGCGTGGAAGACCTGGAAAGCCTGGAAGGCGTGGTGAAAATTGCATTTACCAAAGAAAAAATAGCCGCAGGAATTGATATTGTTTCTTTCCTGGCCGAAACCGCTATTGCACCCAGCAAAGGCGAAGCCCGCAAACTGGTACAAGGCGGTGGTATCAGCATTAACCGTAAGAAAGTGGAAGCGATTGAACACAAAATAGACAACAGCCAACTGTTGCATGGTCAGTATTTGCTGGCGCAAAAAGGAAAAAAGTATTACTACCTCGTTCAGTTCAATTGATCCCTTTACCTGTTTACTTTGATAAGCTTTATTGCTTTGCCTGATATTTTTTCTGCAAGCAAATAGATTCCTGGTGCAAAGCCGCTCATGTCAATCTGAATAGTTTGCCCGGATGCCTGTATGCTTTTAATTAACCGGCCTTCTTTATCATACAGGTCCAGTTCGGCTGTACCTCCATAATGGTGATGCAGAAATACTGTCACAGTACTCACCACCGGGTTGGGAAAAACGGTGATGGTTTTATCCTGCTCCCCGCTCTTCAGCATGATGATATGAGTGTAGCTGAATTGTCCGGCAGCATCTGATTGTTTCAATCGGTAATACAATACTTTTCCTGTTGCATACCTGTCGGTAAATTCATACCGCTGCTCCTGCTGCGTGGTTCCCGCACCGGCTACTGTACCTATGGCAGAGAATGTAATGCCATTATCACTTCGCTGCACTTCGAAAAAACTGTTGGTTGTTTCGCCGGCAGTGACCCAGGTAAGTATGTTTATCCCGCCCGACTGCCTGCCGGTAAAACTGATGTAACGTACCGGTAAGGAGGAATTGACCAGTTCATAAGGCCCTATATCCACCGTGCTGTTCAATATCCTCGCAAAGCCACGGATATCTGTTGCAGGCAGGCCGCTGTTTTCTCCATCATCCACACCTGCAGACGTTAATTGCAATTGCAGTCCGTCGTCATTCGTCAGCCAGCAGTTGTCAGCGCCATCTGCATCGGCTATATTTAAAAAGGAGGGTGCTGAAAAAATATTTCCCGTGCCCGCCCCGCTGATGGTATGTGGCGGATTTTGATTAGTAATATCAATAAGCGTGTAGGTGGCCGCAAAGCCTGCTCCGCCCAATGTATAAAATTGCGGACCGGTACCGCTGGCCGTATTGCCACGGAAAATACAGTTGCGTATTACCGGCGTGGCTGTACCGGAATTGGTGGCTCCGCCAAAATCAGTCCGGTCGCACACGATACCTCCGCCATCAACAGCCGTGTTGTTAATGAAAGCCGTATTCAATATCGCCGGGCTGGCATTGCCATTACCACCGCCCCAGCAGTACATGGCCCCTGCCCTGCTGAGTGATGTATTACTGAAAAAAATGGAATTGGTGATCGCCGGACTGGCGCTTCCGCCATATCCGAAATTATCAATACCGCCTCCACCCAATGTGGCCAGGTTTTGCGAAAAGATACAGTTAGTGATCACCGGGTTGGCATTGCCGGTATTAAAACCATTGTTGAACATACCTGCGCCAAACACCGCTGTGTTATTCGTAAATAAACAATTTCTTACAGTCGGACTGCACAATCCGCCGTTAGAAGCAAGGTTTATCATGCCTCCACCATGACTGCGGCTGTCATTTCCCAATACATCAAAGTTGGCATTGCCACCGGTGATGGTGAAGCCATCCAGTATGGCTGTGTTGTTCAAACTTCCATTGCTGATCACATGATAACTGTTGTCGGCATTACCCGGCGCTCCTATCTCGGCACTGAGTACGGAACTGAAGCCACAGGTAAAGGTTCGTTGCGAAAGCAATGTTTCCGTACCGGTAAAACTGCCGTAGATCGCCACCCCATTCAGCATACTGAAATATATGCTCCTGTTGTTTAATGTCGTGGTAAAATAGGTACCTGCCATTACCCACACTTCATCACCGGGTGCAGAAGCATTGATGGCAGCCTGCAGGGAAGTGCCCGGAAAGGCATTGACCCAACTGGTACCATTTTGCAATCCGGCACCTGCGGGTGTTACGTAACGGGTTACCGCATTAGCATTGCTGAAGACGAACATTAAAAATAAAACCGGGTAAATTTTCATCGGGGTATCGTTTGTGTTATTTATTTTCTTTCAGTTGTTTTAATTCAAGCATCAACGCCTCTACCTGCTGCTGAAGCTTTGTGGTGATCTTTGCCTGATCATCAATGATCTTCTGCTGCTCCTGTATGGCCTTTACCAGCGGCACTACAAACTCGGCATACCGTATGCCGTAGATATCTTTATCATTCTTTGGCGCATCCACGCCGCTGAAATCAAAGCCGAGTGCTTTGGCAGCCTGCTCCACTTCCTGTGCAATAAAACCGGAATGACGAATGGCTTGCTGTGCTTCGGTTTTGTCAACAGCAATCTTTTCTCCGCGGGCTTCCTTTATGGCCCTTATCCTATCCACGCCGATATAGGTATTGAGGGCGGTAATATTTGTGTTGTAAGAAACAGGGCGGAGTTTCAGGATAAAATCCAGCCCGGGAATGTTCTCTGTAACATTAATCTTAAATCTTCCATCAGAAAAAGTGGTCCAGCCCACCTGTCCGCCGATAGAGGTAACGCTGGCGTTGCCCACACGAACACGGTCGCTTCCTGTTACCACAGCATTATTTCCCAGCGCCATCGCATTATCATAGGTACCGGCATTGGTTTCACTGTTGTAGCCCACGAAAGTACAGCCACTGAAGTTGCTGAAGGCGCTGCCGGCGCTGTAACCTATTGCAGTAAGATTGTCGGCACCTGAATCAAACAAGGTGTACATACCAATACCGGTGTTAAAGCTGCCGGTATTAATAAACTGCAGGGCATAAGAACCCATTGCCACATTGTAATTACCTGAGAGGTTGCTTCGCAGGGTTTGATAGCCCACTGCCGTGTTGTGGTTACCCGTGTTGAAAAGGGGATTGACCGCTCCGCCCATATAAGCCTCGAATCCTACAGCAGTATTATAATTGGTAAAGTCAACAGCATTGCCATAGAACAGGCTCATGGCCCTGTTGCCGATAGCAGTACCGTTGCTGCCGTTTATATTCTCAAACAATGCCCGGTGGCCTAAAGCTACATTGCCGTTCCCCGTAGTGTTGCTTCGCATTGATTGACTGCCTGCAGCTACATTTTCAATTCCGGTGGTGTTTGCATTAAGCGTGAAGTAACCAACCCCTACATTATAATTACCATCCTTATTCTCATACAAAGAACTGCTTCCCAATGCTGTATTATAATTACCGGTTGAATTGGTGTAAAGGGATTCCATACCAAGGGCAGTATTTGAAAAGCCGCTGCTGTTGTTCCGCAAGGCCGTATAACCGATGGCGCTGTTACTGATACCGGTGTTATTCGATGGCGAAGGAGATCCCATCAAAGCCTGGTAACCAAATGCCACGCTGGTATTAGTATAAACGGTATTCCTGCTGTTTGCATTTTGCATGGCCCCGCTACCAACTGCCGTTCCATTATCACCTGCATAGTTGTTCAGCATGGCCGATACACCAATTGCCGTATTCCTGTCTCCCAGGGCATTATTAAATAATGCCTGGAAGCCTGCCGCAGTATTGTTCAGCCCGCTGGTATTGTCGTTCATGGCCTGGTATCCCAGCGCTGTATTATTATCGCCACCAATATTTGATTCCATGGCGCCCCTTCCAATCGCCGTGTTATTGAATCCCGCTTCATTATTCAGCAATACCTGGTAACCCACAGCTGTATTGCCTGTGCCGGTGTTATCAGCCGAAATGACAGAACCCCGTAAGGCCTGGTAACCTACGGCAAGATTTGTATTGGTAAAAGAAGTGGCCGAGCTGTTTGCATAACGCATGGCCTGGTAACCAATAGCAACAGTATTATTGCCGGCCCGGTTGGTGAGTAATGCTTCGCGGCCGGCAACAGTATTGTTATTGCCGGTTGTATTTGAATCTGCCGCAAGACTGCCAAAGAATGAATTGCCGGTGCCACTGTTAAATCTTCCCGTATTGAGCCCTACAAATGTATTTGCAGTATTATCGGAATTGATCCAAAGCAGATCCGCACCGGAGGCGTTTCTTAACTTCAGCAGCGGACGGGCCGGCGATTGTGTGGTATGCGCATCAATAACGAGTTGGAATGTATCTGCTGCTCCCCTCACATGCAATTTTGCCGCCGGCGAAACAGTTCCAACTCCCACATTCTGCGCATGGGCAGCAACCATGTAAAAACAAACAACAGCTGATAATAAACGTTTCATACTTATTGATTGATTAAAACTGAAATCACCATTGCATGGCACGGGCATAATTACTTCCGCTTCCCTGTCAGTTTATACCGGGAAACCTGGCTACAAAACAATTCGCCATACACCACATCCTGTTCCAGCCATGCCCGCCACCTTTACAACTGAAACAACATTCGCTGCCGGGATTCTGCTCCAGGCAGGTGCCGATCACAGCATTTGCATTTGTTGTAAACCATGTATTATAGGCTTCTGCTTCCCGTTTGGTAAGCCGTGATCCTTTCGCCTTTATTTCCTTCACTTTTTTTAAAGCAGTGACATACACATCCTTTTCTTTCTGATACGCATTATTTGCTTCACTCAGTTGATACTGCAGTTTCTGACCAAGGCCGCCTGAATCAGCCTTTCGCTCAAACTCTGCCGCCCATTTCAGCACATTGGCCGGTGTGGGCGTTTCCGCTGCCGTTAATTTAGTACCAACGTTTTGTGCATTGACATTAATTGCGGTAAGCAGTAAGCAAACCACCAGGAATGAAATCGTCTTTTTCATAGTAAAATCTTTTAAGGTTTATAAATTATTATTTTGACCAATGTGCCGCAAACCAATGTTTTCCTCCTTCTTCGTACCCGGTCACACAACGGGTCAGCATTCCGTTTTCAAGATTCGTATTATACTTATCCTGGTAACCATCACTGTCTGATTTGCGGGTGGCGCTGTACGACTGGTAACCTGATTTTTCATACCAGATCACTGAAAATCTTGTTTGCCCGTCGTGATGATAAGCATTGATATATACCTGCTCCCATTTTTTTGCTTTCATATCATCAAACATTTGCTGGTATTCCTGCTGGCTGAGAAAACTTTTCAGCACACTGCCTCCCACATTTCTTTTTTCATAAAAAGCAGCATAGTACCGCTTGCCCCCAACAGATGTCACTGATACATTTACCGGTACATAGCCCTGGCCGGTGTATGTTTCAAATAACTGCTGATGTTCATCTGCTGATAAACCGTGATAGGCTGGTTGTGCCTGCGCCTGTCCTGGTTTTTTAATAAAAATGGCGGCGAGTTTCAATTGCCCGTTGTCATTATAATTATCCAACTGAACCAGCCGGTAGCCTTTCTGTTTTACCCAGTTATTATATTCTGCCTGGTAACCATCCCTGGTCATATTATGCCGCACCTCCACTGGGTAATTATTACTGTTGTACCGGAATATGGTATTGAAAAAAGTTTTCCCATTCACATCATAGGCATCCACCCATACCGGATAGTAACCACAATTCCATATCTTATTTAATTCCTCCTGGTATTTACTTTCCGCAATACCATGCTTAGCTATTTCGCCCCATCCTCCCGGATACCAGCAGGGCTTACCAGCCGATGGCCAGATAGCACAACGGCGGCCATTTAAAAACGGTAAACCCTTTTTTTCCACCTTGGTCCATGGAGCAGTCGGGTCAGCACCAGCCTCCAATTCATTCAGGTCAATGATATGCAGGCCTGATAAATTCATGGGTACCCATTGCCCTTGTCCGTCTGCGTCGGGATCTATAATGGATTCGACATGCATGTGTGGTTCGCTGGAACCACCGGCATTACCGAGCAAACCCAGCCGGTCTCCTTTCTTTACCACGGCACCTTTCTTCATCAGGCTTTTGGTAAGCGACCCGGGCTGCATATGGAAATAGCAGATGGTTTCTTTTCCATTGTTAATTTTCATCCAGTTACCACCACCACTGCCCCCACCGCCATTACCAATGTTCTCTGCCACACCATCTTTAAAATCAATCACGGTGCCATCACCCACAGCCCTCACTGTTTTTCCATAACCCCTGTAATGTTCATTCTTTGTACCATCTTTACCGGGAAAAGTGGATTTCCATTCTTTGGCATCTTTATCCCAGCCCATCATTTTGATATCATAGGCATAGAATTGAGAACCGCCACCGTGACCGCCATAGGCATACCAGTATTCATTCATTCCCATTTCTTCTTCCCTGCCGGGAAAGCCGTACGCACCACCGGGAACATTACTGCTATAACTTTTCAGTGACCGGTTGATGACAAATGGATCATCATAACCATCAAAGAACAACTTGATCTGGATACTGGCCGGAATAGGAGAACTGAACTGCACGGCATTATCGGTTTTATGATAATCCCTTTCATTTTGCCAGGTAAAAGTATTCCCAGCCGCTATGGAAAACTGTTTTACCGAAGGATCGTCCTTATCCATCATCATGATCTTTATTACAGGCGAATTCCCGTTCATCCAGTTATAGGTGATCGTTTTCAGCACCAGCGTATTTGATCCTTTGTTTTTTATTTTAAAAAAACAGGAAAGCTGACCGGTTGCCTTATCTGAAGAAATACGCGGCGCACAGGTCATGAAATATATATTCCCCGAAGCGTCTGCCGGCTGTACGTCGATTACCTCAACAGGAGGAACGGCTGGTGTACGGTTGGTGGTTTGTTTGGATGGCTTGTAAGAGGCTCCGGCTATCAGAAGCGTAAAAGCTATTACCGGAATGGCTGCTGAATGTTTCATGGTAAAAAGTTTAAGGTGAAAACATTGCCACTGCCAGGTCATTAACCTGCCATGAAACTATAACTGCTGCCGGAACTTACCGGCAACATTCAACGAATGGCAGGAGGAAATCAACGAAATGCTATTCTTTGGAAATAATACGGCCGCTTGCCACGAGTGCGACAAAGGCATCCCTTTCATTCCGGCTGATGGGAAGTTCGTTTTTACCGATACGGACAACGAATCCTTCTATACTGGATATGGCAGCAATGTTTACAATATAAGACCGGTGCACCCGGTAAAATTTACCAGCCGGCAGTTTCTCTTCCAGCCCGGAGAGGGTGTGGTAAGTGATCACCTGCCTGTCTTTTGTAACAATGCGTACATATTCTTTTAATGCTTCGATATATTGGATTTCATCAAAGAAAATTTTTACAAGCCCTCCATCGGCTTTTACAAAAAAGAAATCAGCATTGTCCGTTGTTGAAATAGCAGGTTGAATTTCCGGAACCGGCTGCAGAAATTTCAACGCTTTATTTACCGCCAGTAAAAACCGTTCCAGTGATATCGGCTTCAACAGGTAGTCAATCGCATTGGCTTCAAATCCTTCGAGTGCATATTCACGGTAAGCAGTGGTGAAAATAACGGCCGGCGGATGCGGAATGGTTTTCAGAAACTGGAAGCCGGTAAGGCCCGGCATATTGATATCAAGAAAAAGCAGGTCAACCGGACGCTCCGCAATTCCTTTCAATGCCTCTTTGGCATTTTTATAAGTACCCGCCACCTGCAGGCGGTCGTCCTGGCTGATAAATTCTTCCAGTATCTGCCTTGCAATAGGCTCATCATCTACTATGGCACACTGAACAGGCTTCATGAGAGGTTCATCTTTAAAGTTACCAAAAACCTGTCACCTTCCTGTTGCCAATCCACCTTGTGACGCCCTTCATATTGCAAGGCAAGCAGGTTAGAAACACTGTTCAGACCGATGCCCGGCATCGGCTGAGTGCCAATAACGCTGTTTTCCAGCCGGAAATGAAGTGTAGCTCCTTCTATTAAAAGGTCAACCTTCATCCAGTTTCGTTCTGACTTTTCTTTCATCCCATGTTTAAATGCATTCTCCACAAACTGAATCAGTATCAATGGTGCTATTGTCAGCTGTTGCGGGTCGCCTTTTACATTCATCTCAATAGAAGTATGCCGTTCATAGCGGAGTTTTTCCAGTTCAATATAGCTTTGAAGAAACCGTATTTCCTGATGCAATAAAACAGCCGGTTTATTACAATCCACCACTACGTACTGCATGATATTTTCGAGCTGGTTCAGTGCTGTTACCAGTAAAGGGTTATTGCTCCTTGCCAGTCCGTACAGGTTATTCAGTGTGTTAAAATAAAAGTGCGGGTTCAGTTGCTGCTTCAGCAGGTTGAGCTGCATATCTTTATTCACCATTGCCAGCTGAAAACGCTGACCGGCTGCCTTCCTGTAATTCAGGTAAAATTTCAGCCCGTAAAAAGCAGACAGTTTCAGTACATACTTGCCTATATCAAACCAGGAGCCGTATACCACCCATTCAAAAGTTACCCCTTTGATTGCCGGCCATACGAGCCAATTTGTTTTTGAATTAAGTGCAGCGAAAATAAAGCCTGCATATATAAAATAATGAAGGGAAAAGGCCAGTACATTTCCCAGCACCACTTTCCATATTGGCTTTCCATACAACGGGTTCAATATTGCCCACACCAGCAGCATCAGCAGGATATTCAAAAAATACCTGCATACATAAAACATAGGAGGAAGCACACAACGTTTGCACTGCCTGTACTCCACCAAATAGGTAACCACATGAAAAAGAGCTTCCACAATACAATAGACAAGCAATGCATTGAGCCAGAAACGGCGGTCATTCTTTTTGCCGCTGACAGTATTGGTGATATAATTACTAATCAGACTCATCTAACTGCAGGCTTAGTTTGTATCCTTCAACAGATGAATAATCAATTTTATAACGCTCCTTATACAACTCTTCGAGCAGGGCTGGTTCACCGGGAGGCCTGTTTAACTCCAGCGAACGCAACAGCAGTGTCTTACCCTGCGTCTGCACCTCGATTGTACACGCGGCGTTGCCCGCTGCAGAAATAATATTATCCACTATACCGGCCAGTAAAAGCGGCGCTATCCGGAGACTGACATCCCCGCTGCGGGTATGTAACCGGATGCGTTGTGCCCGGCCTGGTTGTTCATTGATCAGCTGCACATAACTGTCCAGGAATTCCATTTCCTTTTTCATATCCACCAGCGGTTGCCTGGCTTCATAGATCACATATTCCATTACCCTGGCGAGTTGCAGAATGGGCGCTGAAGCCTTTTGAGGTGCCTGTGAAGCCAGTTGCTGAAGACTGCTGATCGTTTTGAAATAAAATGCCGGGTTCAGATGCCACTTCAGCATGCGCAGTTGTAATTCTTTATTGGCAACAGCCAGTTCGAGCCGCTGCTTTTCTTCCCGCAGGTAATTATAAAAATAGGCAGCCAGGTAAAACCAGGAAAGCCGGAACGAATGTTTCAGCAACTGGTAATTCAGGTAGGAATACTCATTACCGCTATCGAGGCGGGCTACCTGCCGGTCAGAAGAAACACGGGTGACCTGCTGAATACTATTGTATATAGCATCAATAGCTTCCTGTACAGGCCCAAACCATATCCATGAATAAATGCCATAAAACAACACATTAACCAGCACCTGCACAGCCAGATGCTGCCGGCGTACAGACCATGCCACCCACCAGATAGGCCAGATAAGCAGACACTGAAAAGCCCACATTACAAGATGAAATTCAGGAATGCTGATCCGTTGCTTCCCAAAATAATTTAATATAATAATGAAGACAAGCTGTATGACAGCTTCTGCCAATGCATAAAAAGCAAACGCTTTCAGCCAGTACCGGGTTTCAGCCTTATAACGAAATGGCCAGATCATGTATCGCTAAAGATAAAGAGATACCGGGCAGTAATAACCTGGCCCTTTTTCATTTCAACAGGCAGTGCAGCTTCTTCAACCAATATCCTGCAATATTCAAGTAAATTTTTTCATTAAACTGGCATTGAGTTGAATGACATTCCTGATTAATTGTTTAAATTAGGTATATGAAAGGGCCCGCACTTCTGACAGCACTGTTATTCAGCACCTGTATCAATGCCCAGGTGCTGAAGCTGCATTTTCTATACGGCTCCAAACCCGCCAAAGGATATAAAGCCACTGAATCAAAACACTTCGGTGGAATCAAGGGCGGTCATGTGAATATTGAACTGAATGGCAAGGTGCTGGATTTCCTTCCGGGCAATTGCCCAATTTTTCCCGAAAATAAAAACCCCACCGGTGGCTTCCGGCTCAACGGCAGCATATACTGGGATACGGCCAGTACAAGGTGGGCCACCATCGTCATTCCAATTTCAGCAGAAAAAGAAAAACAACTGGAAACATTGTTCAATGAGCTGTCACAAAAAACGCCGTATGATTATGCCGTGTTTGGTATGCGCTGTGCAGCGGCCACGTATGACGTGCTTAGCGAAGCAGGACTGGTAAAGAAGCTGAGCAACAGTAATAATATTATCCGCAATTTTTATCCCAAGCTGCTGCGCAAACGGATGATGAAGTGGGCGGAGAAGAATAATTATACTATCATTTCACATGAAGGGAAGCCTTCCCGCAAATGGGAATCGGATAAAGGTATCTTCTGATAAAGGTTAAAGTCCTTTCAGCACTTTCCACATTTCTTCAGCAATCAGTTTATTGCCTTTGTCGTTCATGTGTACTTTGTCGTAGGTGAGCACTTCTTTCTCTTTGTTGTCAGGATTGTTCTTGGCCAGGTATGCCTGGAAGGATTTGCGGAGATCTACCAGTGGTAAGCTGTTCTTCTTTGCCAGGTCGCGGATGATGTTGCTGTAGCGGTTCAGGTCGCCATCCAGCGGGTTGCTCATATCTGTTTTCTCACCAACAACTGCTGGTGTGCAAAGGACGGGTTTGATATTCTTTGCTTTCAGCTTATTGATAATAGCCTGGTAAAACTTTTCAAACTTATCAGCATCGGTACCGGTACCCAGCAGTGTTTTGTGCCATACATCATTCACCCCAACATAAATCACCACCACATCCGGGCTTTTGGCAAGCACATCTTCTTCCATGCGGAGGTACAGGTCGTACACTTTATTGGCGCTGATACCGGAGCCGATCAGTTCGTACTGGTCGTTTTTGTTTTCCTGTTTCAGCATATCTTCCAGTTGCAGGATGTAGCCCCGGTATTTTTCAGGCTTCACACCAAGTTCGGTAATGGAATCGCCAAAGAAGATCACTTTGGTCTTTTTCTGCGGTACAAATGCACAACCCAGAATAATAATGGCCAGTATACCAATAACTTTTTTCATACAGATTATTTTACTGAAAACAGAAAGCACCCCATTCCGGATGCTTTAAAATTAAAGAAAGTAAAGCGCCACGCAAAACTTATCAACCCGTTAACGTTTTCTGCAAACCCAAATCAACAAACTACCGGATAAACCAATTGCCAAATAAACCAATT
>JAEUVM010000384.1 GCA_016787125.1 Chitinophagaceae bacterium | reverse complement strand
GCGCTGGGCCCCTTATCCCTTGCGGAGAAAAGAGTGCTTGGTATTTTTTGCGGCACCGCTTTGCTGTGGATCACCAGTGGTATCATTAATAAGATGCAGGATTTTGTAAAGCTGGACGATACCATCATTGCAGTGCTATGTGGTATCAGCTTGTTTATTTGTCCGGCAGGTACGATAAAGAAAACCACCAAAGAAGTAACGGCTGAAGAGGATGCCTCTCATACCGGCTCACTGCTGGAATGGAGCGATACTTCAAAAATGGCCTGGGGAATACTGCTGCTATTCGGCGGCGGCATATCACTGGCCGGTGCATTGGAGAAGGCGGGCCTCATGCAGCAGATGGGTGAGTGGCTGGCGCAATTTTCGGGCAATGCATTCCTGCTGGTACTGGTGATCACTCTGGTGTCGTTATTCCTGAGTGAAGTGATGAGCAATGTGGCTCAGGTGATCATCTTTACACCCGTGGTATCATCGCTGGCAGATGCGGCAGGAGTGAATCCGTTGCTGCTGGGCATCCCGATGACGCTGGCGGCCAGTTGTGCCGGTATGCTGCCCATGGGTACTCCGCCCAATGCGATCGTTTTTTCCAGCGGGCATATTAAACTAAAACAAATGCTGAAGGCAGGCTTTGTGATGAATGTGATAGCGGTGGTATTGATCACCCTGTTTTGCTGGTTTCTATTGCCACATCTTATGCACTTCGTGACCGCTGCAAAGAAATAGAAGAGGGTTGAGGCTAAAAGTCAACACAGCGTGAGGGAGAATGGGAGTTACACAGAGAATACGAATCCCCTGTGTAACTCAGTAACGCTGTATCTCTGTGTTGAAAAAAAAACTGCTCAGTCAATTGCCAGTTTGGTGATCACCTTGATCTTCCTGTATTCTTTCAGCAAGGCGTCGTATATCTCTACCTCTTTGTATTTAACCGATACATCCTTTGATTTGAACTTGTCGGGGTTGGAGATAAGCTCATCTGCACCGGGAAAATGTTCAAACCACCAGTATTTATCTTCCTTGCCGCTTTTATTTTTCAGGGAAATGTAAGAGAACTGTCCTGTTTGCAGGCTTACAAATTTGCCACTGATGGTCTTTTGTGAATCATCCTCTTCGGTATCAAAGGAATCGAGATTTTTTACCACATATTCACGGAAGGCGGGGCAATTCAGTGCGGCATCACGGCCAATGTTTTCGCCGATCTTTTCCATGTCTTCATC
>JAEUVM010000747.1 GCA_016787125.1 Chitinophagaceae bacterium | reverse complement strand
TGTGAGCCCGGACAATACTTTATTTAAAGAGATCATGCGGCCGGCGCTTTTCATTCCTGAAAACAACTCGCCTTACCAGGTGATGGAAAAATTCAAGGAAAGCAAGATACACTCTGCCTTTATTGTGGATGAATACGGCAGTATATTGGGCCTGCTCACGCTGAATGATATACTGGAAGCCATCGTGGGTGATATTCCCCAGCCTGATGTGGCCGAATATGAGATCAAACAGCGGGAAGACGGCAGCTTCCTGGTGGATGGGCAGTTGCCTTTCTATGATTTTCTCACCCATTTTGAAAAAGCCGCCTGGATGAACCAGGACGAGCATGACTTTGACACCATTGCCGGTTTCGTGCTGCACGAACTGGAACGCATTCCTAAAACAGGTGACACCTTAGAATGGAAAGGTTTTAAAATTGAAATCCTCGACATGGACGGCCACCGGATAGACAAAGTGCTGGTGACGCTGAGTGATGAGCTGAGAGAGGAATTGTGAATTGGGAATGGGGAATTGGTAATAGTTAATGGATAATAGTGAATAGTGCCTTCTATGCCAAAATCATTAATGCATCGTCAAAGCGTTTTAGTTTTTAGTTTTTCTCTTTTAGTTAAAAACTAAACGAGGCTTCTTTGTCGGGGTAATTGAGGCGGGTGCTTTTGCGGGTTCCGCCCACCGTTATGTGCAGGATATTCATCTGGTCGTCAAACATATCATACATAATATTGGTGCTGATATCCAGCCTGCTTATCGAGGGCACATTCACCACTTCTAAATACCCGTATGCTGCTTCATTATCGTTCTCAAAACCCACATAGCTGAAACTGACCGGCTTGCCATTGGCTTTTATGGTTAAATGGCTGAACAGGTATTTTTTCACCAGGCTGTCCATCGCAGCTTTATTGGGCGGGTTGATCAGGTCAACCTTTGTTTTATAATTGCGGCCCAGCACTTTCTCAAAATCATCGGTAAATATCTTACAGCTGATCTCCAGGCTTTTTTCAGTAGCATTATGGTTCACCTCGACCACACTAACATGGAAAGGATGCTTCTTCACCGGGGTGGCTGACAGTAAAATGACAGCCAGTACCGGGGCAAATAACCACTTATAGACCGATGCTGCCATTGACACAATAATTTTCATGAATACAAAAGTCTGGATTATTTTGAACCGGTTAATACCGGCAATGTAATTCTTTATCACCACCAAAGACGGTATAGCTTTTCAATACGATGCAGGATTTTGGGTTTTATTT
>JAEUVM010000308.1 GCA_016787125.1 Chitinophagaceae bacterium | reverse complement strand
TGAACGCCTCCAGCACCACCGCAGGAACGGCAGCATCGAGGCAAATGATGGAATGAGAGCTTTGATGACCACTATCGTCAAAACCGGCTGAGTGCCGCTGGCTGTTTTGATTAAACTGGCTGGTAAAAGAAGAGCTGCTGTTGCGCTGCCATTCTATTTCTGATGCGCCCGGAAAATTGGTGGCCAATGCTGTACGGGCTGCCTGCGGAACGGCTGAAGCAGCCACCACCTGGCCGGAGCCGCCTCCGCCATTATCATCAATGGCATTTTTAGAACAGGAGGTAAACAGTACCAGGCCAAGCGTTGCTGCAAGAAACATGTTTTTCATGGTGATATTTTTTATTTGACTAATTGATTTACCATAATAGGTAACAGCAGGCGGCTGAATTGTAACCAAAGGCTGTAATTATTTTTTATAAGCAGTAAACGTGATGCATTTAGTAAGTTTGGCAAACAACAGCCCGGTTATGAAAAAGATACTCTTCCTGCTCCTCGCCTTCCGGTTCTTTACAGCCCATGCAGGTAATAAAGACAGCACCGTCTATTATAATCTGCCAGACAGTGTAAAGGCCATCTCTTTTTATACCGGTATAAAAGTGCAGCAGGCAAACGGGAAAGGTTTTTTCACCACAGGTATTCAAACACAAAGTGTCGGCTTGTACCTGCAAAGCCGGAAAGGAAAAGGGATTGTACAATTCACCTTCCCGCCTTACTCAGCAGTTGTGGCCCGTGGCAGCAATGTTGATGTATGGACAAAAGGAACAATAGATTTCCCGTACAACTGGAAGCCCGGTGAAACCTATAAACTGATGATAGCAATGGCGGGAGATTCGGCCGGCAACTTTTCACTTTACTCCGGCTATATATGGCTGCCCGAACAACAGAAATGGAAACTGCTGGGCACCTGCAAAATAACCGGCCAATGGAAAACAATGGAAAACCTTTCTGCCTTCACCAGCAAACCTGCAAAAAACACGGCTGTTGTACAACGAAGCGAAGTATGGTGCCAGCGAAACAACGGCTCCTGGAAAATGATAGAAGCCGGCGATACTAAACCTCCTGTGATCAACCTGTTTGGACATGCCGACAGCGTGACACAACACCAGGCAGAAATTGCCCAAATAGAAGCAGCCATTACCGCAGGCACCAACACCGCTAAGAATGTAAGTGAAGGCGTTTATTATGAAATGATAAAAGAAGGAACCGGCGGCCCGGTAACTATAAATGATACCGTGACGATACATTATAAAGGATACCTGTTTGCCGACGGCACTGTATTTGATCAAACCAAAGACAAACCGGCCACCTTCCCGTTGAAAAGACTGATACGTGGCTGGCAGATCGGCGTGCCGCTGTGCCGTGTGGGCGGAAAGATAAAACTGGTGATCCCCTCTGCCCTCGCCTATGCGGCCCGTACCCGTGCGGCAAAGATTCCGCCCAACAGTATCCTGGTGTTTGAAATAGAAGTGGTGGATACCAAACCGGGAAAATGATAATTCATCTTTCCGTTCCGCTGCTTTTTCTGAACTTTACTGAGCATTAAAAAAATCAACCTATGTCATTTATCAAAACAATCACCACTGCATTGCTTGCTGCTGTTGTCCTTACATCCTGCGGAGGCAGCGATAAAAAAAAGGAGGCTGAAATGAAAGAACCCAAACTGAAAGAAGAAAACTTTACGTATTCAGCCGCCGGACTTGACAGCGTAAAGCTGGATGGCTATGTGGTGTATGATGAGAATATGGAAGGCAAACGCCCCGCTGTGCTGGTGGTGCACGAATGGTGGGGATTGAATGACTATGCTAAAATGCGGGCAAGGGAGCTGGCCAAACTTGGCTATATCGCCATGGCGCTTGATATGTATGGCAACGGGCAGCGTGGAGATAATCCGGATGCGGCCGGCAAACTGGCCACCCCCTTCTACCAGGACCCGGCCAAGGCCAAACCACTGTTTGAAGCCGCACTGAATAAACTGAAAGGATATGCCCAGGCAGACGGCGAAAAAGTGGCAGCCATCGGCTATTGCTTCGGTGGCGCACAGGTGGTCAATATGGCTAAAATGGGGGCCGACCTTAAAGGCGTGGTCAGCTTTCATGGCAACCTGATGGTGATGCCGGCTGATAAGGAAAAACTGAAAGCACAGATATTAGTATGCCATGGCGCCGAAGATAATTTTGTGCCCAATGAAGAGGTGGACAAGTTCAAAAAGGAAATGGACTCCATCGGGGCGAAATACACCTTTAAGTCCTACCCAGGAGCGGTGCATGCTTTCACCAATCCTAATGCTACCGAACTGGGTGAAAAGTTCAAGATCAACGTGAAATACAACCCGGCAGCCGATACAGCCTCCTGGAACGATATGAAGGAATTCTTCAATACCATATTCAAATAAGAGATTGTTTTCGTCAACAGCTTAAAGCCGGGTCAATCGATCCGGTTTTTTTGTACAGTTCTCATTTTCAGTGTACTGGTAATGATGACGGATATTGTTTATTTAAATATTAAGGGCCTTTTCTCCCAGTATTATTACTGAAAACGGTCAGCAACGCCGTATAAATCCCTTAGAAAAAATACGGTGAAAAGCTATGCCGTACAGAATTCTGTGTCTATTTTGTACTCCCTTTCGGACTAAATCGGACACCTTTGAAACACTTCCTTCCTGTATTTCTGATGGCAATGCTTATCCTGGCTTCCTGCGCAAAAGATCGTACAGACCTCCCCCTGCCATATACCCCCGAACCCTGTATTGCTCAAAATGAGAACCCATCCGGGCGCAGCTACAACAATGATTCGGTGGTGGCCTTCAATTGTACATCA
>JAEUVM010000272.1 GCA_016787125.1 Chitinophagaceae bacterium | reverse complement strand
CTGTACTGGTTAAAATCGAAGGGCATACCGTTGGCTGTTTGAGTGCAAGTAACAGCGGGACGGTTGATTTGTTGGTAAAAATGGGTGTCAATTTATAAAATGACACCCGTAGAGACGGGATGCGTCCCGTCTCTACGGGTGACCCGGCCCGGGCGGATGCAATTTCTTTACCGCTTCTTTGTATTTGGCAAACTGATCGGCTGTCAGCACTTTCTTAACGGCTTCATCCCTTTCCTTCACCAGTTTATCCATCGCCTCTTTCGTTTTGGCATCGGGTGGTGGCGGCGGTGGTGGATTGTTCTTATGCAGTTTGTCGGCAGCGGTGATAAATGTTTTGAAAGCATTTTTTACCGATGTTTTCTGCGCCTCTGTCATATTTACTTCTTTTTGCAGCAGGTCGGTGGTATGCTTCAGCCGTTCCTCTGCAGTTGGCGGGGCTGGTGGCTGCTGTGCTTTTGATATCAGTACGATCAGCAGGAAAGAGACAGTGAAAATTATATTCTTCATACTTTTTATTTCGGTAAATCAATCACTTCACGGGCGGTGGTGGTCCGCCTTCACCGGGGCCTCCGGGTGGTGGTCCCTGTTCTCCCCTTGGGCCCATTGGCGGCCGCGGCTGTCCCATTGACATTGCCACTTCGTGTATTATTTCATCAAAGCGTTTCTTCTGTTCATCGGTGCAAAGGTTTCTTATTTTCTGAAAATGATCCAGGGTCAGCAGGTCAAGCGCTTCAGTTTGCAAGCTTACGTTTCGGGCGGCCTGTTGTTTGGTACTGTCGGTCACATTGTTTTGCTGAATTAATTCAAAGAAACGGTCTTTGGCCTCCCTGATCTTTTGGCGAAATTGTTGTGCGCCGCTTCGATGCTCCAGCACCAATGCTGCCAGCTTTTGCTGCTGGGCACTATCGAGGCCAAGTTCATTGGTAAGGAACTGTTCGGGCCTTCCCTGTCCTGGTGGCTGAGAGGCAACAGCCTGTTTGCTTTTATTGATCCAGAAAAAGGCAATGGTGGCCGCATTGGCTATCAGCAGCAGTATCACCAGCCACACCAGTATTTTATTTTTAGCTCCGGTACTCATTATTACTTAATAAGATGATGAAAGTGACTGGTCGTACGATTCGGCAAAGCGCTGTACAGAGGCGGTGTTGGGTGCCTGTTGCTTTTTTGTCTTCACCTGTTGCGAAAGCATAAAACCATTTACCGCCAGCAGCAGTGCCAGTGTGGCCACAGCCCAAACCGGTTTTAGCGGAAGGCTCCATCCTGCGGAGTTGTGCTCCCTTTCCATCCTTGCTTTCAGCCGGGTGAAGAAAAATTCATCGGTACCTGTTTCAGTCATCCCCTGCATACTGCGCAGGTGTTCATCAACTAGTGGAGTGGTGTTTTTTTCCATAGATCTTATTGATGTGTTTTATAATACTCTTCCAGTTCCTTCTGCAGGTTGCCTTTTGCCCTGCTGATAAGCGATTCCACTGCTTTCAGGTTTTGCTGCATCACTTCACAGGCTTCTTCATAATTCATGCCCTGCACTTTGATAAGGGTAAAGGCCAGCCGTTGTTTTTCGGGCAACCTGTCAATCGCCCTGAACAGTACGGCCGCTTTTTCTTTGTTCTCGGCTTCAATGCCCGGATGAAGAAACAGGGCTTCCCCGCTTTTAGTTTCTGCCGGCATCCACCAGGGTATGACGGACTGCAGGCGTTGCCGGGTTTTGCGCCGCCGTATTTTATCCAATGCTTTCCTTACGGCGATGCGGTATATCCAGGTGGAGAGCGACGATTCTCCCTTAAACCCTTTTACCGATTCAAAGACCTGGATAAATGTTTCCTGTGCTGTGTCTTCTGCTTCTTTGATGTCCTGCACTATATTCAGTGCGGTATGGTACACCCGGTTGCGGTAGTTGTCTACCAGCCACCGGAATGCAGGTTCATTGCCCTGCTTAAGCTGTTGTATCAGTGCCTGTTCATCCAAGATAGCCGGAGTATTGACGCTTCAAGCTACCGAAATCCTTCTTATGGGGAAATAAAAAGGCCGGTCTCTGTAGCAGACCGGCCCGGGATGTTGGATTTCGCTTATCCTATTTTTTCAAACTCAAACTTCTGTTGATGGTAAAGCCAAGGGCAAACTTACCGTCTTTGATGGCGCTGGTATTGCGGGCAAAATGATCAATGTTAGAACCATCCACGGTATTGCCGATAAAAAACTGGAACAGGTGGCCGCCGGTATTAATTTCCAAACCAAGGGACAGCATATCCGGTTCATAGTTGATGATGCTGCCGTTTTTGGTCAACAGGTTTTCATACATATTCAATTGGCGGGCATATTCCATGGTCAGGTTCAGCTTGGGGGTCAGTTTATACTTACCTCCCATACCGATTGACCATACCATGTTGCTGTTATTGATACCATAAGGTACAATATTGAAATGGATGAGGGTGGGCATCAGTTGCAGAGACAGTTTGTTGGAAAATTTACGGGCTATCAGCAACTGGTGCATGAAAGACCAGCGATTGTCGGTAAACTCATTCACTTCTTTTTTCTGTGTGGAAATATTGGCCATGGAATACCAACCGAGGGTAACGGGTATATTCTTTTGTCCTGTTTGCTGGCGCAATACTTTAAACTTCGCCCATCCTTCAAAACCGGAACGGCCGGTGGCGGCAAGGCCCAGGTTGGCCCAAGTGGTGGGTGAGTAATCAAATGAGAGATAAGTATGGGCAATACCGGTATTAAGGCCAAACAGGTTGCCCAGGTTTTGGCGGAAGCGCTGGTTAAACACTTCTCCTGTTTTTTCGCCACGGTCTTTATCCCAGAAATAACCGAAGTGGTGGTTGATCATAAACTGGAGGTTTCCCTTGCTTACGATCTCCACGCTTTGGTTGTTGATGATGCGGGTGGAGTTGAAGGTGGCCCTGGCAAATTTTGCTTTGGGTGCATCTGGCACAGCGGCAGTATCTGTGGCTTCCTGTGCTGTGGCAAGAAAGGAAAATCCGGTAGCGAAGGCCAGCAGCAATAATATCTTTTTCATAATAGTTGTTTTAGCGTTTAAAACATAACTGATCTGAGAAGCGGTTTACTGGGGTTGTCCCTGTGCGATCCACTCCTTGAATTTGTT
>JAEUVM010000265.1 GCA_016787125.1 Chitinophagaceae bacterium | reverse complement strand
CATCGAAATTGAGAACGCTAAACAAAACCGGCCTGTGCAACTGGAAGGCGTCAGCTTTGAAACCAACAGTTCTGTCAAACAATCCCCTGAACTTATTGAATATATAGCCGGGCAAACCGGTAAGATCAAAGCGCTGGCTGCCGCAGACCTTGATTCGCACCTGGAACTGGCCCGCCAGTTTCTCAATATTGGTAAACCCTTTCTTTTTGAAGGTATAGGCAGCCTGGTAAAAATGCAGGCCGGCGGCTTTTCATTTACCCCTGGCCTTATCGTAACTGAAAAAAAACGGGAACTGGTCCAGAAAGAACCTGCTGCCATCCCCTCTGAAGAATCCGGTTCAGACTACCGGAGCATTTTTTATGCTAAAAAAGGAAAGGCCAACTGGAAAAAGCCAGCTATGGTAATGCTGTTACTGGCCGGTATCGTACTCGCTATATGGGGCGGTTATGCTATGTATAAAAAGACAACAGCAAAAAAGGCCACACCCTCTTCCGGAAGCGATACAATCCCTGTTCAACTGGCTAACCAACCGGGCACCAGCGACACCCAGCAGCGTGTGGTACAAAATGTCAATCAAACCGCATCCGTAACAGCTTCTGCCGGAAATTTCAAATTTGTAATTGAAACTGCCACCCGCGAACGGGCATTAAAGCGGTTTGGGAAACTCTCTTCTATCGGCGTGAAGAATGTTCAGATGGAAACCAGCGACTCGCTGACCTTTAAACTATTTTTCATTCTTCCGGCCAGCCCGGCAGATACCACCCGCATACTCGACTCACTTCGCCGAAACTATACACCCGCCGGTGTAAGGGCTTATGTGGAGTAACCCTATGCCGCTTTTCATTTTTTCAAAAGGTCCTGTTTATCTAAGCTGTCCAGCACCCAGGCTATGGCCTTACCTGCTATCCGGCGTGCCACCCGCCTTTTTACCAGTATAAAAACAAGATGCAGCACTTTATTTCCCAGCTTTTGTGTGAAACGTTTCCACCAATTACCATCCCTTTTGCTGGTTACCAGTTTGTCCATAGCTGATGCCACCCGGGGTGCTGCCTTTGCCAGCGTAAGCTCCAGCATTTTCTCAACCCTCTTTGTCATATCGGGCGACAATACCACCAGTTTTGCCGGGTCATACTTTGGTTTTTGCGGAAAGTCATATTGGTATGGATCATTGGGTTTACCGTCCAGTTTATTTTTCAGGTAATACAGATCGGGAACCACCGGCAGGTATGTTTTATCACCTATCACACGTCCGAACAGTTTCACCATTTCCGGCGTCCAGTCCTTATGTATCGGGTGTATGATATTATTAGCAGGGTTTATTTCATCCCTGTGATACTCCAGGCAAAACAGAGCACGGTAGAAATTCCTGGCATTGTTGCGGCCAAGAAAAAAATCATGCTTTCTGAAATCAACATCAAGAAAACCAGAAAAAGCCATCGCTGCTCCACAGGCTATAGGATAACGTTCTTTGTCGGCCCTGGTTTGCCATTTCAGCGGGTATAGCTGGCCACGGCAATAATCCGTTGAATAAGCATCGAGCATTTCGGCCCTCTTTACTTTTGATTGGTCCCAAAGTGTACCGATGATCGCCGGTACCACACCAAAAAGGTCAGCGGGCTGATTGTAAGTTTTGCCTCCGGGCCAGTCGGGAAACGGATCGATCATCACCATACCATATTTATAGTATCCATCTTCCATTGGATTGCCATAGCGGTTCTTCAAAATGCTCATTACCTCACCAAAAGGTTCGTTATTTACAGCGCCGCCGTCTATGCTTACGAATTTGTAAGGGTTGGGAAAATTATCAGGCCATTTTATCTGTGGTGCCGGTAAAGATGATTGTCCGCTCAGCCGGTCAAATGTTATGCTGTTGGCTGTCTGCTGCAGGTATGCCGCACTCAGTTCATTGGCAAAAAACTCCCTGAACCGCAGTCCTACCGGGAAAGCCCCGGTGGCTATAGTGGCCAGTTTCATAGCAGCAGCACCTGCTCCATAAGGATCGAGCGGCAGGTACTTATTGGCGTGTGCGGGATTGGCCGCATCATAATCTCTTTTGAAATGAGATACGGTAAAATGTTCCCGCGATGAATACGTGGGTGTTTCACTGGTACGCTGCCGGCGGGAAAGAGGAGTACCAAAATCCATCGTCAGCGGTATACTTCGAAGCATGGTATGAGAAAGCACCAGTTCCAGGTCATTCGACACAAAAGGTAATGGCTTCTTATCAGTTTTATCGTCTGTAAATGCATCATCACAGATCGCATCAATAAAATCCGAGTTGAGCAATGATTCCAGTTTGCCGCTTTGCTGAAGGTCGGCGGTATCAAAAACCCTTTCCATCAGTGAGGGCTTGCCTTCCCTTTCACCCATCAATACCCAGCTATCATACAATACATTGTCTTTTGGCGCAAGGGTGGTATCTGGCTGGCTCACCGGTTTTACTTTTCCTTTCAGGGCATATATGGCAGACATCACCGTTGTCATGCCTCCGGCAGAGGTACCTCCCATGGCATCTATCATCACCTTGTGCTGCGGAATGTAAGGTTCGATGTTTTCCCAGCCGGGTGGCAATTTCCCCTGCTTCGCTTCCTCCCAAAGGTTGAGTATTTCAAAAAGATAATCCATGGCGCCGGCAGTATAGCATCCTGCAGATGCCGCACCGGCCATTGTAATGCCAAGATGAAAAACAGGAGTGGCATTGGCGCTTTCATGCACCGGATTGTTATTGTCCATGGCAGAAGGTTTATGGTCTGTTCACCGGCGGAATACCGGGACGGTTTACTGAAATTATTGAATTTTGCGTGGAAAGCGGGCTATGAACTTCATCAAAGCTGATTGGATACAAAAGCGCAGGCGGGCAACCAGAGTTTATTATGGCCAGTTGTCGCTTCTTCCTCCGGTGAACCTGCTGAAGCCGATCCGAAAACCATGTTGTCTTATCTTACCCGGTTCAAATGACTGTACATAATCAACCCGCACCTGTTTGAAAATATTGTCTATGCCCAATGAATATTCAAAATACTTTTTACCACTGCTGGTATAAAAGGCATTGGCTGCGGCCACCAGGTACAGGTTCAGGTTGCGGATGCCCGGTATTTTATTGGTAAGAAATCCTTTCAGGTTGTACTCGGCATGACCTAACGCATAAAAACGATCGGTGTTGCTGTATTTATAAATAGGTAGCAATTGAAAGCTGTTCAGGTATTCTGTAGCAAGTGTGGAAATATTGCCGTTGAAATGGGTATAGTCAGGCAATTCAACCTTTGTGTTGTTTAAAAAACCACCCATTCCCAGGCGGTAGCGAAACTGGCCACGTAGTTTCAGGTTCATATTGTCAGACACGCTGAACTTCCATTTGCTGAAATCAACATCGCTGCCCCATAGACCCTTCACGCCTTGCATATACTGAATTGAAAACAACGGATACTTTGAACCGGCGCTGAATTTTCTGCCAGGCAACTCAATATACTTTGTACCCGGCCGCCAGCTTACACCAAACAAAAGGATGAAGGCCTGGTGCCGCTGGATATTGGAAGACAATAACTCATCCGGGTAGTTGGGCGTATAAGCATGCCCTGCCCTTTTCCGCCATGCATAATCTGTAAGGTTCTCCAGCGGTGATCTGTCCTGGTACTGGAAGGCGGCGGTGAAACTAAGTCCGTGGCCGGCTCCAACCCGGTAACTGCCGCGAAAGTATGCTGCTTCGTAGGTCTTGGCCCTGTTTTCCTGGTCCCACAAACAGGAAATAGTATTGCCTCTTTCACCTATCGGGCTGTTATTGTTGAATTGAAACACTTTCCAACCGCCAGATAACGTAACAGAAGAACTGTATTTTTTACCATACAAATATTGCACGGTGAGTCTTGGACTAAAGTGCCTGTTCAAGAAACCATATCGCAACCCCGGCGCTACAGAAAGGAATCGGCGGCTTGCTGATAATGTATCCAGCCGTTTACCCCATACAGGTTCAGTATTAATCACCAGCCCTTCTGCCGGATTAAAACTGACCACTTCCTGTAATGAAGGCACCGTAAGCGTGGAGCGCCGTTTAGAATGGAAGAATGTTTTGCCTGTCAGTAACAATGCAGACGGGCTTACCTTATTTCTTCTCCTGTCAATGGAATCGAGGTAGTCTGGATCTTTCCGAACCAGTTCGAGGCTGTCTTTTTTCCGGTAATCAGCCACTTCTTCTTCCAGCAGCGGCACGGGTCTTGTCCGCTCCCAATACTCATTTGTTTTTTTATTGGCACTGTCGGTGTATTTGACAATAGTATTATCAAATGTTTTTTTGGTAAAATTGGGTTCAGGGTTAAAACCTGAATACACATTTACAAAACTGCCATACATGTCAAATCCCAGAACTTTAAGGGCCGGATAAATGACCTGGCTGCTTACATACCAGTAATCTTTGCGTAGCGGTCTGTAGAGCTGCTCCACCCGCAGGGTATCCAGCACTTCCATCTGCGAAGATTTTACAAGCAGCAGGTTAAGCGAATGAATACGCCAGGTATCTTCCACAATATTGATATAGCCGCTGAAGAGCGGTTCAAATTTCCTTTTAGGTATCACTTGTATCCTGTTTACCAATATTCCATCTTCCGAAAAACTTCCTTCGTAACGGTATTTATAATAATTAAGCGCATTATCAGAAATGGGAGAAATGAAACCACGGGGATTAAGACTGTTGCCGATAAATATGTTGTTCTCATAAAACTCCAGGAAACCCGGCGCTGCCAAGCCGAAGCCATCGCTTTGCCCGCTCACCCTGGAGGATATCACTTCCACTTTTGCCTTGCGGGGTTTATCCACCAGGAAGCGGGATACAGTTTCAGACAGGTACACCATTTTCTTTTTGCTGGTGTCGCCATCTTCAAAATCCACTTTTTGTCCCAGGAATTTGTCCGGGTAATTGCGCATCCGCATTTGCCCCTTGGTGTACACTTCACACTCAAATTTGCCCAGTTGTGCCTGGTGATAGGCCCTTTTCTTTATCGCTTCACGGATGATGGCATAAGCCGGATCTTCTCCATTCTTCAGTACTACTTCACCCATTGTCATGCCCTGCAATTCCAGTTTGAAGTTCACTTCCATATCTGACTGGGCAAGAGTAATTTTTTGTTCTTCCTTTTTATGACCCACATACTGGCAAACCAGCGTGTAGTTGCCTGGCGCCACTTTCAGTACATAGCGGCCTTCATTATTGGCATTGGTGCCTTTATTATTTTCTTTTAAATAGAGGGAGGCAAAAGGAAGCGGCTTACCGGCCGTATCTGTGACAAGACCACGTATTTGCTGTGCAAAAAAAACAAAGGGGAAGAACAACGAAGCGGTAAAGAGTAACAGTTTTCTCATAGCTTGTGGCACGAAAGATAAGAAGGTCTGTTACTATTGCGGCAGCTTCACCTGGTTGTTTTAAAAAGATTTAACATCATTTGGCTGGTGTGGCCCGGAGATAACTGCCGCTCATGGCAGCAAAACCGGCAACCAGGCCGCCAATGAATCCTGTAACTATAATAAGCAGGATGGAATTGCCGCCTAAGGGTAAAAGTGTGGCGATCTTTTTTGATAATACACCTTCATTCTTCATATCTGTCCAAAAGGCCAGCACCGCCCATAACAGGAACACACCGAGGAAACCAGACAGCATCGCTTTCCATGCTTTCTGGTGAATAATAACGGCTGTCAGCAGAGAAGTGATGGCGATGCCCCACCATGGTAAAAAAAGACCACTGATAAATGCCAGTAATGCAGTGAGTATAACGGCTACTGAGAATTTCATGTTGTTACAGGTTGACTTATTTGCTTGTTAACTTATCCATTCATTTATCCTTTTCGGCAGGCTTGCGTGCTGCGGATGCTTACCTTCCGAACTTCATGGTCCACTTCACATTCTTATCGGTGCGGTCACCATCACGCATGTACCATAGTTTATAGTATTTGCCTTCCACCCAATAATCCAGGTAATTGTCATAGTACTTACTGCCGGGGTTACCACTTTGTCCGCCGGGATATACGCCATACGCTTCGGTAGGTGTAGTAAGCTGTACGATCATCCGCCAGCTTGGTCCGTGACTTCCCTTTACGGCATTCACAATATCACCAGCGCCTCCTACATGCAGGTTGGTGCGGGCAAATGGCAGCAGGTCTTTCTTTCCTTTATCCATAATATGATATACACCCGGCCGGTTCCGTTTGTACCATTCCAATGAAAATTCCTTTCCACTTTGTTTTGAAACAGAATCTATCATAGCCGACATGCTTTTCAACGATCCCGTCACCACATCTTCGATCGTTTCTTTTTGCGTGGTGCCGATATTGTCTATAAAACGCATTGCTGTATCCTTCTTCAGCAGTTCCAGCGTGGTTTGAGCATCCGGCCATTTCATGTTTTGTTTGGTTTGCCTGAATTCATCTGTATAGATGCTTTCCTGCAAACTGCCCCACCACATGGTAAACAGCGTTTGTCCTTTGGAATCAGGTGAAGCCATCAGGTCCCAGTCTTTTACAATACCGAGATATTGTTTTTCCTTTTCACCCAGTTCATTCTCTTTCACATAGCGAAGTAAAATCTCCCTTACATCCTGCGCCGTGGTGTTGAAATAATTGTTCTGCAGCTTCATCATATCCTCCGGTGTAATGCCCGTCATACCACTTAGGTAATTATCAATGGTGATGCCTCTTGCCGTGATATAACTGCCCGGAATAAAATACGGGTATGTGGAATCTGCCGGCCGCTGGTTGGCACTTTGCAGGTAGCCTCGTTCGGGATTTTTGCTGTGCGGATTTTCTGCCTGCGGAATAAATCCCTGCCACAGGTAGCTGCTATCTTCGCCGGGCATAATGTACAATCCCTGCCGCTCCCACCGTGCCGGAAACTTTCCTTGCTGCCACAATGCAATATCGCCGGAATGGGAGGCGAACACAAAGTTTTGTCCGGGGCATTGGAAGTTGCTGATAGCTGATAAATAATCGTCGTAATTTTTTGCCCTGTTCAGTTTATAAAAGGTCATGCCTTCATTGCTGGCATCATGTGCCACCCAGCGAACGGCGAGGTTGCGTTTATGCGTGGAGCGGGTGGAAAATGTTTCATCAAACATTACCGGGCCAAAAACAGTATAAGCCACGGTATCCTTTACATCTTTGCCACCTCTTACCCTGATGATCTCTTCCTTTAGTGTGGTGGCTTTCCATTCGCCATTGTACCAGTATTCCTTTTTTGAGCGGTCTTTGAATTTTACTTCATAATAATCTTTCACATCCCGCTGCGAGTTGGTTACACCCCAGGCAATGCTGTCATTAAACCCGATGATGATAAACGGGCTGCCGGGCAGCGATACACCATAGCTGTTGGTAGTGGGAGACACCAGTTGCATTTCATACCAGATAGATGGCAGGGAAAGTTCCAGGTGCGGGTCGTTGCAAAGAATGGGTGCACCGCTTTTCGTTTTGGAACCGGCCACCACCCAGTTATTGCTTCCGTTGTCTATATCGGGTCTGTCTTCTTCTGAAAAAGTAACAGGTTCTTTTTTACCCAAATAAAGAGAATCGGCGGTGGCGGGTTTTACCGGTACAATACCCGGTGCATCAAATGCGGTTCCTTTCGGCACTATCGGCAGCAGCGAATCAGGTGTTTGCGGATACAGCAACTTCAACTCATCCGGGGTGAAAACTGCCTGTGCATTGGTGTTGGCAAAATCACTTTCGGTACCGCTGGAAAGCATTTTGGCCATCATTTTTAATAATAGAGCGGTGCGCAGGTTGGTCCACTCTTCCGGTTGCAGGTTGAGGAGTTTATACTCGATTGGCAGTTGAGATGCTTTCAGCGAATGGATATATGCATTGATACCCTTTGTATAAGCGTCAAACATGGTTTTGCTTACCGGATCTTTCTCCAGTTCCTTCATTGCATTCTCGGCGGCATACACCATACCGAGACGACGCTGTTCTTTATCAAAGTTGATTGCTTTTTTGCCAGCTATCTCACTGGCCCTGCCGGCTGCAGCCCTGGTTTGGAGGTCCATCTGGAAAAGCCGGAATTTTGCATGCAGGTATCCCTGGATAAAATAGAGGTCTTCATCATTCTCCGCAAATACATGCGGCACCAGGCGCTCATCAAAATAAACGTCTGCTTTTCCTTTCAGGTCAGTAAAATGAAGATCGGCATTGAAACTTTGACCGGCCGGCTCGGCATTTTGCCAGAAACCATGTTGCGGACTGATAAATTTTCCCAGAGGTGGAATGGAACCCCATTGCTTATTAAGTACAAACACAAGCCCGGCAGTGGCCACGGCTGAGATAAGAAACGGAACGGTACGCATAGGCAAACTGATGATGACGGAAGATAAGAATTTAATTGAGACAATACTCCTGTGCCCGGTATAGGGTTGCTTCGCCCATAACATAAGTTTCATTTTGACAGCATATCGTAAAAGTTTAGGTTTGGCAAAATTTATCTTATGATCGTACAATCCTTATTGGGAGAATTCAAACATGAAGCGGAAAACACCCGCAAGTTACTCAACGCCATTCCTGACAGCGCCCTGGAATGGAAGCCTTCTGAAAAGAACTGGACCACCGGCCAGCTTGCTTCACACATAGCTGAAGTGTACAACTGGTATCCGGGTACAATTCAGCAAAGCGTATTTGACATGGGCGGCTACAAATACGACAAGGGCGACATCTCAAAGGCGGCCAATATTGTGGCCAAATTTGAAGAAAATGTAAAGCTGGCCCAATCGGTGCTCGAAAGTGCCACCGATGCCTCAATGATGGAAAACTGGACGATGACCATGGGTGGCCAGGATATAATGCCGCCGATGCCCCGTATCCAGGTGATAAGAGGTTTTTTATTCAACCACCTGTATCATCATCGCGGCGAATTGGTGGTATACCTGCGTGCCACGGGCAATGCTGTACCCGGACTCTATGGCCCTACGGCTGACGACAAGAACTTTTAATCGCATCAACGATCATAAACATTTCTGCACCCTTGTACCGTACAAGGGTGTTTTTTTATAAAGCAGTGAGATATGCTGTTTTTTTAATTAATTTCATTAAAACAAACTACTATGGCAATTTTTATTGTTTTGGGCATACTGGCCATCCTCGTTCTCTGGATCATCAGCCTGTATAATGGATTGGTGCGCCTGCGCAACAGAAGACAGAATGCTTTTGCAGATATTGACGTACAGCTTCGTCAGCGGCACGACCTGGTACCCCAGTTGGTGGAAACCGTAAAAGGCTATGCCACCCATGAAAAGGAATTGTTGATAAAAGTAACAGAGGCCCGCACCGCCGCCATGAGCGCCACCACCATTGATGGCAAAATAGCTGCCGAGCAGCAACTGACTGCTGCCCTCCAAGGCCTGAAAGTTTCCGTGGAAGCCTATCCCGACCTGAAGGCCAACCAAAACTTCCTTCAGTTACAGGAAGAGCTCAGTGACATTGAAAACAAACTGGCTGCCAGCCGCCGCTTCTTCAACGGTGCCACCACCGAATACAACAATGCGGTAGAAGCTTTCCCCGGCAACCTGATCGCCAAAAATTTTGGTTTCAAGAGAGAAGTGATGTTCGACCTTGGCACCGATACCCGCAAGGCAATGGAAGAGCCTCCGAAAGTGCAATTCTGATTTCAAATAAAACATAAGCCATGAGAAAACACCAATTGCTGTTGGCAGCACTTGTATTTTCAATTGCTGCAACAGCCCAACAACCAACAATGAGAAAACCATTGGACTCATCCTATTACTATACCGCAGAGATGAGCCGGATGATGCGGCAAGCCCAGGATTCGGTCCGCAACAGCGAAAGGTATAAGGACCTGCAAAAAAAATACGAACTGGCTGTCAGCAAATCCGATGGGTACAGTTCATTTAATATGTTCACTGAAGTAGTATCGGCAGATTTCGACAAGTTTAACAGCGACATGGCGGCAGCAGGCTTCCCGGCGATTGAAGGACCGGTGATGAGATTTGGCATCGGCACCACCGCCAAAAACAACCGGTTTGTATTTGACTTCGCTTTTTTCTCGCTGGGCGTTGGCAAGAAAACAAAAAAAGCGGATGAAAAAGTCAGAGCATTTGTATCGAACGGGATAATCTGTGATTTCGGATACGACCTGGTAAAATCACAGCGGGTTAATATCTATCCTTATGGCGGTTTTTCAATGAGGGTGGCCAGTATTTACTATACCAAACCGGTTACCGGCAATTCAAGCCCGGCGAATATTACTAATCTCGTTTTGAACAATCAGTCGGTTTCGGCTGATTACACAAGAGTGGGGTTACAGGCAGGTGTGGGCTTTGATTTTGTTGTAACAAAACAAGACCGGGATGAGCGGTACAGCATGAACAGTGGTATAATGTTCTTCGTTAAAGCAGGCACCAGCCGGATGATCGGTAAAGAAAGATATAATACAGAAGCCGGAAAATTTACCCCCGGTATTAAATATGGCGCATGGGCTGTGATGATGGGCATTAAGTTTTTCGGCAGACAATAAGCAAGCGTATGCAATACATCGGATTAGACAGGCAGATAAGAAAGAATAATCTCAACTCCATGCTGTTGTTGATTGCCTTTCCCACCCTGCTGTTGGCGCTGGTGTATTCATT
>JAEUVM010000253.1 GCA_016787125.1 Chitinophagaceae bacterium | reverse complement strand
ATTGATGGTAAGGTCTTTTTCAGCAAAATCCTGTCCGTAGAGTGACTTTAATTCCCTGGCACAAAGCGATTTAATCCGGTTTACAATATTCATCCTGCCGATTGTTTTGTGGGCAAATTTACAACTTGAAGGCCGGTAATGAGTGGGTTAAACTGTCCAAATGAGAGTGAAGTGTCGCCGGGGACAGCTTTTCGGGGTTATTTTGGCAAAAATGGAATAAAAAGGACGGCACAGGGCAGCCAATTTTGCTGTCAGGGCAGTGATTGAGCGGCCCTTCCAGCCTGGTTTTATCTATATCGTTAATAATGAACAGGTTATCCTAAAGAATGTTTAGGTACCACCTTAATAATGTTTAGGTACCACCTTAATAATATTTAGGTACCACCTTAATAATGTTTAGGTACCACCTTAATAATGTTTAGGTACTACCTTAATAATATTTAGGTACCACCTTAATAATATTTAGGTACCACCTTAATAATGTTTAGGTACTACCTCAATAATATTTAGGTACCACCTAAATAATGTTTAAGTAGCCGGCCTGTTTTGACAGGAATGCTGACAGAATGTCGGGATAAAGGGCAGTCGCACAGAGCGAAAGGCAGAAAAGAGAGAGGATAAAAGAAAGCCCTCTTTCTCTCTTTTCCCTCCGGGCGAGGAAAAAAGAAGTCGCCCAGAGCGAAAGGAGGAAAAGAGGAATAGAGAAGAAAACTCCCGGCTGGAAGCCTGTCAACGGTCAACCGCCAACGGTCAACAAAATAGTCGCCCAGAGCGAAAGGAGGAAAAGAGGAATAGAGAAGAAAACTCCGGGCTGAAAGCCTGTCAACGGTCAACCGCCAACGGTCAACAAAATAGTCGCCCAGAGCGATAAGAGGAAAAGAGGAATAGAGAAGAAAACTCCGGGCTGGAAGCCTGTCAACGGTCATCCGCCAACGGTCAACAAACTAGTCGCCCAGAGCGAAAGGAGGAAAAGAGAGGAGAACTCCGGGCTGAAAGCCTGTCAACGGTCATCCGCAAACGGTCAGCTTCCTCTCGTCTTAGCGCTAGAAGAAGCTGATCTTTGATGCAGGGAAGCCCGAAAGTCTGTTTTGCTGATAAAATTTACCGGGCTATATTTGCAACCCGCAAACGGCTCCGTAGCTCAACTGAATAGAGCATCTGACTACGGATCAGAAGGTTTCAGGTTTGAATCCTGACGGAGTCACGAAAGCCCCGCAGAAATGTGGGGCTTTTTCATTCTTATGTTTTTTTGGCAAAATCAAGGCTCAAAACTTCAGTCCTATCTTTTGATTACCTGATTACTTATCTCCGGCCCGTTCATTTAATTCTTTATAAGCAAGAATAATCTCAGGCAATCTTTTATTGGCTTTATGCAGCAAGAGTGAATTGTAAATCTCAACACCTTCGATCATTGCAATACCATCTTCTTTAACCAAGGTTCCGTCATTATATTTCCAAAACCACAAATCAAATTTTCGTTTTCTTGCCAGGTGTCTTTCATCAGCACTATCACAAACATACACAGTTACATTTTCCAGCTTTGTGAAGAACAGTTTAAACACTTCGAATATGGTAATACCGATCCTGTCATCAGTAATACTATTATCTGCGTCACCATCCAAAACATCAATATTGAAAGCGAAAACATATCCCGCAATGGCCGGATAGTCGGAAAACATAAAACTGTAATCAAGAAAATAGATTGAATATCTTATTCCCTGGTCCGTCAGGAATTCATAGGAGTATTCATCATTTTCCTGTAATGGATAAGGGCTTAACAAAGTTGTATTTTCCTTTTATGTCTGAAATTTTACCACCTTTTTGCAGATGATGATGTATAGCTTTCTTGTCTTCAAGCATTTTCTTGAAAATAGAAGCTCCTTTTGAATTGAGAGGGGATTGTATGGTTGTTTTTTGGGACATTTCTAAAGTCTGAAAACCGTTTGCAATACAAATATAGCAAAACCAGGCTCAATTTGTAAAGACAAGAGACCCGGAACCGCTATATCTGTTCTCTGTTCAAAATCTTTCCTGAATTCACTGCCAACAGCTCAGAAAATTATTAAGGAGTAAGTCGCTTGAAAGAAAATGAAGCACTTATCTTCTCTGATATAAGTGCTTCATTGTTTATTGTCATCTGTTTATGTATGGTATCTAAGGCTTACTCTCCGCCCATCAGAAATACCACGGTAAATGTTTCCCATGTCGAAACCCAGGTGGCATCCGTATGGATCGGGGCGGAGTAGTTAGCGGGTAAACCGGGCGGATCTCCCAGTCCGCCGCCATTCACCGCCG
>JAEUVM010000196.1 GCA_016787125.1 Chitinophagaceae bacterium | reverse complement strand
GGCACTGATAGAGGGAATGCGGAGCAGGTCCATCATTTCATTTAAGAAGCGATCTTTGTTATTATCCTGGTAGTCTTTCCAAACTTGTGACATATTGTATAGTTTTTGAAGAAAACGAAGGTAAGCGGTTTTGGGGGAATGGGGGATGAGTTACGAGTTGTGAGTTTTGAGTTTCGGGTGGCGGGAGGGCTTAACCGCAAAGGCGTCAAGACGCGAGGAATGAGTTCTGAGTTATGAGTTTCGAGTTGTGAGTAATGAGCCGCTGCGGGACTAAAAGATCCGTACTAATCCGCCAAATCAGCGGTGTCCGCGTTCCTATTTATGTCTCGCAGAGACGCAGCGCCGCAAAGAATAAGTTACGAGTTTTGAGTTATGAGTTACGAGTTTCGTGACAGGACGAAGAATCCGTACTAATCCGCCAAATCCGTGTCATCCGCGTTCCTATTTATGTCTCGCAGAGACGCAGCGCCGCAAGGCAGAAAGACTTACCGGTCTTTCCGTAATAATCAATAATTAATAATAAATAATCCCTGAAAATACCCGCTGCCACGTATTCCACAACTCACCTCCCGGTTTTATCTTTCACATAAATTAGCATTACAGGCCGCCGGTCATTGGCGTATGCCCTGTACTGAAAAATGACACCCATGCGTTATCTTATTATACTCCTTCTATCCGTTACCTGCACCCTGCAGGCAGCCGCCCAGCTTACCCCATTCAAAGACGAGAAAGGTAAATACGGTTACAAGGATGAGAAAGGCGCCATCATCATTGCCCCTCAATACGACCTGGCCTTGCCGGAAACTGAATATTTCCTGGCTGTGAACAAAGGCTATAAGGAAGTAACGGAGAACGGCGCTGTCAAAGTGATCGCCTGGGGCAAGTGGGGTTTCCTGAACAACAAAGGCCAGCAACTGATCCCGTTTAAGTATGATATGGTAAAACCCGTCACCAACGGACACTTCATCGTCAACACCGGGGCCAAACCCTGGGGCGATGAATGGCTCACCGGTGGTAAATGGGGCAGTATCGACCTGCTGCAAAAAGTATTGTTTCCTCCAAAATATGATATGATACGGGAAGCCGCCGGTGGTAAATGGCTGATCAATACCGGGGGTAAATTTTACTTCAATGCCAATGGCGTGCTGCCCGATAATAAGCTGCCCGGCAAATGGGGCATTGGCGGCAACGATGGTAAGGAACTGGTAAAGCCTGCCTACTCCTCGCTGCAACTTGCCTGGGAAAACAATTTCATTGCACAGGATGCTGCTACTAAAAAGTATGGCTTGCTGTCATTTGAAGGCAATGAAGATACCGTTTGAGTATGAGCAACTATCCGATTTCAGCAAGGGAGCAGCCCTGGCAAAGAAAGGTGGCAAGTATGGATTTATCGGCACTCAAAACCAGGTGATCGTTCCGTTCGAATATGAAGAGATATATGAAAAGAACCTGTATGCTGCCAATTATGTGCAGGTAAAAAAGGATGGCCGCACATTTACCATTGATGCTTCCGGCAGGGA
>JAEUVM010000151.1 GCA_016787125.1 Chitinophagaceae bacterium | reverse complement strand
CTGGATGTGGCATTTGATGTTCACAAAACTTTGGGGCCAGGACTGTTTGAATCAGTGTACGAAGAGGTAATGTGGCATGAACTAACCGTGCATTGTGGTTTATTAGTCAAACGTCAGGAAGTAATACCAGTTGTTTGGAGACAGGTTAGGATGGACATGGCTTTCAGAGCTGACCTGATCGTTGAAGGTAAAGTGTTGGTAGAACTAAAATCTATCGAATCTATTTCAGCTGTACATCCCAAACAAGTGCTGACATATTTGAAATTAACCGGGTTAAAATTAGGATTGCTTTTGAATTTCAACGAGACCTTACTCCGAAATGGAATTAAAAGGATTGTGAATGGCCTTTAAGTAAGTATATAAAACAGATCTAGGTAAAAAAGTGTTTATACTATTTAATAATATTAATTAACAAAAAACAGGTGTGGCACCATTGCGTCGTTGCGCCTTTGCGAGAATATTATGAAGACAATCAAAGGGCCCGGCATTTTCCTGGCGCAGTTCATGGATGATAAACCACCGTTCGACAACCTGCAGTCAATTTGCATGTGGGCTGAATCTCTCGGCTTTCGCGGGGTGCAGATACCCACTCTCGACCCGCGGCTGTTCGACCTGCAAAAGGCTGCCGAAAGCAAAACCTACGCCGATGAAATAAAAGGAATGGTAAACGACTGTGGCCTGGAGATCACCGAACTCTCCACCCACCTTCAAGGACAACTGGTGGCCGTTCACCCGGCTTACGATCTGCTTTTCGATGGCTTTGCGCCGGAGGCCGTTCGTGGCAACAGCAAAGCAAGGACCGAATGGGCTATTCAGCAGGTGAAATATGCAGCGAAAGCTTCACAACATTTCGGACTGAACGCCCATGCCACTTTCAGCGGTTCCTTATTATGGCATCTCTTTCATCCCTGGCCACAGCGGCCCGCCGGACTGGTAGAGGAAGGTTTTAAGGAACTGGCGAAACGCTGGACTCCCATCCTCAATTACTTTGATGAATGTGGCGTGGATGTATGTTATGAAATTCATCCGGGTGAAGACCTGTTCGACGGTATCACCTATGAAATGTTTTTAAAAGAAGTAAATAATCATCCCCGCGCCTGCCTGCTTTACGATCCATCGCATTTTGTACTGCAGCAGTTGGATTATATCCAGTACATAGATTTTTACCATGAACGTATCAGGGCTTTTCATGTAAAAGATGCCGAATTCAATCCCACAGGGCGGCAGGGTACTTTTGGCGGTTATCAAAGCTGGCTCAACAGGGCCGGCCGCTACCGCTCACCGGGCGACGGACAGGTGGACTTCCGCACCATCTTCAGCAAACTCACCGAATACGATTACACCGGCTGGGCCGTGATGGAGTGGGAGTGCTGTCTGAAACACCCGGAAGACGGTGCCAGGGAAGGTGCGGAATTTATTGCCCAACACATTATCCGTGTCACAGAAAAAGCCTTTGACGATTTTGCCGCCAGCGGTGTGGATGAAAAAGGTAACCGCAGCCTGCTGGGTTTGGATTAATCATTTAATTTCGTTACTTATTTAAAATACTGCAACATGAAGAAACTCATTCTGCCAATTGCGATGATCTGCCTGCTGGCCTCCTGCGGCGGTGGCGATAAAGAAAAGAAAGACACTCCCGCAACCGACACCAAGACTGACAAACCCGCTGAACCAACAGCCGACCTGTCATCTAATCCTGATTACCAGAAAGGACTGGAACTGATCGGTGGCAGTGATTGCCTTACCTGTCATAAGATAGAAGAAAAACTTACGGGCCCTTCTTACCGCGAGGTGGCTGATAAGTATGCCGCAATGCCTGATACGATCGTTACTCACCTGGCCAACAAGATCATTCATGGCGGTACAGGTGTGTGGGGGCAAACTCCGATGACAGCACATGCCGGTCTTTCACAAGCCGATGCCGAAGCAATGGTGAAGTATATTTTATTACTAAAATCCAAATAACATATGATGATCCGAAAAATAATGCCGGTGGTGCTTGCCGCCACTATGCTGGCCTGCAACAACGATAAGAAATCAGGAACAACGGGTAACGGCGCTGATACCGCTACCAACGCCAACACTAATACTGTTGCTATGCTTACCGATCAAGAAAAAGAAGAAGGCTGGCAGTTACTGTTCGACGGTCAATCCGCCAAGGGCTGGCACAAGTACGGTGGTGAGCCGGTAGGTTCCGCCTGGAAAGTGGCAGATGGCACTATTTATCTTGATACTTCTGCCAAAGAAAACTGGCAAACCAAAGGCGGTGGCGACATTGTGACTGACGAAGAGTTTGAAAACTTTCACCTGAAACTGGAATGGAAGATCGCTCCCGGCGGTAACAGCGGCATCATCTTTTATGTGCATGAGGATACCGTTAAATACAAATGGGCCTGGGAGACGGGTCCGGAAATGCAGGTGCTGGATAATGCCGCACATGCCGATTCAAAGATCAACAAGCACCAGGCTGGTGATCTGTATGACCTGATCTCCTCATCCAAACAAGCGGTGAAACCCGCCGGTGAATGGAACCTGGCAGAGATCAAATGTGTGAATGGCAAACTTGATTTTTATCTCAACGGAGAGAATGTTGTTTCCACCACCATGTGGGATGATGCCTGGAAAAAGATGGTGGCCGGCAGCAAGTTTGTCGAAATGCCCGGCTTCGGCACCTACAAAAAAGGACGCATTGCACTGCAGGATCATGGAAACATGGTTTGGTACAGGAATATCAGGATTAGAAAAATGTGAGATAATTAGCTAATATGCTGATGTGCTAATGTGCTGATGCGTGCCCCCAACAAAGTTGGCGGGTGAAAACCCCGGATGGCCGGGACAGGTGTGGGAATGTGAAAATGCATGCCCCTAACAAAGTTGGTGGCTGCTGATATCAGAACTTAATACAAAAACCCCGGGTATCCGGGGTTTTGCTTTTGAGGTTATTCCTTTGTTACAGTCCTTGATACGGGCTGATAATTGGGATCTGGTTTTTTTGGTGGTGGTGTGCTGAACCTTACCTGGTTGCCATCCCACCATATAGATTGTGCCTTGTCGGTGGTATTGTTGTCATTGAACATCACGCCATCCATTTTCTTATCAAAATCTCCCTGCAGCAGTTCCGGGGCATGTACTATCTGTTCATATCCTTTGCGGTTGGCTACAGCGATCCATGAAAACGTGGTGCTGCCCGTACCGTTATCATTTTCCTGTACAAAGAATCCTTTGTTATCCTGCGAAGCAATGTACAGGCCTTTGGAATTTCCGGTGGCAGAAACCGTGATCACCAGTGATTCCGGGTTTTCATCAATCAGTTCCCTGAATGCTGCATCAAAGGCGATATACTGCCGCCCGTTTTGCAGCGCCGATTTGCCGCGGGCATACAAGACCGGTTGCAGTGAGCTTACACTATATGCAGGGATCCGGTTTCCGTTGGCGGTGGCCACTAATTCAGTTACAGGTTCATTCGTGTAGGTTTTACCATCTACATACAGGCTGTAGCGGTCGCCTTTAATATGAGTGCCATATACCAATCCTCTTATCCATCCGCCCATTACACCTCCATACATGCCGAGGCCAATATGTGTATTGGGTTCATTGATGCGGTTGCTGTTTCGTCCGCCACCCACACCCGTCTGGTAAGCTCCGCCAAAACCATATACACTGTAATCAGCCAGGTTTGCAGCATAATAAGCCAATGAACCGAGGGCTATGCCAAAATCATCACCGATCACTCCACCGCATCGGATATCCGTACTGCCCATGGTGCCATGCAATCCGAAAGTATATTGGCCGTTTGTTACAGTGGTGTTGCCCGATACCCCAACCCTTGGGCCGGTGGCTGCCAATGTACGAAAGCCTGTTCCTGCAGCAGTTGACTGGTTAACTCCCCTTACACCCGCTGTATTATATGCACCGGCACCAGTAGAAGAATATTCGCCTTGTACGGCTGCAAATTGTGTGGTGCCTGCCTGTACCGTACCATAAATACCCGATCCGTTAAAAGAGGAGTATCCGTTTACCGCAAAGGGAAAGGTGGCATTGCTTATTCCGCCCATCAGGTCGCCGGCTATGGTTGTATTGGTGGCGCCGATAAAAAATTCGCCCAGGTTGGTCAATCGTCCTCTTACCGTATTATTTGTTACCAGGTCCACATGATTGTTGGAGTTGGTACCCAGCCGCCCGGTAGCCACCAATGAATTGCCAAGTATATCCCAGTTGGTAAGAACAGGACCATTATAGGTCCATGCAGGAGTGCCGGGAGTGCCGTTGTTGTAATAAAAACCGGGCTGTACATCCGTTTGAAAAATGAGCAGTCCCGTGGCTGGCGAAGCAATGGCATTTCGCTGGCCCTGTGTCATCCGGGGCACCAGTAAGCCTTTTGAAGTACTGGAGATATCAAGTTGTGCGGAAGGATCTGGTGTGTTGGTGTTGATTCCAATGTTTTGGCTGCTTACAGCCAGCGACAAGAGGAAGAAGGTAACAGTTAATATGGTTTTCATGCTGGAATAATTTCATTAAAAATAAATGAAAAAATTTGCAGCAGATGTGATAATGTGTAAATATGCAAATGTGGAAACCCCGGATGGCCGGGACAGGTGTGGAAATGGGCAAATGTGTAAATGTGCTGAAAGGCTAATCAGCATCCGCCAACTTTGTTGGGGGCACGCATCAGCACATTAGCACATTATCTCATCAGCTAATTAGCGTATTATTCCACTGTCGCTATCTTCAGCACATTCGTTGGCAGGTGAAGGTGTACAGGTGTGCTGCCGGTGCTTACCACAATATTGCCGTTATTAAGGAAGTTTCTTTCCTTCAGAATATTGATCTGGTCGGAGAAGATATCATCCAGGCTTTCTTCTTCATCATAATAGAAAGCCCTTACGCCCCAACTGAGACTTAGCTGGTTGACCAATGATCTTTCTTTGGTAAATACATACAGTAACGCCTTTGGCCGGTAGCTGCTCAGCATAAACCCGGTATAGCCGCTCTGCGTCATGCCGATAATGGCATCTGCATTTACATCTTCGGCAAGTTTGCAGGCATTGTAGCAGATGGCATCACTCAAAAAGGAAGGGGAGTGTGCCTGCGGGCGCAGCATTTCTTCCCGGTTATAATCGTATGCTTTGGCTTCAATTTCCAGGATGATCTTTGTCATCGTTTCCACCACCAGCCTGGGATATTTACCGGTGGCCGTTTCACCACTGAGCATAACCGCATCGGCCCCTTCGAGTACTGCATTGGCCACATCAGTTATTTCACTCCGGTTGGGTTTAGTACGGTCGATCATGCTCTCCATCATCTGTGTGGCCACGATCACCGGCTTGGCACGGTGCAGACATTTTTTGATGATGTCTTTCTGAATGAGCGGCACTTCTTCTATCGGCAATTCCACACCCAGGTCGCCGCGGGCAATCATCACGCCATCACTTTCCACGATTATATCACGCAGGTTCTCCAGCGCTTCGGGCATTTCAATTTTAGCGATCACTTTGGCTTTGCTGCCGCCGTCTTTAAGTCTTTTCTTCAGGTCTATGATATCGTCTGGTTTCCTTACAAACGAAAGCGCCACCCAGTCTATCCGCTTATCAAGAATAAAGGCCAGGTCTGCAAGATCTTTTTCAGTAAGGGAGGGGAGGGATATCTTCGTATCGGGCAGGTTCACGCCTTTTTTTGGAAGCAGCAGGCCGCCAAGCGTTACCTGTACTTTTACATTTTTCTCAGCGGTTATTTCTTTTACCACCACTTCCAGCTTGCCATCATCCAGCAATATTTTTTCACCCACTTTCACATCTGCATGCAGGTTGGGGTAGGATACATAGATCTTCTCTTTGGTGCCGATCACCTTTTCATTGGTGAAAGTGAGAATATCATCTTCCTTTATTTCAATGGAGCCGCCTTCCAGTTCACCCACACGGAGTTTGGGGCCCTGCAGATCAGCCAGTACAGAAATATTATAGGGTTCTGTTTTGTTTATCTGGTAGATATAATCAATGATCTTCAGTTTGTCTTCGTGTGAGCCATGTGAGAAATTAAGCCGGAACACATTCACACCTGCCCGTACCAGTTCCAGCAGTTGTTCATACGAATCACAGGCGGGACCCACCGTTGCCACTATTTTGGTGCGCTTATAGGCATGCTGGCGTCCTGCTTCTTTGTCAAAATCTTTATGAAGATATTTCTCAATGTTCTTGTTCATCAGTGAATGCCGCCTTTTTGTGCAGGGCGGATGCTTTTGGGTTTATCAAGGTTAAATGAATCAATGTTTGTTAACTGGCAAGTATCTTCACGATCTTCATCCATTCATCACTGATCTTTCCTTTATTCTTTACAGCCGCTTCCAGGGGCAGGTAGTGCATTTTATTGTTGAGTATGCCGACGAATACGTTATGTCTTCCTTCCAGTAAGCTCTCTACGGCATGGTAGCCCATCCGGCTGGCGATCAGCCTGTCGATACAACTGGGTGATCCGCCCCGCTGTATATGGCCCAGGATACAAACCCTGATCTCTGCCTTGGGCAGTTTTTCCTGCAGCAGTTTCTGTACTTCATTGGCACCGCCAAATTCATCGCCTTCTGCCACCACGATCAGGTTTACCAGTTTCTTCCGCCGTTCTTTTTCCAGCAGGGAAGTGATGAGGTCGTTCATGTTGGTCTTTCGTTCCGGTATCAGGATATTCTCCGCACCGGTGGCAATACCGCTGTGCAGGGCGATATAGCCGGCATCGCGGCCCATCACTTCTATGATAAAGATGCGGTCATGCGCATCCATGGTATCCCTTATTTTATCGATTGCTTCCACGGCGGTGTTCACTGCCGTATCAAAACCGATAGTGAAGTCGGTGCCGTTGATGTCTTTGTCGATGGTGCCTGCCAATCCTACACAGGGAATATCAAATTCCTGGCTGAATTTTACTGCTCCGCGGAAAGAACCGTCACCACCGATGATCACCAGGCCATCAATACCTCGATTCTTCAGGTTGTCGTAGGCCTTTTTACGGCCTTCATGTTCAAAGAATTCCTTGCAGCGGGCTGTCTTTAAAATAGTACCGCCCCGCTGTATGATATTGGCCACCGAGCGGCTCTCCATTTTTATAATATCATCCTCGATCATTCCCTGGTAACCCCGCATAATGCCGTACACCTCAAGGCCGTGGTAGTTTCCTGTTCGTACCACCGCCCGGATGGCCGCATTCATGCCTGGTGAGTCGCCGCCTGATGTCAATACTCCGATCTTAGTTACTTTACTAGCCATATTCCGTCAAAAATAAGTATTTGTTTGGAATGTGTTTTAACAACACGCTAACGGATGTTTGGGTGGCTAAGAGGTAAAAGAGGGAACGGAGATAAAGAGGGATTTACTCATTTTCTCCTTTTTCTGTTAGCTAATATACATGCAAGGCAATAGACTAAGAGGTTAAAGGAGGTGAAAGAGATAAAGAGGGAAAAAAATTAGATAGGGTATATAAGGTATATAGGGTAAAGAGGAACTTCCCATTTACCCTATATACCTTATATACTATGTACTTTTTACCTCTTTCAATCTCATAGCCTAATTATACCCACCACCACGTACAAAAAAACACCCCGATCTTTCGTTATGTTGTGAAATAATCAAGTTTATGCCACGCATTCTTCTTCTTTGCTTCTTTTCCGCCGTTGTATCGTTTGCCAACGCCCAGTCTGATACCAGTAAATGGCTCCGCGGGTTTCCCATTACGGATTATATGGTTGACCTGAATGATTCCACCAAACTGGTGCAGCTTCAAATGCCCGACGGACTGCGGGCGGAGGATAAACAACTCGGTATTTTATATGGTATCTACAGAACCTCCCGCGACCAGGCCGTGGAAAAAGGCTATGGCCGCTGCCAGCTTATTAAAGGCGATTATTATTATTTCAGCATCGGGCATAATAAAAGCGGGCTGCCTATTGAGTCGGGCGACCTGCTATATATAATGATGAACAAAACACCGGTGTACTATGGCCGCATTCCAAAGATCGCCGGTCACTTTATCCGGTTGCTGAATGTATATGATGAAGCTTTCTACGACCGCTACAATGTATTTAACGACTGGAGCACTGCCAGCGAACAGAAGACCCTCGACTCCATGCTCGCTGATATTCATTTTACGGCAGACTATTTTATCAAAAACGAACCTGCCATGAACACCCCCATCAAAAGCGGTGATGATAAAGGAAAGAAAGTACTGGATGTAATGGTAAAGACCACCACGACCGACCTCGGTGATTTTCTCGACTACATCATTGCACGCCCCCGCAACTATGCCGGCAGGGAATGGAAAGTATCCGAAGTATTTGCCACCTGGCTTTCCGAAGGTGCGCCAAAAGTTATCAAGTGATATGGCCACATAGGAGCATCAGGATCATCAGGATCATAGAAATTCACATAGACGGGTGAATATATAGGTACGTATGCCTTTCAACAGCACAGCGCTGCAGCCGGATACCATTTTTCATCATTTATCCTCAATTACAGCCACCTGTCAGGCCGGTGATTGCAAAACCACCGAATCGGTTATCTTTAATGATACGATAACCTAAGCGTCAATGAAAAAACTATTCCTTCCCCTGCTGGCCCTGTTACCACTGCTGGCTGGTGCCCAGTTCATTTATCCTGAAACTAAAAAAGTGGATACTGTTGATACCTATCATGGTACCGCTGTGCCCGACCCTTACCGCTGGCTTGAAAATGACCATAGCCAGGAAACGAAGGACTGGGTGACGGCTCAGAATAAAGTAACCTTCGATTATCTCGATAAGATCAATTACCGCAAGCAATGGCTCAAACGCCTGGAAGAGATCAACGATTACCCCAAGTATTCTTCTCCCTTCCGCAAGGGAGAATACTTTTATTTTTCCAAAAACAACGGCCTGCAAAACCAGAGTGTGCTGTACCGGCAGAAAGGCCTTGATGGTAAACCGGAAGAAGTACTCGACCCCAATAAATTTGCCGAAGACGGCACCACCAGTCTCGCCACTTTCTCTTTATCAAAAGATGGACGCTATGCCGTGGTGGGTAAATCAAAAGGCGGCAGCGACTGGCGCACTTTTTATGTAATGGATATGAACACGCTGCAATACCTGCCCGACTCACTTGAATGGGTGAAAGTATCCGGTGCTTCCTGGCAGGGCAATGGGTTTTTCTACAGCCGCTATCCCACACCGGAGAAAGGAAAGGAACTCTCCACTAAAAATGAAGATCACCAGGTGTACTATCATACCGTAGGCACCCCGCAGGCAGCAGATAAACTGGTGTACAGTGATGCTGCCAACCCACAACGCTTCCATGGTGTGTTTACCGATGAAACAGAAAGCTACGTATTGCTCAATATCTCCGATCGTGGTAAAGGAAAGAATGGTAATGCGCTTTGGTATTACAAGCAGGGCAGTTCTGACAATGCCTTTGCACCCATCATTGCCGAACCTGGTGAGTACAGTTATAATTTTATCGGTGAGCATAATGGTAAATTCTATCTCTCCACCAATGATGGCGCCCGCAACCGGAAGATCATCCTGGTGGATCCGCAAAGACCGGCAAAAGAAAACTGGCAAACCATCATTCCCGAAGCAAAGGAGAATATCTCTTCCGTGAGTATGGCCGGTGATAAATTATTCATCACTTACCTGAAGGATGTTACCAGCCGGGTGTATGTATATAATTTGTCTGGTAAAAAAGAAGGAGAGGTTAAACTGCCTGCCCTCGGTACCGCCGGTGGTTTTGGTGGTGAGAAGCCGGATAAATTCGTGTTCTATACATTTACCTCTATCACTTTTCCGCCCACGATATACCGGTACGATATTGCCACCGGTGAAAGCACGGTGTTCAGGAAGCCGGAAGTGAAGTTTAACCCCGAAGAATATGTAACCGAGCAGGTGTTTTACACCAGTAAAGACAGCACCAAAGTACCTATGTTCATCACGTATAAAAAAGGTACGGTGATGAATGGAAAGAACCCCACCATCCTTTATGGTTATGGCGGCTTCAACATCAGCAGCAATCCTTCTTTCTCGCCTGCCCGCATCACCTGGCTGGAGCAGGGTGGTATCTATTGTATTGCCAACCTGCGTGGTGGCAGTGAGTACGGGGAGAAATGGCATGAAGCCGGTATGAAGCTCAAGAAGCAGACTGTTTTTGATGATTGTATTGCTGCTGCTGAATTTTTGCAAAAGAAAAAGTACACGTCACCCCAATTCCTTGCGGTTCAGGGTGGCAGCAATGGCGGCTTGCTCGTTGGTGCGGTGATCAACCAGCGGCCCGACCTGTTTAAAGTGGCGATACCACAGGTGGGAGTGATGGATATGCTGCGCTACCAGAAATTCACCATCGGATGGAACTGGATACCTGAATACGGCAGCAGCGATAATGCTGTTGATTTTAAAAACCTCTTTGGCTATTCACCCATCCATAATATTAAGAGCGGGGTAAACTACCCGGCCACACTTGTCACCACCGCCGATCACGACGACAGGGTGGTGCCTGCGCATTCCTTTAAATATGCGGCCACGCTGCAGGAAAAATACAAAGGCAACAACCCGATGCTGATCCGCATTGATGTAAACTCAGGCCATGGCGCCAGCAACCTGAAGAAAGGATTGGAAACCACGGCAGACATCTATTCTTTTGTGTTTTACAATATGGGCATTACACCGAAGTTCCCGGGAATGAAGCCTGTGGAGAAGAAAGGGTTTTGAGGTAATGAATAGATAATGGATAATAGTTGGCGTGAGGTTGATGTATGAAGTACGATGTAAGATGTACGAAGGCGTGCTAACCGACACCTCAAACCCGACACCCGACACCTGAATTGTGCGGAGTACGATGTAAGATGTACGAAGGCGTGCTACCTGACACCCCACACCTGACACCTGTCACCCGATTCACAGGCGAAACTTCACCCCGGCCTGCACATTGAGAAATTTGTGCGATAAGGCCACAGCATTTTCTCCCTGGCCGGAGAGCCATTCATCTTTTGCCACTGTATTGCTGATAGAATAAGAAACCCGGCCGGTAAGATACAGGTTGGAGCCTGCCTGGTGACTGGCGCCGAGCCCCAGCACAAGGGCACTGCCCTGCCACTCATTCTTTTTATAAGTATCGGGATAGCTGTTGCCCGACCCGCTGGCATATTTGCTGCTGAGTAAAAAATTAGCATTGATGCCGGCTGTAACATGCACAGCGGTATTGTTCTTCTGCCAGAAGGTATATCCCGCATTCAGGGGGAAGACCAGGGTGCGGTATATATTCTCTTTGCTGATGATCATTTCTGCGGTAGGGCCGGGATGATTGAACACTGCCTCTCCTTTTATCTTCCTCGAAATAAAGCCAACACCGGTTTCTGCAAAGAAACGGCTGGTGAACAGGTACTGAACGGTGGTTGAAACACCCACACCATAACTGGCGGTGGTTTCTTTTGGTGCATTGCGCAGCACATAATCTTTTTGATGGAAAACGGCTTCCGGCATTACCTGTATGCCGATGTAAAACTTATCTTTCTCCTGGCTGTAGGCAGTAATGCAAAAGAACATCAGCGGCAGCAGGTGCAGTTTTCTGTTCATGGTTTACTTTTAGATCGCAAGCAAATTCGGTTGCCAATATTAAGGTACGGATTTTCCGCTTTTTTGAAGTTTGTAGTTTTTGTTCAGTAGTTTGTAGTTGGCGTGAGTTTATGTACGAGGTTCGATGTAAAATGTACGAAGGCGTTCTTCCTGACACCCGACACCTGACACCTGATCTTGCGATGAAGTTTTTTACCACATAGAAACACAGAAACATAGTTAATACACATAGCTATGTGCCCGCCTATGAATCTATGTCCTGTGTGGCAAAAACTAAAGACTACCGACTACAGACTATAAACCATAAACCATAAACTTTCCTCACTGCAATACCGCATGTCCAAACAGCACGGAAAAATCTTCGCACCAGATAAGCACCTTGTTATTGGTGTTGTAGTCTGTATTATTGTTTAAATCATAGGAAAAACTGCCGTTGAATGCTTTTAGTGCACCTGCTTCCTGGTAAGTGCTTCCGTTGGTGCCGGGGGAAAGCCATACCCGAACATCAGGTCCGCTGCCGGTACTGAAGTTTTCAAACACCAGTTTAATAGTATTGTTGTTTCCCTGTACGATCTTCACCATACCTGTTGTGGTTTTGGTGCCGTTTACAAATGTTCCGGTTTTCAGTACGGTACCTTCAGGTATGGGCTCCCGCAGGTCGTCGGCTGTTTCTTTTTTACAGGATGCGGCTGTAATGCCAAGAAGG
>JAEUVM010000149.1 GCA_016787125.1 Chitinophagaceae bacterium | reverse complement strand
ACTGAGCAGTGCTGTAAGCTGTGCCAGGTTTACACTGGTTTCATCACCATACACATTCACACCGTTGAAGTTGGGGTCATTGAAGCGGTTTCCGCCGATTACCTTGCTCAGAATACCGATCTGGGCTTTATTGCGGTAATCTTCAGCCTGCCAGTCACTGCCACGGATCAGTTCGCCAGAGAAGCGGATCGCCACCCTGTTATTGAATGATTTTGCCCAGCGCATGGTGATATTGTTGTAGGGAGATGCACTGCGCTGTTTGCCATCCACATGCATGATGCCCTGCTTTACATTGAAGCTGAAGCCCTGGTATTTGAAAGGATTCTTGCTGGTAATAAGCACGGTACCATTCATACCACCAGAGCCATACAGGGCAGATGAAGAACCGGAAAGAACTTCCACATTATCCACATCAAGGTCGGTAAGACCCACGATGCTGCTCACAGAAAAGTTGAGACCGGGAGCCTGGTTATCCATGCCATCCACTAACTGGTTAAGGCGGGTATTACCACTGCTCACAAAACCACGGGTGGTAACCGTACGGAAGGTAAGGCTGGCTGTGTGCACATCCACCCCTTTCAGGTTGGTGATCGCTTCGTATACTGTCGGTGCAGCAAGGTTTCTTATTACAGCAGCACTCATCCTTTCCACAGTAACGGGCGATTCCAGTATACGCTGCGGCGCACGGGTGGCAGCCACCACCACTTCCTGGCCAAGTGCATTATTCACTTTAAAATCAACTTTCACAGGCTCACCTGCACTGGAAACAGTTACTTCCTGGGTTTCGAAACCTACGGAACTGAAAACCAGTACAACCGGCAGTTTGGCCACCTTCAGGCTGAATGCGCCATCAGGATTGGTATAAGTACCAACAGTAGTGCCTTTTACTATTACAGAAACAGCGGGAACATTCTCTTTTGAGGTAGCATTCGTTACAGTACCTGAGATGGTAACAGATTGTGCATTAGCCGTGATTGAAAACAGGCAAGCCATGAACAAGGCTGCTAAAAAGCAATAGCTTTTTCTCATAATAGGGAATTTTGGTTTGGAATTGGGCGGAAAAATAAGCATTGTAAAGTTTATCTAAAAATTTAATTTTTAAGGGAAAAGGCCTTATGTGGACATATTCTCCCGACCCCGGAAAAGCCCTTTTTTTAATGGATAAATTGTTGAAATCTTGACCACGGCCAACTGCCTTTTTTTGCCCCCCGGCCTTACTTTCACGCATGGCTTCTTTTTCCTTTCCCGGCCAAACGGCCTATTACCGGGGCAAAGTAAGGGACGTTTACACCATTGGTCACGACCTGCTTGTAATGATCGCCTCCGACCGTATCTCTGCCTTTGATGTGATATTACCCCGCCCCATTCCCTATAAAGGGCAGGTGCTCAACCAGGTGGCTGCGTGGATGCTGGATGCTACAAAAGATATTTGCCCCAACTGGCTGCTGTCTGTACCGGCCCCTAACGTATCCATCGGCCGCAAATGTTCGCCCTTCCGGATCGAAATGGTGGTACGGGGCAACCTTACCGGCCACTCCTGGCGTACTTACCAGGCCGGTAAACGGGTGCTCTGCGGTGCAGCTATGCCTGATGGAATGAAGGAAAATGATTATTTCCCCTCACCTATCATTACCCCAAGCACCAAAGCGGCGGAAGGTCATGATGAAGACATCAGTCCTGACGAAATCATTGAAAACAAACTGGCCACCGCGGCCGAATGGGAAACCCTGAGCCGCTATGCCCTTGCCCTTTTTGAAAGAGGCAAAGAAATAGCCGCCCGCCAGGGACTTATCCTGGTTGACACAAAATATGAGTTTGGCAAAATCGGCGATGCCATCTACCTGATGGATGAAGTGCATACCCCCGATTCTTCGCGGTACTTTTATGCCGACGGCTTTGAAGAGAAACAGGCAACCGGCGAAAGACAAAAACAACTGAGTAAGGAATTTGTAAGGGAATGGCTTATTGCCAATGACTTTATGGGTAAAGAAGGCCAAACCGTACCCGTCATGAGTGATGAATGGGTGGAAACGATCTCCCGCCGGTATATTGAATTGTATGAAAAAGTAACGGGCAAATCATTTGTGGCACAACATCTGACTGAAGAAGAAACTGCTGAACGAATCATAAAAGAGATCGCACTGCTGTCGGCATAACTTACATCTTACACTGCCACGCAAAAAAAAAGCTGCCCGCAATTGCAGGCAGCTTGTGTTTATGGTTCATGACTCTACTTCGAAAAACTTGATTTCTTGAATTCCCGCTTCGCACCGGTTTTACCAAAAGGACAGTAGTAATCCAGGGCATCCTGTGCTTCCACATAGGTGAGCCAGTAATCGGTAACCACGCCGGTAAATACCACATCAGAAGAGAAGTTGTACATATCACGGGTACCGCGGCTGCTGAAGTTGCCATATAAAACGGCGCCCTCATAAGGTTTGTACGAGCCGTAGGTCTGTATGACGGTGTACCCGTAGTTTGTTTCCACTACATAATAACTGCAGTAAGGATCGCTGTACACCACTTCGCCTCTTTCTTTAGACAGCCAGTAGTTTTCGCTGGGGCCGCCATCATAGTTTCTTGTACAGGCGGTAAACACCATAGAGGCAATGAGCACCAGGGCTGAGAGTGTAAATATCTTTTTCATGACTTTTGATTTTAGTTCTAAAAAATTGTTTGTCGGGTATTGTATTGATAAGACTGTGCCAGATTTTTTTCCGGCTATTAGCAGTTTGTTAAAATGAACTGAAAGAAGGATATTCACTTCCCAAACGATTTACATGAAACAGTTTCTCAGTTCCCTGCTATTTCTTTTTCCGGTAAGCGC
>JAEUVM010000127.1 GCA_016787125.1 Chitinophagaceae bacterium | reverse complement strand
GCCGGAGGTAAACAATTATTTGACTGGGCCTGCCAGCGTAAAGTGCCCATTCCGGTATTTGCAGAAATGAGCAGTGTGAACCCGGTGTTTTTATTGCCCGGCAAAATGAAGGAAAGCGCCGTGGAGATCGCACAGATGTATGCCGGCTCCATCACACTTGGTGTGGGACAATTTTGTACCAATCCCGGTTTGCTCATCGGTATCGAAGGTCCCGAACTGCGGCAGTTCATTCTCAGCTTAAGTGAAGCCATACGATTAGTGGTGCCCGGTGAAATGCTGCATACAGGTATTTTTAAAAATTATGTGGAAACAAGGGCCAATGTATTGGCGCAGCCTGCTACGGAAATGATCGCTGTGGCCGATGCGGCACCGCAACATGGACAGGGCGCTGCAACGATCGCTGCTGTGGCTGCTGCCGATTTTATTGGCAACCCATTATTGCACCGGGAAGTCTTTGGCCCGTATTCGTTAGTGATCCGTTGCAAGGATGAAAAAGAAATGCTGGAAGTGGCGCTGCACCTGGAAGGGCAACTGACTGCCACGCTGATGGCCAGTGTGGAAGATGTAAAGAACAATACAGAACTGGTGGAAGCGGTAAAGAATATTTGCGGACGGATAATACTGAACGGTGTACCTACGGGTGTGGAAGTATGCAAGAGCATGCAGCATGGAGGACCTTTTCCTGCCACCACTGACTCCCGCTTCGGTGCAGTGGGTGCCGATGCCATTAAACGGTTTGTGCGGCCGCTTTCGTTTCAAAACTGGCCGGAAGAATTGTTGCCGGATGAGTTGAAGAGTGACAGTCCGCTGCTGACAAAGCAATAATCAGCAGCATTTATCTTAATGCCAAAACAGTATGTCAGTAAATGAATAAAGGAAAGAATCACCGATGACTTGAAATGCACCGCTTATTTTTCATATTTCTTTTCTGTCTTGTTCTCCAGGGAATATCATTTGCCCAGGAACCCGGAGGTATCAAAAAAGACACAGTGGCTGTGTTCCTGAAATCACCAGGTAAGCAGGGCCATGCCCGTGATTCTTCTCTGTATCATCAACTGGTGAGCACTTATGGTGACAGCATACTGAATGTTTTGGACAGCCTGCTTAAGGACAGCGCCTTTATCAACTCACTGGGCGGTATCCATTCACTTGAATATGCCCAATTCGTTTCTCTTTTTAATAAAGATTATTTTCCTGCAAGGCCGCTGGCCTGGGTCAGCGATTTTGAAGGAGTATTCACCAGCGAACAGGCGGCTGAACTGGATTCCCTTATTGCTGCGTTTGAAAGACAAACAGCCATCGAGATCGCGGTGGTGACGGTACACCGGTCGTGGACTTCAAAGGACAGGTTTGACAGTCTTGTAATGGCAATACACAACGGATGGGGTGTGGGAAAAATGGAAAGTAATAACGGCATTGTAATAGGGATAAGTGCAGGCTTGCGGCGGGTACGGATCAGTAATGGTGAGGGTATTGTTCCGCTGCTGACAGATGAAGAGACCAAACGCATCATTGACGAAATGATGGTCCCCGAATATAAGGAAGGCAACTATTTTGAAGGAACAAAGAATGGCCTGCTGGCTTTGATGAAAAAAACCGGCCGGTAGCGCACTGGTCAATAAACCATGGCCACCTTTCTGTTTACGTTTTTCCGGTAAAATATTAAATCCTCTTTCCCGTTTTAACTTCAAATAACGGCTTATGGCAGTTTGCATTCCTTTTCTCGGTGTAAGTAATATGGGCCCCACACTGGAATGGTACATGCACATCGGCTTTACCTGCACCGGTACCAACTGGGCCTGGGAGCCGGAGGCAGAGCTGAACTGGGCGCAACTGGAATGGGAAGGCGCCGCCATCATGTTGTTTCCCTCACAAAAAGAAATGGTACCGGGCCATATCCGTGATGCCGGTCTGTACTTCAAAGTAAGATCAATTGCCGGACTGGTGGATAAACTGAAACAATGTGCCCGTATCATCGAACTCACTGAAGAAACCTTCTACGGTAAACAGGAAGTAACTTTTGAAGACCTTAATGGCTTTCGTATTACTATGTCGGCAGAAGGAAGCCAATAAGCAAACCCGGCTTTGCAGGTTTCTGCGTTCATACCATCATTATCAGCCTTCTAATACTACCACTTTTGGGTATTGCCGGATTGAAACCCGGTCTGCAACTTTGCCATGCCATTTATACAAGTGAATGTGCAAACCTTAACCATAAACCTTCAACTCATGCGAATCCTTCTAAGCATCCTGTTGCTGCTGCTGGCAGGCACAGGTATGACCCAACCCTTTTTTACATCAGAAAAGAAAAGATACAAGGCCGGTACTGCAGCCGGTGAAGTGATCAAACTGGAAGAATGGACGGAAAGTGACGGCCGGCAATCTTCAGTCGTATACCTGGTGGATGTAAAACAGCCGGGTAATTATTTTATAAAAATCACCGGCAATATGAATGCTGGTTCATCACAGCAAATATCTGCCGACGGCGGAAGGCCACTGATTTCTGTTGAAGCATCCCGCAGCGGATGGCAGCAGGCAGCAGCGGTAAACATCGGGAAGATTCCATCCGCTATGTGGCTGGGTGCCGGTAAGCATCTGCTTCGGTTTACAGTAAAAGGAGACCTGGCACCTTTACATGAAGGGATCAGTTTCAGTATGACAAACAGTCACCGGACACTGGATGCAGACTGGCAGCATTTTTCAGGAGTCATTGACAGGCTTGCAGCCCAGCAGCCGGAAAGTATGGAGCCAATCAATAAAACCGTAACAGGACAGGATGGCAAAGTCCTTTCCAATCCGTCGGGCCATTATGAGCATGCGATCGATACAACATTTACTTATACCACTTTTGCGTATGTAACACTTACCGGTGGTGTCAGTTATAATTTTAAAACAAAGAATTCAACTGTTGACCCGGTGCTGCATCTATTCGATCCGAATAATATAGAAACCCGCTCCTGGTATGATGATGACAGCGGGACCGGTTATGAATCAGACCTCACTGTTACGCCACCTGCAACTGCCACCTATGTATTGTTGGTAAGACCTTATACCGGCGGAATGACCGGTACAACCACGATAGTAAAAAGTGGTGTGGATTACCTTGTAACCACACCATTGGGCGGACAACGGTATACTGCCGCACAGCGGACCGGTGTGCTGAACTATTCCACCTGCCGGCTGGTTGGTAATGCAAACAGCAACACACCCGATACCCGCATCTTTACCCTGAGCTTTGCCGGAGGCGCCATTACCGGGTATAATGATGATTATGCCAATACTAGTGGCGGTACCTGGAACTGGGGTTATGCCTCACGGATAAAGAAGAATTATACATCCGGTATGGGAAACAGCATTGTATTCGTATGTGCGTACTCGGCCGGCCGTACCGGCACCAGCGATGTATATATGGGCAACCCGGTAGGCCAGTTGCATGAAACAGAACCGTATAATTTTCCTAACCTGGCTACAGAGGATGCCATACAATCAGCACCGAATACTTTTAATACTCCCCCGGCCCATTATAATTGCATTTCGTGGAGCGGGGGTGTTACCAGCACCGACAACTGGCCTCCTGGTTCCTATTCGATTTATTATGTGGCAGGTAATCCGCTGGCAAGTTTTGATAAATTCTATTCCAATACTCCTGTCCGCTATCCCGGTGCATGGAATTATACCCGTACCGGCGCCACGGCTGCCAACGCCGTGGTGGATCTCTGGAAAACCTCTTATGCTTACACACATGCATCTGTTACCAAGCCGGGAAATGATCACCCGCATGGGTATGATTGGGAAAGCAAACCTGGTTATCTCGACAGGCAGTTTCACCCACGCAATGCACTGGAATATCCCAGTTGGTACGGTGCGGTATCTGATTACTACAAACCGACAGGTACATTTGCCCGTGGTGCAGGAGCTGACAAAGGTTTTGCCACAGATGCGGAAGCAGTGGAGGCTGGGTTAGCAGTGTATGAGAATGCCAGGCTTTCGTTGTCGGCTTCGGGTAAATTGTCTTTCCTGACAGGAAAGGCAGAGCCAGCGATCAGCAGCCGCTATAATACACTTTACGATGCCTGGCAAAAAACATGGGCGGCAAATGCTTCATTGAGCAACCCGGATGCTTACTGTATGAACCGTGAGTATGAAGCGCTGGAACGTTTTTGCGACAGGTACCCCGAAGCCACACTGCTGCTGACGATGGATAAGATGACCAGCCGTGATATGCGTAACGGAAAATTATTGCTTCATCTCAGCGGCAGCCGGTATGGACACCTGCTGGAAGAAGTAAAGCAGGAAGTGATCAGCAACCCGGTTGATGCACAGGGTCGTTACCGCATCATTGGTGATCCGGACAATGCCATTCATTATGTAGAGAAGATACTGCAAGGCTATACTGCAACGCAGGATGAAATAACAGCACCTGTTACGTTCACCGTAACGGCATCACCCAACCCGGTGGCCGATATACTTACCATAACTGTTGTGGTAAAGGAAGACAGCCGCATGGGTGTGAAAGTGATTTCCTCACAAACAGGTAATCAGAGAATACTATTGCAGGAGTGTAATGTGAAAGCGGGACAATACCAATACACTATCAACCGTAAAGGATTTGCAGGTGCAACAGGCGATATGGTTGTGGTGCAGGTGATGGTAAATGGTGTGCTTCAAACGGTAAAAGTGCTGGCAGGCTGACACCAACAGCCGGCTTCGATCTGATATATACAAAAAGCTGGAAACTGTACTGCTTGCCGGAAAGGGATATTGTATAAGTTGCACTTCCTTATGTCGCATGTATTAGATAATATGATCTGGCAGGCTATCACCACCGGCAACAGGGATATCGCAACAGTGCAGGGTGAAGCAGGATTTTATCATCCCGATATTGCTCCTTTTGCTGCCATGAAGGAAAGAACGCCGGCAAACCTCGACCGTTTATATGCAATGTTGCCACCGGGAAGAAAAGTGGCCCTGTCGTATTTTGATCCGATCAACCCGGATACTGCTAAATGGCAGGTGCTGCATCAAATGGATTGCTGCCAGATGGTGTATGAGCAGCCGGTGGATTCTTTTACAACAGCAGGATCGGAGCTCATAATGCCATTGGATGAAAACCATATTCCGCAAATGCTGGAA
>JAEUVM010000126.1 GCA_016787125.1 Chitinophagaceae bacterium | reverse complement strand
AGTGCCCGGTGTTTTATTTGATGGAGATGAGAAACTTGTATTTGACATTTACAGTTCCGGTAGCCCGCTGCTGATCGGGGTGACAAAGCAACTGACACTTAGTTTTGCGGAATTAGTTTCGTCCTCTTCATCCCTTACGATTAATGGCGGCGGTGTATTATTTCCCAACAAAACATTTGTAGACCTCAGTGCCAACCGGGAAAGTGCGGTGAACCGCAACAGTTGGGACCTTGGTTTTTATACCGGTTCCGATGATTTCCGGGTGATACTGAATTCTTCTTCGGCGATGATGGCAAAGCAGATCAGTAAGAATGACCTGGCTGCGGTGACGGCTGCCGACACGGTGGGGTTTGGGGCGGAAGTGGCCTTCAGCCAGTTTGCGCCTACCACTATTTCACTGCCGTATATTGATTACCCGAATGGCGATCTTAGTCGTACGGCCATTGCGTCGATAAGTGCCAATGCAGGCGATAACAAAGTATATATAGTAAACAGGGGCTATGCACCCGGCAACCCTGCACCGGCCAGGGGCTGGAAGAAGATCCGCATCATCCGTAATGCATCTGGCGGATACACCCTGCAACATGCAGATATTGCCGCCACCACCTTTACATCCGTGGAGATTGCAAAAGACGAGGCCTATTTCTTTAAATACGTTTCTTTTGAGAGTGGTGCTGTAAATGTGGAGCCGCAGAAGAAGAAATGGGATTTTGCCTGGACGTATTTTTCCAATATCACCAACTTTGGTGCAGGCGAAGTGCCCTATCTTTTCCAGGATGTAATACTGCTGAACCGGAATGTACAGGTGGCCAAAGTGATGACAGCGACTAAAGCATTTGCCGATTTTGGCGAAGCCGATATTGCTGCACAGACCTTTTTGACAACACAGAATGCTATTGCTGCCGACTGGCGCAGCGGCGGTGGTCCTACCAGTTCGCCTGCTGTAAGGACAGACCGGTATTATATTATTAAAGATGGAGACAATAACTATTACAAGGTCCGGTTCACCGCCCTTACCCAGAATGGCGAGAGAGGCTATCCGGCGTTTGAATCAGTGCTGGTAAAAAAGGGATAAATGAATGCATTAACAGGAAAACCCCTGCGGCTGCCTGCCGGAGGGGTTTTTCTTTTTGGGTAAATGTTGCCAACAATGGTGCATAAGCGAGGCAGAAAGCCGGGACACCAGGGAGTTTGAAGGTCCGTTTGGCGGACTTTCCGTCTTTCTTACTTCTTCTCTTTCCGTAACTTCGCAGCCATTTTAGCAAGGCTATGAGTGTTAAATACAGGGAATTTACCGGTTTGAACCTGCCCGCATTTGAAGCGG
>JAEUVM010000028.1 GCA_016787125.1 Chitinophagaceae bacterium | reverse complement strand
GTTCTGTATTGATAATATCGACCAGGTGGCCCTTGTGGTGGCATCGCACAACGAGTACAGCAACCTGTACGCCACACAATTATTGCAGGAAAAAGGCCTGCCGCTGAATCATCCGCATGTACACTGGAGCCAGTTGTACGGCATGAGTGATAACATCACTTTCAACCTGGCACATGCCGGATGCAGTGTGAGCAAATACCTGCCCTTTGGCCCCATCCGTGATGTGATCCCCTACCTGATGCGGAGGGCACAGGAAAACACATCGGTGAAAGGACAGACCGGGCGTGAACTCGGACTGATAAAGAAAGAACTCAATCGCAGAAAGAAGGGCTGAGTCAACACCGGCAACAGCCGGAAGAGCCACGACGCTATATCCCCTTTTTCGGTAATTTGCGCACCATGGAGCAGTTTCACGGATTAATGAAATATGTACTGAAAAATGGTGTGGCTAAAAGCGACCGCACCGGAACCGGTACGATAAGTTGTTTTGGTTACCAGATGCGGTTCGATCTTTCCAAAGGTTTCCCGCTTTGCACCACCAAGAAAGTACATACCAAATCGGTGATACATGAATTGTTGTGGTTCATCCAGGGCGATACCAATATTAAATACCTGAAAGAAAATGGCGTCAGCATCTGGGATGAATGGGCTGATGAAAATGGTGATCTCGGTCCTGTGTATGGTAAACAATGGCGTAGCTGGGAAGGTGCGGATGGCAAAGTGACTGACCAGCTTGCGGAGCTTATTCAGCAGATCAAAACCAATCCCGACAGCCGCCGCCTCATCATCAGTGCATGGAATGTGGCCGACCTGCCAAAAATGGCATTGATGCCCTGTCATAACATGTTCCAGTTTTGGGTGGCCAATGGCAAACTGAGTTGCCAGCTATACCAGCGGAGTGCGGATGTATTCCTGGGTGTGCCATTCAATATTGCTTCGTATGCATTACTCACCATGATGATAGCACAGGTATGCAATCTGCAGCCGGGTGAATTTATCCATACGTTTGGCGATGTGCATATTTACAGTAATCATATGGAGCAGGTAAAGCTGCAACTGAGCCGCGAACCCTATCCATTACCCACGATGAAGCTGAACCCGGCTGTGAAAGATATTTTCAGCTTCACGTTTGAAGATTTTACACTGGAGAATTACCAGCATCATCCGGGGATAAAGGCGCCAGTTGCTGTTTGATGAAAAGTTACAAATCTCAAGAAGCAAATGCCAAATAAAAATACAAACAGCAAACTCAAAATAACGGGCTATAAATTCCATGTAGTGAACTCCGAATTCCCAATTACCCAATTAACCAATTAGCGTGAAAATAAGCCTTGTAGTCGCCGCCGCCTCGAATAATGCCATTGGTAAGGAAGGAAAAATGCCCTGGCATCTTCCCAATGATATGAAGCATTTTAAAAACGTAACCTGGGGCATGCCGGTGGTAATGGGACGTAAAACATTTGAATCGCTGGGTAAACCTCTTACGGGCAGAAAAAATATTGTTATCTCACGCCAGCCGGGCTGGAATGCCGCCGGCACCATCGTGGTGAAGAGTATAGAGGATGCATTATTTGTGGCCAGCCAGGCCGATGTGAATGAAGTGATGGTGATCGGAGGGGGCGAGATC
>JAEUVM010000027.1 GCA_016787125.1 Chitinophagaceae bacterium | reverse complement strand
GCAGCAGCCGTACCGCCCGTTGATATTAACGCTGTAACCGGCGTGAGCGACAACTGTGCGGGAACAGTTATCATTACATGGCAGGGTGATGTGATCAGTGCACAAACCTGTGCTAACCGCTACACCATCACCCGTACTTACCGTGCTACTGATGTGTGCGGCAACTTTACAGAATGTACACAGATCATTACCGTAAACGATCAGACACCGCCGGTTATCACCTGCCCGGCCGCGGTAACAGTAAGCTGTGCTGCCAACGTGCCTCCCGTAAATATTTCACTGGTAACTGCCACCGACAACTGTGCCGGTGCGGTAACTATCACACATATCAGCGATGTGATCAGCAATCAAACCTGTGCTAACCGCTACACAGTTACCAGAACATACCGTGCTACAGATGTGTGCGGCAACTTTGCAGAGTGCACACAGATCATCACTGTAAATGATCAGACACCGCCAACACTGACCTGTCCGGCTCCGGTAACAGTAAGCTGTGCTTCAGCCGTACCACCGGCAAACATTGCTTCGGTAACAGGAGTAAGTGATAACTGTGCCGGTGCTGTAACTGTTACATGGCAGGGTGATGTGATCAGTGCCCAGACCTGTGCTAACCGCTACACTATCACCCGCACTTACCGTGCAACAGATGTGTGCGGCAACTTTGCAGAATGTACTCAGATCATCACCGTAAACGATCAGACACCGCCGGTTATCACCTGCCCGGCTGCATTGACAGTAAGCTGTGCTTCCGCTGTGCCTGCTCCGAATACAGCCCTGGTGACTGCCACCGACAACTGTGCCGGTGTGGTGACCATCACACATATCAGCGATGTGATCAGCAACCAGACCTGTGCTAACCGCTACACCGTTACCAGAACATACCGTGCAACGGATGTGTGCGGCAACTTCAGCGAGTGTACACAGATCATAACCGTTAATGACCAGACACCGCCGGTGATCACCTGTCCCGCTGCAATAACAGTGGCTTGTGCTTCCGCTGTGCCTGCTCCGAATACGGCGCTGGTAACCGCCACCGACAACTGTGCCGGTGTGATTACCATCACGCATATCAGCGATGTGATCACTAACCAGACCTGCCCGAACAGGTACACACTTACCCGCACTTACCGTGCAACGGATGTGTGCGGCAACTTCAGTGAGTGTACACAGGTAATAACCGTTAACGATAATATCGCACCGGTGATCACCTGCCCTGCTAATATTACCGTAACCACACCAGTTGGCTCCTGCACCGCCATAGTAAACTTTGCGGCAACAGCCACCGACAACTGCGGAGGTACCATTACGTTCAATTATTCAATAGCGCCCGGTTCTGCCTTCCCGATCGGCACCACCACCGTTACAGCAACGGCTACTGATGCGTGCGGAAACAGCAGCAACTGTACGTTCACCATAACGGTGATCGATGCACAGGCGCCTGTTATCACGCAGCAACCGCAAAACCGCACTGTTTGCGCAGGCCAGAATGCCACATTTACCGTAGCGGCGATCACCAGCCCGACAGCAGGCGGACCACTGAGCTACCAATGGCAGCAATGGAATGGCAGCGCATGGGTGAATATCGCCGGCGCCACCGGTACCAGCCATACTGTGAGCAGTGTAACGCTTGCCATGAACACCAATACGTTCAGGGTGGTGGTTACAGGTCTCTGCACCACGATCAACTCAAATGCCGCCACGCTGTTTGTAAATCCGTTGCCGACGATCAGCCTTACAGCTTCACCGCTGGCAGCCCTGTTGCCAAACCAGACCACGAACATCAATGCCACCGTTAACCCGGCGGGCGGAAGTTTTGTATGGTCATTGAACGGTTCGCCGCTCACAGGTGTGAACGGACCAAGCTATGGCCCGATCAATATTAACGGCATCGGCACCTACACTGTGGTATATACAGACCTGAATGGATGCGTATCATCTGCGGCACAGATTACCATCGGCGCACAATTCTCCAACAACCTCTGGGTGTATCCAAACCCGAATACCGGAACCTTCAATGTCCGCTTCTATAACCAGACCGGCGAGCAGGTGACTGTGAAAGTATACAACGCCGGAGGCCAGGAAGTGTACAGCCAGCCACTCACTTTGGGTATTACCTACAGCAACATTACCGTGAACCTTGGTAATGCAGCAGCGGGTGTGTACCTGGTGAAAGTGATTAACAGCTCCGGATTGGAGCTGGCAGCACGCCGCGTTGTGGTATACCATTAAGTGTAAAAGAATAACCAGTAAGTGACAAACATCCCGCCTTACAAGCGGGATGTTTTTTTTCAGGGGGCCGCCGCAACAATAATTTTTATGGGTATTGAAATTTTCCTTATTTTTGGCTTCCCCCATGATTGATTATCCTGAAACGGAATTTGTTTCACGATAACTAATCAACTATGTACTCTGCTGTCACCCGCAATGCAAATTTGCGTTCATTCGCAATGCATGTTTTCTTCGCATCAAGTCTGTTGTTTTTCAATTCAACTGCAAAAGCTGTAATCTATTACGTGGATGCAGCCAGGCCGGACAATTCCGGTTCAGGCACTTCCTGGGCTACCGCCAAAAAGGACCTTCAGGAAGCAATCGACATAGCTTCGGAAGGCGATCAGGTCTGGGTGAAGGCGGGTGAATACCGGCCAACCAAACCAGCCGGATGGACCTTTTTTGAACCGGTGGCAAGAGACTATTCGTTTGTGCTTAAGAACGGTGTGGCTGTATATGGCGGGTTTGCAGGAAATGAAACATCCCTGGGCCAGCGGAATGTAAATAATCTCACCTTGTTACGTTCTGAAAGCAGCAGCACATACGGGGCCTCTTTCCATGTGGTGATATCCGTCAATGATAACAGCAGTACCAGGCTGGATGGCTTTACGATAGCCTATGGTCATGCCCGGCTGGTAACAGGAAGCCCGGTGCTGGACCCCAATTATAACAGTGTGGTGGAAGGCCGCACTATAGCAACTTCGCTCGGTGGCGGGCTGCATCTGAATAATACAAATGTTACGATAGCCAACTGCAGAATCCAGTCTAACCAGGGATATTCCGGCGGCGGGGTCAGCATCATCAATGGTTCGTCACAAATCATCAACTGTATCATTGCCGGTAACATTGCCCAGAATGGCGGCGGTATAAACTCCGCTGGTGGTGCGGTTATAACCAATTGCACCATATCAGGAAACAATACCACCGGCAGCAGTATTTCGGGTGGTATCCGGCATCTTTCAGGATCACTCACACTCAACAATACAATTGCGGATGGTAACAAAGGCAATGACCTGTCGGGCAGTGTGCAGATTACCAACAGCCTAGTGGAGCAATCACTTACAGAAACCTACCACTTCGTAAATGCGCCCCGTTACCAGCTGGCCCCTTTTACCGGTGGTGATTACCGGCTGAATTCCTGCAGCGAAGCGGTGAATGGAGGAGATAATCTCTTGTTATCAGCCGGGTTTCCGCTGGATGTGGAAGGACAACCGAGGATACAGGAAGGAACTATTGATATAGGAGCAATAGAGTATCAGCCGGTGGCGGCTCCCCGGGAAATTTTTTATGTAAATGGCTCGGTAGCTTCCAGCGGCAACGGCCGGAGCTGGGCTTCCGCTTATAAAACAATTGATGAGGCTTTGCGGGCAGCCCGTTTTTGCGACATTGATACCATTTTTGTGGCAAGAGGTACTTATCGCCCGGAAAGGGATATAGAAGGCAACCTGAATCCGGTAAACGAAAATTTGAAAACATTTTATCTCAACAGTGAAGTAAAGCTATTCGGTGGTTTTCTGGGAAATGAAACCTACCTGGGACAACGAAATGTTGAATTGAACGAAACAGTTCTATACGGATTAAACCGTTATCATATCCTGCTTGCAGTGAACAATACTGAAAATACGATCATTGACGGTTTTAGTATTACAGGCGGAACAGCATTAAGCGGAACGGTAACGGAGGCCGGAAATTTCCAGGTGCCGAACAGCACCGGCGCAGGCCTTGTGTGTTTAAATGCCAACCCGGTTGTCCGCAATTGCAGGTTCCAGCATTGCGAAGCATTTGAAGGCGGGGCAGTATATGCTCAGTTATCTTCTCCCTTCTTTATGAACTGTATTATTGCAGGCAACCGGGCCAACAACAAGGGAGCAGCGATGAGTATCCAGGGTGGGGTGAGGGCCATGCTTGTAAACTGTACTTTTTCCGGCAATTTCGGGCAAGGGGCGAGCCAGGGAATTTTTTATGTGAATAACAATGACATAGTGATATCCGATTGTATTTTCTGGGGCAATGATAATTTCAATGGCCCGCTGCGTTTCGTTAGCGCAAACCCGGAAATAACCAATTCAATCATTCAGGGCGGCTTCTTTGCCCCCGGCGTGCTTAACGTTGATCCCGAATTTGTCAGCGCACCGGCACCCGGATTATTTACCGGTGGCGATTACCGGCTTCAGCTCTGCAGCCCGGCCATTAACGCCGGCAGCGGTTTTTACCTCGGCCTTCCACAGGTTGTCAACTTCGACCTGCAGGGCTCGCCCCGTGTGTTGCAAAATTTTGTGGATATAGGGGCTTACGAGCAAAAAAGTGTAAGGACATTATATGTAAATGCTGCCGTAGCCGCCAGCGGCGACGGACTTACCTGGTCCACGGCTATCAAAACCATCGAAGAAGCCTTGCAGGATGCATCAATATGCACCGACAGTATTTTTGTGGCTGCCGGAACATACTATCCCACCAGGGATCCATTTGGTAACCTTTCACCTGCCGATCCAAGAGATAAAACATTTTTACTAAAGAATAATCTGGGCATTTATGGCGGCTTTGCCGGCACAGAGAAAAGTCTTTCTGAAAGAAATCTTACTGCCAATACCACCATCCTCAGCGGAGATATTGGTACAGCAGGTGTAAATACAGACAACTGCTACCATGTGGTTACCTCGGTAAGTGATAACGGAACAGCAGTGCTGGATGGATTTACAGTAACCGGTGGTAATGCCAACGGAACCGGAAACATCCTTGTGGAAGGATGGAGTGTATTGCGGAACTACGGAGGCGGTATGCAAAACACAAATTCTTCTCCTGCTATTCTGAATTGCAGTTTTAAAGCCAACACTTCATCAGCCAATGGTGGTGGTATAAGTATTTACAACCAGTCTTCTCCCACACTTAATAATTGCAGTATCACAGGTAATGTGGCGGCTGATGGCGGCGGACTGAACATTGACGGAACATGTTCCCCGCTTATCAGCAATTGCACCATTGCCGGCAACCGGGCAATAGCCGGAGGCGGTATGGTGATCGGCAATTCTTCTTCTCCGCAAATAGTGAATTGCATTGTGTATGATAACAGCAGCGGTATCGTAACGGTTGCCTCTTCGCCGGTAATCAATTACAGTAATGTGCAGGGAGCAGCAGCCGGCACCGGCAATCTTGCAGTACATCCTGCCTTCATCAATAGTCCGTCTTCGGCCACGGCGCCTTTTACCGGCGGCAATTACCGCTTGCAGTTTTGCAGCCCATCTATCAATGCCGGAACAAATACAGCAGTATCTGCAGCCGGTGATATTGATGGTAATGCGAGGATTGCCCAGGAAGTAGTGGATATGGGTGCCTGGGAAAATGTGGCGTTGTCCACCACCCGGTTTTATGTAAACACAGTCGTAGCGGCAAGCGGCGATGGCCTCAGTTGGGCCACTGCTTTCAAAACATTAGGTGAGGCTTTGGAAAGCGCCAGGAACTGCAGCAGTATCGATACCATCTTTGTGGCGAAAGGAACTTATTTCCCAACACATGATGCGACAGGAAATAACAGTCCTGCCGATCCCAGAAACAAAACCTTTTACCTGCGCAATACACTCAGGGTAATCGGTGGTTTTGCCGGAACGGAAACCAGCGCAGTCCAGCGAAACCTTGCATTGAACCCCACCATTCTCAGTGGCGATATCGGAACAACCGGCGACCGCACCGATAATTGTTACCACGTTTTGTTATCTGTAAATGATGGCAACACGACCCTGCTCGACGGGTTCATCATCCGCGATGGTAATGCAAATGGTGCAGGTACTGTTTCGGTGGAAGGGTTTAACATACGCAGGGACTTTGGTGGTGGCATTCAACTTACCAATTCATCACCATCTATACGTTATTGTCATTTTGCCGGTAATACCGGAGGTAATGGCGGGGCCATCAGTTGTTTCAGCAATTCATCACCAACGGTGCTTAACTGTCTTATCACCGGCAACAGTGCCACGAATGGCGGCGGATTGAATTGTGAAACAAATTCTTCACCCCTGATCGTTAATTCAACCATTGCAGGAAACAATGCCGTGGCAGGCGGTGCTTTTGTTCTGGCCGCTGCATCCAACCCTGTTATCACCAATACAATTATTTATGGTAATAACGGAAGCTTTGTGACTGCGGCTTCCACACCGGTTATTTCATTCAGTACTGTAGAAGGAGGATTTACCGGCAGCAGTATCAGTACAAACAATCCTTTATTTATTAATAGTCCTTCTTTTACCACCGCACCATTTATTACGGGTGATTACCGGTTGCAGCATTGCAGTCCCGACTTCAATGCCGGAAATAATACTGCTTCCATCAGCAACAACCTGGCGACCGACTTACTCAGTGCTGCAAGAATTCAGCAAACGGTGGTGGACAAAGGCGCTTATGAAAATGCGGTGGTGCTGCCCTCTTTTAAAACCTATGTAAACGGTGCCGTGCCTGTAAGCGGTGACGGACTGAGCTGGAATACCGCTTATAAAACACTGGGAGAAGCATTGCAATCGCCTGCTGCCTGCGGTACAAGAGATACCATATTCGTTGCTGCAGGAACCTATTACCCGGAGTATGATGCTTCGGGCAATGCTTCACCTGCCGATCCGAGAGACAGAACGTTTTATTTGCGCAGCGGCTATAAACTATTTGGCGGCTTTGCCGGCAACGAAACAGCACTCAGCCAGCGCAACCTGGCAGCTAACCCCACCATTCTCAGCGGCGACCTCGGCTCACCGGGCGGCGCATTTGACAATAGTTACCATGTGGTGATGTCTTTGTATGATAATACAAATACCATCCTGGACGGATTCATTATTTCAGATGGTAATGCAAACGGCATTGGTACGCTGGCTGCCGAAAACACCAATGTGGAAAGAAACGGCGGCGGCGGGGTATACAGCGCTTATTCTTTTCCTGGTATAAGAAACTGTATCATCACGGGCAATGCTGCCTCCTTCGCAGGTGCTGGTGTGTTTAACACTGCGGCATCGCCCAAACTTATCAATTGTGTGATAGCCGGCAACAGGTCGGAGAATTTCGGAGGAGGCGTGTATAACGCCAATGCTGCTGCACCACAGATCGTGAACGTAAGCATGGCGGGTAATTATGCCCTATCCGGCGGAGGTATGGCAAATGTTCAGGCATCAGCACCAGTTGTTACAAACAGTATCATTTATGATAACAGCAATGGTGTTTACAACGAACCGGCTGCTGTGCCGGCCTTCAGTTATTGCATTTTACAAAATACAACAGCAGGCGCCGGCAATTCCACTGCCAACCCGCAGTTTGACCTGAGCCCTTCTTATACCACAGCGCCTTTTACCGCCAATATCAATTTTTACAAAGTATCAGCCTGCAGCCCGGCTATCAATACCGGCAATAATGCTGCTGTACCGGCAGGCACCACTACCGATATTACCGGCGTCGCAAGAATTCAGCAGGCGGCCGTTGATATAGGCGCTTATGAAAGTGTGCTGGGTAAATTCAAACTGTATGTGGACGGAAATGTACCTGCTTCGGGCAATGGCCTTACCTGGAGCACCGCCTTTAAAACACTCGGCGAAGCACTGGAATATGCCAGGAACTGCAACAATGCAGATAGTGTGTTTGTGGCAGCCAATACATATTATCCCGTGTACGATCCGACAGGATCCGCCACACCTGCTGATGCACGAACAAAGACCTTTTACCTGCGCAATGGCCTGAAAGTATTTGGCGGTTTTGCAGGCGGCGAAACTCATTTCAGCCAGCGGAACTTAGCATTGAACCGCACCACACTTAGTGGTGATATCGGTGTATCCGGCAACCGCATTGATAATACATACCATGTCGTAACCTCAGTAAGTGATGACAACAGTACCGAACTGGATGGCTTTTTTATTACCGGCGGAAATGCAGATGTGGCTGCCAACCTGGTTTCAGAAGGGGAACTGGTATTTCATAAACAGGGCGGAGGCTTGTGCCTGATCAGTTCAGCATTGGTTGTACGGAATTGCAGTGTGGTGGGCAACGCTGCCGGAACCGGAGGTGGAATCAGTATTTATAAAAATTCCATGCCGCTATTGGTCAATGATCTTTTTGCAGGCAATACAGCCACCGACGGCGCCGGTGCAGCGATTGAAGTCAATTCCGCGCCGGTTATTACCAACTGCACTTTTGCCGGAAATAATTCCGGAACAGGTGGCGGGTTATTTGTGAGCAACAATTCCGCACCGGTAATTTCAAACAGTATTATTTATGGAAACAGTTCGGGTATCAGCGCACCGGGCAACCCTGGTGTTACAGTGCGATACTGTACCGTACAGGATGGTTATCCAGGTACCGCAAACAGCAATGCCAACCCGTTATTTGTAAGCAATCCGCTTTATACACTGGCGCCATTGTCGTTATTTACAATGGGTGATTACCGATTGTCGGGATGCAGTCCGGCCATTAACACAGGCAACAATACTTATATACCTGCCGGTGTGAGCACTGATATCATCGGGGCAGCCCGTGTGCAGCAGGTGACGGTTGATAAAGGTGCGTACGAAAATGTACCGGCAGCAACGCCTTCCGTTTTGTACGTAAACCTGAATGCAGCAGCCGGCGGAAACGGGCAAAGCTGGGCCACCGCATACAGAAGTCTTGCCGACGCACTGCAACTGGCCAATAACTGTCCTTCTGTTTCATCCATCTATGTGGCTGCCGGTATTTACCTGCCGGGCTACGATTTGCTGAATAATGCACAACCGGCTGATGCCAGGGATAAAACTTTCTTTATCCGCAATGGATTAAAACTGTATGGTGGCTTTGCCGGGTTTGAATCCACACCCGCTGACCGCAACATGGCGGCTAATATTTCTGTACTGAGTGGTGATCTCGGGCTTCAGGGAACCGTTACCGATAACAGCTACCATGTGGTAACTACAATAAATGATGGCGCTTCCACAGAAATAGATGGATTTACTATTACCGGTGGCAATTGTAATGGTGCTGGTTCTGTAAACGCTGAAGCCACTGCCATCGCCAGGAACCTGGGCGGTGGTATCTATGCAGCCGGTTATGCAGGCAAGATCACCAATTGCATTATCACCGGAAACAGCGGTGTAAGCGGCGCCGGTATTTTCAATACGGCTTCTTCACCAGCCATTACCAACTGTGTTGTGGCGGGCAATAAGGTATCCAACCTTGCCGGGGGCATTTATAATTTCAACACATCATCTCCCCGCATTGTAAATAGTACGATAGCCGGAAACAGCGCTGCTTCTGCCGGAGCGGGCATATTGAATGAGCAGTCATCGGCCCCTATCATCATTAATAGTATTATTTATGGCAACAGTACATCCATTCAGAATGTAAATGCCTCATCGGCCACCATAACCTACAGTGATGTGGAAGGTGGTTTTGCCGGCACAGGTAATATCAATGCTGACCCCCAGTTTTTAAATGCACCTTCTTATACCAGTGCACCATTCAGCAACGGTAATTTTAAACCCGGTGCCTGCAGTCCTGCTTTAAACAGCGGTAATAATGCGGGAGTGCCTGCCGGCATTCTCACAGATATTATCAGCCAGAACAGGATACAGGAGGGAGTGGTGAATATGGGGGCGTATGAAAATACTGCCAGCGGACTTACCATCTATGTAAATGCAGCCGTGCCCGCCAGTGGCAATGGGCTGAACTGGGCGAATGCCTTTAAAACACTGGAAGAAGCGCTGGCATATTCAAGAGTATGTACCGGTGCCGATACTATATTGGTGGCACAGGGCACTTATTATCCCACGCATGACCCGTTTGGCAATGCATCACCGGCAGACCCGCGGGATAAAACCTTTTTGCTGAATGATGGCGTGAAAATATTTGGCGGCTTTGGCGGATTCGAAAATAACTTCAGTGAAAGAAACCTGGCGGGCTACCCCGTCATCCTGAGCGGTGATATAGGGGTGGCCGGCAATTTATCCGATAATACCTATCATGTGGTAACCAGTGTAAGTGATGGTAATACCACCAAACTTGACGGGCTCACTATACTTTATGGCAATGCCAACGGCACGGGAAACATCCTGGTGGAAGGCTGGGCCGTATTGCGCAATTATGGGGGCGGTATTCAACTCACAAATTCCTCTCCGGCAATTGTCAACTGCAGGGTCATGGGCAACAATGGTGTGTCAGGAGGCGGGGCAGCCAGCTATAATAACTCATCTCCTGTGTTTACCAGTTGTATTATATCCGGCAATACGGCAACAGCAGGTGGTGCGGTTTTCAGCGAAGCAAGTTCAAATACATTTCTGATCAATAGCACCATTTCAGGAAATAATGCCACCACCGGCGGCGCTTTCCGGAATATTGGCTTTTCCAACATACAGGTGCATAACAGTATCATATCCGGCAACAGCAGTACGATGGTCAGCAGTTCTTCTTCGCCGGTTGTTTCTTATTCTATCATTGAAGGTGGTTTTACCGGCAGTAATAATAATACGGATGACCCGCTGTTCCTGAATGCTCCATCTTACACCACGGCGCCATTTACCGTGGCAGATTACCGGGTAAAGCCCTGCAGCCCGGCAGTGAATACAGGTGTGAATGTATTTGTCAATCCGCTGCTGTACCCGACAGATATAGATGGCAAACCAAGGATATTTGAAAGTATTACGGATCGTGGCGCTTATGAAACCGTAGGTGAACCTTTTGTGCCGGTGCTCTATGAATCTGCAACAGCCGCCACGCAATGCAACACCCGCACGGTATCTGGCGGCGCCACCCGTTTCTTTGATAATAACTGCCAGTTGCTTGTCACGGTTACTCCGTCAGGTGCAGCACCGGTAAATGGTGTGGTCAATACCTGTGTGGTAACAAACGATCTGGCCGGATCGCTTCCTTTGTATAATGGCAATCCCTATCTCACCCGGCATTTTGATATAGAACCAACTGTGGGTGCAGCTACGGCCACTGCCACGGTGAAATTATTTTATACACAGGCAGAATTTGATAATTATAATACAAAGAAAGCGGCACTTTACCCGGCCCTGCCCACTGGCCCTGCAGATGCTTCAGGCAAAGCAGCATTGCGTATTACCCAATATCACGGCACTCCCACACAAACGCCTTCGATACCCGGTGCTTACACAAATCCCAATGGCATATTGATTGACCCGGTGGATAGTGATATTGTATGGAATGGAAACTACTGGGAGGTCAGCATCCAGGTTACCGGTTTCTCCGGTTTTTATATCAGCACCTTCAGCGGTGTGTTGCCCTTGCAGATACTTCATTTCAGCGGCACGCACCAGCCGGGTACCAATTTGCTGAAATGGAAAGTGGATTGTGATAATGCCACTGATGGTTTGATAACACTGGAGAAAAGCCCCGATGGTGTGAATTTTTACCCGGTGCATACCGTAGCAGCAACAGGAAGCAATTGCAATGTGCTGTCGCAATTTGCTGATAATGATTTGCAGCAGCAGGGGCATTATTACCGGTTAAAGATTACTGCAAATGGCGGCCGTATCATTCACAGCCAGGTGGTGATGCTTAAAGAAGAACAAAACAACAGCAGCATTGCTGTAATACCCAATCCGGTAACAGGGGATAATATCATATTGCAGTTGAATGGCATACCCGCAGGCCCATTCAGGATCAGCATTACAGATATGACCGGAAAGGTGGTGCTGGTAAAATCGGAAAACCTTTTACCCGGTCAGCAACAGGTGAGTGTTGCTGTTGGTAATATAGCTAAAGGCAGTTACCAGGTGATCACAGCCGACAGGAATGGTGTATTGAGAGCGGCCAGGATACTGAAGCTGTAGAGAGGAATTTCAGCAAGAGGAAGCGGCGTCTGAAGCAGCTGTAGCTATGGATGATGCCGCTTCTCTTTTGTTTAACCTGTTTGTTTTCCCTCTTGAAAATAAGGGGGTTAACCCTTACCCGGATTTTTCATGTTCATCCTTTTGCCCGTCTGAATTGAACAGGGGTTAAAAAATTGTGCGCCAGTCAACTGGTTTTACCGCCAATTCGATAACTTGTACCCCCAAAACTTATGTTTTATCACCCCCTTCAAAGGCGCTTATGAAAAAATTACTACTCCTTTTATTTACTGGTTTCCTTTTTCAATCGGCCAAAGCACAGCTTACGGAAGCTGAAATCAGCGATGCCAAAGCACTGGTGTCAAAAAACAAGCAAGCTATCGGTATTTCCCAGGCTGAACTTGACAACAGCGTTTTGTCCTCCACCTACACCACCAAAGAAGGTATCCGCCTGGTTTATCTCTACCAGGGATTTAAAAACATCCCGGTATATAACCAGATGTATGTGCTGGCTTTCCGGGATGGAAAAGTGGTTTCTGTAGCCGGCGGCGGCATTCCAATGCTTGAACAGAAAGTAAATAATGCATCAGGCGTTCCAGCTGTCAGTGCAAAACAGGCAGTACTCGCCGCATTGGCAGAAAGCAAAATTGATATAAAGGACCTTGCTGGTAAGATCGGTGAGCCGGTAAAGAATGCCTGGGGTAAAGCTGATTTCGGCACCCTCGGTGTTACTTCAGAGAATATCACCGCCTCACTCTTCTGGATGCCGGTGGCTGAGGGAAAACAAGTAAAGCTTACATGGGAAGTATTGGTGGCGCCCGATCATTCAGCCGATATGTGGCTGATTCGGGTGGATGCACAAGATCTTTCTGTTGTAGATAAAAACAACCTGACTGTTCATGACCATTGGGGTACACCCGACAGTCATACGAGAGCTGAAATGCCACAGTCTGCAAACTATGTGGCTGCTCCGGTTGCCGGTTCCAATGCTTTTGACATTCATAAACCATTTGTGGTAAACAGCGCCAGCTACCGCGTGGTGAAATATCCGGCAGAAAGTCCGCAGCATACTGGTGGCACACCCGTATTGCATACAGACCCCTGGACAATGGCCCCCGGCAATGCTACTTCCCTGAAATGGCATAATGACGGCACAACTGAACACGACAGCACAAGGGGAAATAATGTGTGGGCTGCCGAAGACAGGCTGGCCACCAATACTATTATTGAAAAAGCGGCTTTTTCACAAACTCCGCAGCCAACGCTGACATTCGATTATGTGCCCGACTTTACCCAGGCACCCACACTTACCACTCCGCCCAACCAGCAGTTCAATATCACTAACCTGTTTTACTGGAATAATATCATACACGATATCACTTACATCTACGGTTTTGATGAAGTGTCAGGAAATTTCCAGAATGATAACCAGGGCCGTGGCGGATTGGGTGCAGACTACGTTATTGCCGATGCACAGGATGGCGGTGGCACCAATAATGCCAACTTCGCCACCCCGGTGGATGGCCAGCGGCCCCGTATGCAGATGTACCTCTGGACAGCACCAAATCCCGACAGGGACGGTGATGCAGACAACGGAATCGTTTGTCACGAATATGGCCACGGCATCAGCAACCGTCTTACAGGCGGTCCCGGCAATAGTTCATGTGTAGGTAATGCAGAACACGGCGGTGAAGGATGGAGCGACTATTATGCCCTTATGCTTACCACCAACTGGGCTACAGCCACCCCGGCAGACGGAGCCCTTGCACGCCCCATTGGAACGTATGCCCTCGGCCAGGCCGTAACAGGCGCTGGTATCCGCAACTTCCCGTATTCCACCAATCTGGCAATTAACCCGCTTGTATATTCAGCCAGCTTACCTGCCCAGGTACATAACCGCGGTGAATACTGGTGTGCCGTACTTTGGGAAATGACCTGGGAAATGATACAGCAAACCGGTATCAACCCAAACCTTTTCAACGCCGGTGGTGTGGGTGGAAACTCAGCCGCTATAAAACTGGTAACCGAGGGAATGAAACTGCAGCCATGTGGTCCAGGCTTTATTGATGCAAGAAATGCCATCCTGAAAGCTGATACACTCTTTTTCGGCGCACAATACAGTTGTTCTATCTGGAAAGCATTTGCCAAACGGGGTATGGGAAGAACTGCCTCACAAGGTTCTGCCAACAGTGTAACAGACCAGGTGCCAAGCTTTATTGTAGACAACGGTTTCTTCACCCTTACACAATCTGCACCGCAGGTGGGTGAAGGACAAAACCATACCTATACAAATACTGTTACGGCCGGTAACTGTTCGCCCCTTACCAATGCTTTTGTAACAGATACACTGCCAACCAACGTAACTTATGTGAGCGGGGGCTCGTACAATGCGGCCAACCGTACTATCACATTCGGGCCGATCACCCTGCTTTCAGGACAAAGTCAGACATTCCCCTTTACCGTGAATGTAAACGCAGGCACTTACTTTGCCCCGCTTACACACCTGAATGAAACCGTTCCGGCGGCCAGCCTTCCTGCAGGATGGAATATCAACCCCGCTGCCGGTAATACATGGGGTGTATCAAGCGTGGCTAGTAATTCATCGCCAAACGCCTTCTTTGCACCCAATGCGGCGGTAGTAACGGATATGACGCTGAGTTCTGTTGCTTATGCCCTGAACCCGGCCACTGTATCTAATTATTCAAAACTCAGCTTCTGGCATCGCTTCAATACGGAAGACGGATGGGATGGAGGTGTGGTAGAGATCAGTACCAATGGAGGTGCCACCTGGACCGATCTTGGCTCAAGAATGATAACCGGTAAATACAATGGCTCACTCGGCACCGGCAGTGCATTGGCCGGAAGGGCAGCCTTTACCGGGTTGATCAATACATTTATGAAAACGGAGATCAACCTTTCCTCTTTTGCAGGACAATCGGTGAATATACGTTTCCGTTTTGCTTCAGATAATAATACGGCTCCGGCAGGTGGTGGCTGGTTTGTAGATGATGTACAACTTACCAGCGAGCCGGCTGTTTATATTAAATCAAACCTGTTTAACAGTGCAAGCCAGTTGCTGGCGGTATCTGATACGATCACTAAAATCGTGGTGGGATGTACTTCTGTTGCCATTACCGGTCAACCGGCTAATGTAAGCGGATGCGCAGGTGGCAACGCTACCTTCAGCGTAACCGCCTCCGGAACTTCTCCTTCTTACCAATGGCAGGTAAATACAGGCAGCGGGTTTGTAAATATTCCTGCTGTTGCCCCGTACAGCGGCGTTACCTCAGCCACACTTACCATTACCGGCATCACAGCGGGAATGAATGGTTACATCTACCGCTGTGTGGTTACGAATGGATGCAGTGCAGCAACCAACTCAAATTCAGCTACCCTTACTGTTGGCACCAACGCAACGGTAACAAGCCAGCCGGCCAGTGTTACCATTTGTGAAAACACAAATACATCGTTTACTGTTGCGGCCACCGGCGCCACCTCTTTCCAATGGCAGGTAAACAGCGGTAGTGGTTTTGTAAATCTTACTAATACGGCCCCTTATTCCGGCGTAACGACAGCCACGCTTACCATTACAGGTGCTACAGCCGCATTGAACAATAACCAATATCGTTGTGTGCTTGGCAGCTGCAGCGGTTCCGTAAACTCAAATGCAGCCACGCTGACCATCTCTGTGCCGGTAAGCATTACTGCACAGCCAGCCAATGCAACACTGTGTAATGGCGACAATCATACCCTTACCGTTGGAACCACCGGAACTGTGGCAAGCTACCAGTGGCAACTGAGCACCAATGGCGGAAGTACCTGGACTAATATTGCAGGAGCCACTTCGGCCAGCTTTGCATTGACAGCAGCTACAGGACAAAACGGCTACCAGTTCAGGGTGATTGTAACAGGAAGCTGCGGACCGGTTAATTCAAATGCAGCCATCTTCACTGTGAGGGATAAGCCTGATTTCACTTTCAATACACCCAATATTGTTTGCCGCTCCGATAATGCGTTCAACCTTTCAGCTTCGGTGGCAGGCGGTACCTGGAGTGGTACAGGTGTGCAGGCCGGACAATTTGTACCATCTGCTGCAGGCACCGGTGTCAGAACAATCACCTATACCTTAACAGTAGCCGGTTGTACCACCGTTAAAACCATCCCGATATCAGTAAATGAATGCGGCGAACGACACCTGCTGCTGGATGCTTTTTCAGCGGTGTTTGTGTACCCCAACCCGAATAATGGCCGCTTCAACATCCGTCTGAATACAGACCTTTACACCCGCCTTGGCCTGAAAGTGTTTGCCGCCGATGGCAAACTGGTGAAAGCACAGGAATTCACCGGCGTGGGCTATGGCAGTGTGATACCGGTGGATATGGCACAAATGCCTTCCGGCACTTACCAGTTGTATATCTATAATGATGAAGGCGAGTTTATCAAGAAGGCCGTGAGTATTGTGGTCTATCGCAAGTAATCATTATTAAATTCAAATGATACGTCCCGCAGTGTTTATCGCTGCGGGACTTTTTATGCAGGAATATCATTCTTTCTTCACCAGCCGTATCATGGCACTGCTGCCTTCCGTGCTCGACAGGTAAGCATCATGCCGCTGACCATTTACCAGTGCCACCATATAGGATGTATTGGGAGGAATGGCACCCAGGTTCTCGGCCACCATGATGAGTTCATTGACCGGCTCCATATCAGCCACAGATAATTTGATGGTATAGGCGTTCCCTGTTAGCCGGATATGGCTGAATATAAGATTACCATTCAGGAAAAGGGAAATAGAATCGCCGTCTATTTCAGCATTATCATAAAAACGAAGTTCTAAAGAGTCGCCGGTTACCGGTATTTCTTTAATAAAGACCTTTTGGCGTGATTTGAATTTTTCCTCAATGGCTGGCGGAGGGATCGCCTTTACCACAGCCGGGGCGGAAGTAATAACAGCAGGCGTTACGGTCTTTCGTTCATCCGGTTGGGTCTTCTGTACAGAAACGGGAGCTTCTGTGACGGGTGGGGCAGCGGGTGTCTCTGCCCTGTTAACGGACGGGCTTTGAGGAGGTACGGGTTGAACTTCAGGGGAACTGGTACGGCTGGGCTGAGCAGCAGTAATAACCACCGGCCTGCCGGCAAGTGATGCCACACTGTCAATAATATCCGGGTCGTTGGCGCCAACGGTATAATTGTCTATTACAAAATCCCACTCATCCTGGAAAACCGGGCCTGAGCTTTTATCGAGGTGCACATCGCCTTTGATATCTTCATCATCCTCTTTCCGGGCAGCTTTGCCATCGAGCATCATTTTACCACCGCCGGGGCAGTTGAAGTCGGCCCGGGACAAAAGCGGAACCTTTCCGGGTATGCCAAGACTGAAGCGGCCGGATTTTTCTTCCAGCAGTTGGTCGTCCCACCAGATGGCCTCGTTGGTGTTTTGATCAAAATAGCCTTTTATGCTATATCTGCGGTACGTATTGGCCGATTCGTAATAGTACGATGTACCCGTCAGGCTGTCGCCCTGCTGAATGATCTTTACCTCCACCTTTTGCCGGTTTATTTTACCTTTCCAGGTGCCGGTGATCATCTGGGCCGGGGACAAGATTGTAAAAAACAGGAAGAGGGGAATAAAAAGGATAATTCGGGAAAACGGACCGGTCATATTTCGGTATTGTTTAAAGAGATATAAACGGCTTTCCGGCCTGAATATTTTCCTGCCAAAACTTGCCGCAGTGGAAAAAATTCATAACTTTCCCCCGAATACCTTCACACCTGAGGGACAATCTGGACTAACCAAATTTTGCTTATGAAGAAAATATACTTCTTTCTGTTTTCTTTGCTATTAATTTCAGGGAAAGCAGCCTTAAGTCAGTGTACAAACACCACTCAATTCCCCGGCGCCACTATTGCCATCAACCCGACTGGAGCAGTTACCACTATTTCCACCTGTTCTTTTGGTGGTGAGTTCTCTGTAATCAGCGGAGCTGTAAACGGGCAAACGCTCCGGTTTACCAGCAGTGTGGCCACTGATTTTATCACTATCCGTTCTGGAAGCTCCAGCGGACCGGTACTTGCTTCAGGATTAACTCCCCTGGTATTTGCCAATACATTTACCGGCACAATTTACGCCCACTGGAATACCAGTGCCGCTTGCGGAAGCCAGGCCACCTGCCGGACAACAACTGTACAATGTACAAGTTGTACGCCGCCACCACCACCCGTTAATGACCTTTGTGCAGGTGCTTTGCCTCTTAACTGCGGCCAGACCATTACCGGTTCTACAGCTTCTGCCACAACAGATGCCGTAGCTACATGTATTACAACATTAAACACTGCACCTGGCGTATGGTACACTTTTGCCGGCGATGGTTCTACCACCACCATAAACACCTGCGGTTCGGGATATGATACCAAACTGGGTGTGTTCAGCGGCTCCTGCGGAGCCCTTACCTGCGTTACCGGCAACGATGATAATGCGGCCTGCGGTGCAGGAAGCCTTCAATCACAGGTGCAGTTTACTGCCAATGTGGGTACCACCTACTATGTATTAGTTACCGGCTTTAACACAGCCTCCGGAAACTTTACCCTTAACAGAACCTGCGTATTCCCTTGTTCAGGTGTGCCTTCACCTGGTTCAATCTCTGGTCCTTCGGCTACTATTTGTGCCGGTACCAACGTAACACTTACTTTGACTGGTTTCACCACAGGTGTTACCGGTATCAGTTTCCAATGGAAATCATCACCCACTTCAGGTGGTCCTTATACGAATATTGCCGGTGCCACGAACAGTACCTATACCGGTGCTGCAGGTGTTAACCGCTTCTATGTTTGTACCGTAACCTGTGCCAACGGCGGAGGCAATGCAACAACAGCAGAATTTGCCCTGAACGTAAACAGACCGGTTCACTCGAATGTACTGGCAACGCCGGCTACCGGCTGTGCACCACTTGCCACTAATATCACCGGCACCGTATCTGGTGGTGTTACCACCGGCGGAGTGGGAGTGCTGGCTTCTTCGGGTGCAATAAATCTCGCCATCCCTGACAACAACATCGCAGGTGTAAATACCACGCTGACACTTCCTTCCGGTACTAACTTTGCTGCGGCCGGCGATCTTCGTGTCCGTATCAATGCCCGTCATAGCTGGGTGGGTGACCTTATATTCACACTTACCAGCCCTTGTGGCACCACCTTCCTGTTTGACAGGCCTGGTGTGCCACCTGGTGCAGCCGGCAACTCTGACAACCTGGGTACTACAAATGCCACAACACCACCTCCTGCTGTGTACACCTTTGACCTGGCCGGAGCTACCGTAATACCCGAAACCAATGTAGGACCCGGTTTTATTGCAGCAGGTACCTACAGACCTTCCAATACTGCAGGCGCAGCACATAACTGGGCCGGCTTTACATTCCCCTGTAATGGTGCCGGTACCTGGACGCTGAATATTTCTGATCGTGCCGGTGCGGACCTGGGCGAACTGGTTGACTGGTCTATTCTTGGCGTAACTGCCGGTAACTATACGCATGCCCTTACCGGCCCCGGTACGATCGTGCAGAACCCGCCAACAGGACCGAATAATTCAAATGCCAGCTTCAACGTAACGAACCTGCCTGCAGGCACACATAACTTCAACCTTACATCAACAGATGTTACAGGCTGTTCTGTTACCACACCGGTTACTGTAACCGTTAACCCGATACCGGCTGTTACGATCATTCCGGGCGGTACTGTTACGACAGTAAGCTATACAGGCCCTGCGGTGGCTGTACCTGATAATACACCGGCTGGTGTAAATATCCCGCTGAATGTAACCGGTCTTACCGGTACGATTACGGATGTTAACTTCAGGTTTGATACAGACCCTGCCGGAACCTGTAATGCCACCGTTGGTAATACAAGTTCTGCCATGAACCATACATTTATCGGTGATCTGATTTTCAGACTGACCTCACCTACCGCCACTACAGTGAATGTGATGAACAGAAGAGGCGGTACAAGGGAAAATATCTGTGCCACCCTGCTGGATGACGATGGCGGATTCCCATCCCTGGCAACTGTTACAAGTGTTACAGGCCAATTCCTTTCCGGAAACTTTGCTCCTGATAACCCGTTGTCAGCTTTTGATGGTGTGAGCCCGAACGGAAACTGGAACCTGAACGTAAGTGATAATGCCGGTATAGATGTTGGCTCAATGCGCCGCTTCTCCCTCATTATTTCTACTGCCAGCCCCACCACTTTCTGTGCCGGTACTATCATGCAACTGGGTACAACTGTTACCCCGGCCGGTTTGGTGGTGTTCAGCCCGATCACTGACCTCTATACAGATGCAGCTGCCACCATACCCTACACCGGAACACCGGTTAGCGTGGTTTGGGCAAAGCCAACTGTAACAAGAACCTATACTGCCACCAGCACCAGTGCTGCCGGTTGTGTGGGAAGTTCTTCCATCACACTTACCGTGAATCAGTTACCGGCTATTACTTCACAGCCTGCTGCTCTGGCGGCACCTGTTTGTCCCGGCTTTAATGTTACCTATTCAGTAGGAGCTACCGGTACAGGACTTACTTACCAGTGGCAGATCAGTACCGATGGTGGTACCACGTATACAAACCTGGCAAGTGCTCCGCCTTATTTCGGTACCACTACCGCCAACCTGCTGATCACCAATGTAACAACAGCGATGACCAACTATCGCTTCCGTGTGGTGGTGTCAGGTGTTTGTGCTCCTTCGCAAACTTCAAACGCAGTAACGCTGGTTGTGGCCACACCGCCCACTATTACCACCAACCCTGCCAACGTAACAATTTGTGCAGGCGCCAATGCCAGCTTTACTGTTGCAGCAACAGGTATTCCTGCACCAACAATTTACCAGTGGCAGATCAGTACAGATGGCGGTGCCACCTGGACCAACCTGACTACAGGCGGATCATTTACCCCGACTTATACCATTACAGCAGCCACCACGGCTCTGAATAATACCCGCTACCGTTGTATTGTGACGAACAGTTGCGGACAGAACGTTACTTCCGGCACAGCCACACTTACGGTGAATGCACTGCCTACTGTAACAGTTACTTCACTTAGCAGCACACGCATTTGCATAAGCGATACCCTGGTGCCACTGTCCGGCTTACCCGTTGGCGGAAGCTGGAGCGGTATCGGCGTATCTGGTTTCAACTTTGTACCGGCTGCCACAGCGGTGGGTACCTATACACTTACGTATACGTATACCAATGCTGCCGGTTGTACAGCCAGCGCCACCACCACTGCCCGTGTGGAGGATTGTCCTGAAAGGATGAGGCTGCTGAGCGAAAACGGTGTATTGCTTTACCCGAACCCGAACAGCGGACAGTTCTTTATCAAGATGAACAGTACCCTGTACAACTATGTTGGTATGCGGGTGTATAATTCCGTAGGACAGGTGGTGAATGGTTCTGTGGTGAATGATGCGGTAAGTTCACCGGTTTACAGCGGCCTGGTATATGGCCGTGTGATTCCGGTAGATCTGACCAACCTGCCTTCCGGCACTTATATGGTAAAAGTTTATTACGATGATGGTGTAAGAACTTCAGAGAAGACATTCCCTGTGGTGATCGCCAAATAATAATCAATGAAATACTGAAAAGGCATCCTGGAAAGGGTGCCTTTTTTATTTAATAAATTCATGGTCAAAAGCAACATATGCCAGCTTCCTTGATTGAAAACCTGTTGCAGTTCCAGCCTTACTTCCATTCTGTTGTGCCGTATGAGCCGGCTGCTGACAAACTGTTGCCGCTTGATTTTACCGCTGCCAACAAGGAACTTACCATTGACGTGCTTGAGGATATCCACCGTTTTTCATTTTATATAAATAAAAAACTGGCAGAGGCTGATGCCCGCTATGGTGTGGGAGGCTATGCAGAACACCGGACCGTATACCAGGTAAGCAGTGTGTTTGACGGCAAGAATCCGGGTGAAGAACCCCGCCGTTTTCATCTCGGAGTTGATATATGGGGCCCGGCCGGAACGCCGGTAATGGCTCCGCTGGAAGGTACTGTTCATAGTTTTGCATTTAATGACCGGTATGGCGATTATGGCGCCACCATCATCTTGTCGCACACTTTGCAGCATTTAACTTTTTTTACCCTTTACGGACATTTAAGTAAATCATCCATTGAACATATCAGTGAAGGGGATTTGATAACAGCCGGTCACACCTTTGCATCGTTCGGAATGCCGGAAGAAAATGGTCATTGGCCGCCACACCTGCATTTCCAGGTAATAGCAGACATAGAGGGCTGGTCTGGCGACTACCCAGGTGTGTGCAGGTTTTCAAAAAAAGAAAAGTACATGGCCAACTGTCCGGATCCCAATCTTATTCTGCAGTACGATTGTCTTGGATGAATGTTTCGCCGTTTATGCTTTCAGCAATTTAAAAGCATGCATCCAGGAGTTGCGTACAAAACCGGGAATGCACCATAAAATACAGAGCGGTTCAATAGCCCGGGCAGCTTCCGCTTTACCCATATCCTCTGTTTCCCAGCCAAAGGAAGAGAGAATGCCGGTTACTGTTTTTTTAGCTTCATCGTTATTGCCGGCGATAAACATGGTGGGAGGGCCGCCGGCCAGTACTGGTTTATACATCAGGGCATTACCAACACAGTTGAAAGCCTTTACCAGGCGTGCATCAGGCAAAAGAGCCTGCAACCGTTCCATCAATGATTCATTGGGGCCAGTGAAGAACTGCAACACGCCATTAACGGGGGCTGATGGTGCAATGGGGTTAGTGGCATCAATAACTGTTTTGCCAGAAAAATTCTCAATACCGGCAAGCTTCACTGCATCTTCGGTTACGGAGCCACCGGTAGCCAGTACGATAAGTTCAGCAGCAGCGGCGGTTTCGGCAAAAGTTCCGCTGAGGATACCGGGATTGGCTTCGATGAATTTTACCACTTCTTCTTTCTGCGGATTACGGGTGCCCATTTGTACCTCATGACCTTCTTTGCTGAAGGCTTTACAAAGCACTTGTCCAACGATACCAGAACCAAGGATTCCAATTTTCATAGTAAGGTGATTTTGTTTTTTAATAATTAGCTTTACAAATATTCATAAAAAAAGTTCATGTCCAATCCCAACCTGAATAATCAGAAGGAAAATCTTTCAGCAGCAGATGTGCAGTTTGAGAATTCAATACGACCTGCACAGATTGCTGATTTTGCCGGGCAGGAACAGGTGATTGAGAATCTCCGCATTTTTATCAAAGCAGCAAAGATCAGGGGAGAAGCACTTGACCATGTGCTATTTCACGGCCCTCCGGGTTTAGGTAAAACAACTCTTTCAAGGATTGTGGCCAATGAACTGGGTGTTAATATCAAAGAAACATCGGGGCCTGTAATTGAAAAACCCGGCGACCTGGCCGGCCTGCTTACCGGTCTGGAAGCGAATGATGTGCTTTTTATAGATGAGATACACCGCCTCAGCACTGTGGTGGAAGAATACCTGTATGCAGCGATGGAAGATTACCGAATTGACATCATGATCGACAGCGGACCTAATGCCCGCAGTATTCAAATCAACCTGAACCCTTTTACATTGATAGGAGCCACTACAAGAAGCGGGTTGCTTACCGCACCGCTTTTATCCCGCTTTGCCATCAAGTCAAGGCTGGAATATTACCGTGCAGATGTGCTGAACAAGATCATCCTTCGGTCTGCTTCTATACTGGGCACAAAGATTTCGGCACAAGCCGTGGATGAGATCGGCCGCCGAAGCCGCGGCACACCACGTATCGCCAACGGACTGCTGCGAAGGGTGAGAGATTTTGCACAGGTGTTGAACGATGGCAATATTGATCTTGGCATTACCCAGCATGCACTCAAGGCACTGAATGTGGATGAACACGGACTGGATGATATGGATAACCGCATCCTTTCCACCATCATTGACAAATTCAAAGGAGGTCCGGTAGGTATCACCACTATCGCCACAGCAGTGGGAGAAGAGGCCGGAACGCTGGAGGAGGTATATGAACCATTTCTGATCCAGGAAGGATTTATTCAGCGAACGCCGAGAGGCAGAGAGGTAACTTCAAAAGCTTACGAACACCTCGGAAAGAAACTACCGCCAGGCAGCACAGGCACTTTATTCAGCAGTTAAGAAAATGCATGGATGTAAAAAGGGTGTATAAGGTTTGACAACCCCATACACCCTGCTACTTATAACTTACAACTTAAAACTCATCACTTACAACCTATAAACTTCCCTGCACCACCAGCCTGAAGCCGTTTCCGTGAATATTCACGATCTCTATACGGGGATCATCTTTCAGGTACTTTCTCAGTTTGGCAATATACACATCCATACTGCGGCCATTGAAGTAGGTGTCGCTGCCCCAGATTCTCTTCAGGGCTTGCTCCCTGGGAAGCAGATCGTTCAGGTGCTCGGACAGCAATTTCAGTAATTCATTCTCTTTGGGAGAAAGTGTTTGAGTGATCCCACTGTGTGAGAGCTGACGCAGCTTGGGGTTGAAGTGATAGCTGGCAAGGTCAAACTCCATATTCTCACTTTCCTTATTCTGCTCTTCGTTTCTTTTCAGGATGGCTTTTATTTTCAGCAGGAGCACTTCGCTGTCAAACGGTTTGGTGATGTAATCGTCAGCGCCGAGTTTATAGCCCTGTATCACATCTTCCTTCATCGTTTTGGCGCTGAGGAAGAAGAGGGGTATGTCGGGGTCAACATCACGAATTTCTTCGGCCAGGGTAAACCCGTCCATGTTGGGCATCATTACGTCGAGCAGGCAGAGGTCAAATTTTTCACGCTGAAAAGCTGCAAGGCCCAGGCGGCCATCTCTTTCCAGGATAACATCATAATCGTTCAGTTCTAGATAATTCTTCAGCACACTTCCGAGATTTGTATCGTCTTCGCACAGGAGAATTTTGGGTTTCTTGGTGTCCATGTCTGGTGATTTTTATATGGTGACAAATAAAGTTAAAGCATTTCGGGGGTTCAAGTATCCGGCTCGAATATTTTGTTAAAACACCGTTTTTCCAACGCCTTTGTGCTCTACTTTTGCTTAGGTATATAAAAAACTGTGCCATGCATATCACCCCGGACAATCGTTTGAAAAAACTTATCGTGATCGGCGACCGGTTGCTGATAAAACCTTCCCGTCCGGATGAACGTACAGCGAGTGGTTTGTATCTTCCTCCCGGTGTACAGGAAAGGGAAAAGGTACAACAGGGATATGTGATCAAAACCGGACCTGGCTATGCCATACCGATGCCGGTGGAGGATGAGTCGTGGAAAGGCGAGGAAGAAAAAGTAAAGTATGTGCCTTTACAGGCTAAGGAAGGTGACCTGGCCATTTTCCTGCTCAGCGGCGCCACTGAAGTGATCTACGAAAATGATAAATACTTCATCGTTCCCCAAAGCGCCATACTGATGCTGGAAAGGGAAGAAGAACTCTAAAACAATGCATGATTAGAACAACCTTCACGGCGGTTATTATCCTGCTCCTGCAGCAGGTACAGGCACAAACAGGAGCAGCGGATATTATTAAGGCAGAGAAAGACTTTGCCGCATATGCTTCAGCCTTCAGCACTAAAGAAGCCTTTTTACAGGTGATTGACAGCAACAGTATCATGTTTGATAATGGAAAACCAGTAAAGGCGCTTGAATATTGGGCAAAAAGGGAAAAGAATTCAGGCGTACTGAAATGGCAGCCACAGTATATTGAAATTTCACTTTCCAGAACCTTTGGTTATACCACGGGGCCATGGACCTTTCAGCCTTCACGCAATGATACCGTGGTGGCCACCGGGCAGTACACCACCATTTGGTACAAAAACAAAAACGGCCAGTGGAAATTCCTTGTTGATTATGGTACGGACAACAATCTTCCCGGAGGTACCAATGAAACAATTATTGAAACGGAAAAGATACCTGACTCCTCCAAAGTGATACCTCATATTGCTTTCCTGGTCAATGCGGACAGGAATTTGAATAACCTGCTTCATAAAAGTAAAGGGAAAGCATACAGCGCATTTTTATCAGCACATAGTATACTCAGCCGCAATGGTTCATTACCGGCTGTTACCCCGGAAGAAAGAGAAGCACTTATTGATTCAACCCCGGCGGCGATCAGGTACAGTTTTGCGGGATGGGGAGAATCACCGGCAAAAGACATGGGCTATACCTACGGAATGGCCGAACTGAATGGTAAAAGAGAAAACTACTTCCGCATCTGGCGCCGGGAAAAAAAAGGCTGGAAGATAGCCGTGGAAGTAGTGCGGTATTAGATACATTTACAGCAATAAAAAATACTATGGCAGACAGTGCAAAATTCCTGGAAACGGTAAAGACCGGTTACACTTTTAAAGGCGAATGTTTCAAGATCGGAGGTGGTATGCTCGATGGCGCTTCTGTAAGCGGTGCCGACGTACTGATACCACTGAAGACGATGAACCGTCACGGACTGATTGCCGGTGCTACCGGTACCGGTAAAACAAAAACACTGCAGGTGCTGGCCGAAGGATTGAGTGATGCAAGTGTGCCGGTATTGCTGATGGATATCAAAGGCGACCTGAGTGGAGTGGCTGCTGCCGGTACAGTGAACGACAGGATCACGGAACGCTGCCAGAAACTAAGCCTTGAATATAAGCCATCCGCCTACCCGGTGGAATTACTGACGCTCAGCAACCAGAAAGGAGCGAGGCTGAGGGCTACCGTCAGCGAGTTTGGCCCTGTACTGCTTTCAAAGATCCTGGGATTGAATGATACGCAAGGTGGCTTTGTTGCCATGATATTTAAGTATTGCGATGATAAAAAACTGCCGCTGCTCGATCTGAAAGATTTTATCAAAGTGCTGCAGTTTGTAAGCGATGAAGGCAAAGCAGAACTGGAAAAGGATTATGGCAAAATATCCACCACTTCCACCGGCACTATTCTGCGAAAGGTGATCGAACTGCAGCAGCAGGGCGCCGATGTTTTCTTTGGCGAAAAAAGTTTTGAAGTGGATGACCTCATGCGCATCAGCGATGATGGCCGGGGCATGATCTCTATCGTACGGGTAACGGATCTGCAGGACAGGCCCAAGCTTTTTTCTACTTTCATGCTGCAATTGCTGGCCGAGCTTTATGCCACCTGCCCGGAAGAAGGCGATATGGACAAGCCCAAGCTGGTAATGTTCATTGATGAGGCGCACCTCATTTTCCAGGAAGCTAATGATGCATTGCTGCAGCAGATAGAAACGATCATCAAACTGATACGTTCTAAAGGCATCGGTATTTATTTCTGCACTCAAAACCCGATGGATGTGCCTGCTTCGGTACTGGCCCAATTGGGATTGAAAGTACAACATGCGCTGCGGGCCTTTACCGCCGCCGACAGGAAAGTGATCAAACAAACAGCTGAGAACTATCCCGAAACGGATTTTTATAAAACAGAAGACCTCATCACCCAGCTGGGTACCGGCGAGGCCCTGGTAACCATCCTGAACGAAAAAGGTATTCCCACGCCATTGGTTCATTGTATGGTTCGTCCGCCGCAAAGCCGCATGGACATACTTGAAGAAACAGAAATAGATACACTGGTCGGCAAGTCAAAACTGGCCGCCAAATATAACCAGGTAATTGACAGCCATAGTGCTTACGAAATCCTTACCGGCAAACTGGAAGATGCAGCCCGCCGCGATGAAGAGGATAAACAAAAGGAAGCAGAAGAGAAGGAGGAAAAGAAAGCCACTACTGGCAAGAAAGAAAAAGGCTTTTTTGATAACCCTACGGTTAAGAGCATGACCCGTACTGCCGGCAACACTATCGTCAGAACACTGCTGGGTGTACTGGGATTGGGCGGAAGAGGCCGGCGCAAGAGCCTGTTCTGATTTTTCAGCAGAACAATAACCAACACCAATGCCACGGCTGAAAGACATATTACAACAGCAGCGAAAGCTGAATTTTGTAGGCCGGGAAAAAGAGCTTTCATTCTTCAGAGAACTGTTGAAAGATGCCAACACATCCACTCACCTGCTGTATATAAAGGGACCGGGTGGCCAGGGAAAGACCACCCTGCTGAAACAATTTGGAGATATCTGTAAGGAATCATCCATTTCGGTCATCCGGCTCGATTGCCGGTATATTGAACCACACCCGGCCAGCTTTCAGCAGGCGTTTGTTGCCGCATTACCTTTTGAAGCAGGCACTGATATCATGTCGGCCATTGAAGCAAAAAAAGGAAAGGTGTTGCTTAAAATAGATACCTATGAAAAACTGAAGCCGCTGGATGATTGGCTGCGTACCAGCTTTCTTCCCGAATTGCCGGGCAATGTGCTTACTGTTATAGCCGGCCGGTCTTCCCTGTCCACACAATGGAGAACAGATCCCGGCTGGCATAATATATTAAAAGAGATGCCGCTGAAAGAACTGAGTAAAGAAGAAAGTGCAGCGCTCCTCGGCCGCCGCCGCATTCCCGCCGACCAGGTAAAACGCATTGTAAAATACACACATGGCAATGCACTGGCCTTGTCCATCGTAGCCGATATGTTTGACCAGCGCAATGACAGTCACTTCGATCCGCTGGATTCGCCCGATATCATGAAGGCGCTCCTTGAGCAGTTCGTTAACGAAGTGCCCAGTCCGGCACATAAAGCCGCCCTGGAATTATGTTCGCTGCTGTATGTGACCACAGAAAAAATAATAGAAGAAGTGCTGGGCCCGCAAATGGCCAACGAATTATTTAACTGGCTTACCACCTTAACCATAATAGAGAAAGGCCCGTCTGGCATTTACCTGCACGATATAGTCAGGGACGCAGTATCCACTGAACTGCACTGGCGAAACCCCGAATGGTACCGGCACCTGCACCTGAAAGCCCAGCAATACCTGAGTACCCGTTTACTGAAAAGCAGCGGACAGCGCCAGCGGGAACTGATCTTCAACCTGATCTTCCTTCACCGGCTGAACCCGGCGGTAAAGCATTTTTTTGAATTCCAGGAAACGGGCAGCAGCTGGCAGGATACACTTCAGCAGGAAGACCTGCCCCTGTTACAAAAAATGGTTGCGAAATATGAAGGGCGCAGCGCTGCAGAATGTTTTGTAAAATGGACAAAACAGAAAGAGGCAGAAGTGTGGGTATTCAGGGATGCAGATAAAACGCCGGCGGGTTTTACCCTTAAAATAGATATTGAAAAGATCAGCGATGAAACCCATGACCCGGTGATCAATGCCCTGCTTCCGCTAAAGAAAGAATGGAAAGCCGAAAACGGACAACTGCTCACTGCCTTCAGAAGCTGGATGAGCAGGGACAGTTATCAAAGTGTAAGTGGTGTGCAAAGCGCTATCTTCCTGGGAATAGTGCAGTGGTATTTTACCCCCGGCCTTGCCATCAGTATGGTGAATTGTGCCCACCCCGGATTCTGGCAGCAAATACTCAATTATGCCGATCTGTACCATGTGGCGGAACTGGATTATGAATTGAATAATAAAACATTTGGATGGTATATGCACGACTGGCGCCGCCGTACCCCGCTGCAATGGCTGGAGCTGATGAGCAGGAAGGAGGTGAATGACGAAGTGGCAGATACCGGCCATACCGCAGCGCAAACGGCCGGCATCACAGAAAAGGATTTTACAGAAAGTGTGCATGAGGCATTAAAGCAACTGAAGAACCCGAAAAAGATCATCGGCAACCCGCTGCTCAGGTCAGCGTTTGTGCAACAGGCTGCCGGAGACGACAACACCGAAGCAGGGCTGGCGCTCACACTGGCCGACAGGATATCGGCTGCTATCAGCTCGCTGGAAAATTCACCGAAAGATGAAACACTGCACCGGGTGCTGCACCGCACTTTTGTAAACCCGGTAGGCAGCCAGGAGCAAACAGCCGATTTTTTATACATGAGTTTCAGCACCTACCGCCGGCAGGTAAAACGGGCGGTGGAAAGAGTGGCCGATATATTATGGCTGGAGGAAAAAACAGTTCTCTGACAGGCAGGGTGAACATTTTTTGAACAGTTTTTGAACTTGCAGGTGAGCAGGTGGCAGCGGCATATTTGTGCTTTATTACCAACTAATATGACCACTAACCATCACCTTAGCACAAGTTTACCGGCAGAAGATGAACTGCTCGCCTGCCTCGTAAGTAATGATCAGCGGCACTTTGGCCGTATTTACGACCGGTTTTCCGGTGCCTTGCTGAGTATCATCCGTAAATGGGTGAAAGACCCTGAGTTAAGTGAAAACCTTTTGCAGGATGTGTTTGTAAAGGCATGGAAAAACAGGTTTCTGTATGAGGAAGAAAAAGGGCGGCTCTTTACCTGGCTCTATAAAATAGCCCGTAATAGCTGTATTGATTATTTCCGGAGCAGGGCCTGTAAGAAAAGCCGGGTTTTTGTATTTGGCGAAGACATACCCTGCCTGGCTGCCATGCATGCCGAAGAGGGAGGGGTACAGCCCGATGCCATAGGACTGAGGCAGATAGTGGATACATTGCGCAAGGAAGAGAAGGAGGTGGTTGATCTTGTGTATTTCAAAGGATTGACACAACGCCAGGTGGCAGAAATGATGAACCTGCCATTGGGTACCGTAAAAACAAGGATGAGCCGTGCCATAAAAGAACTTCGCTGTTTTTTTAAAAGCGACTGGCAAAAAGCTGAAACGATGATCTTATTAAACTAGTAAAAATAATATTCCATGAGCACAGCAAATACTACAGCAAAAAGAAAGAACACAAAGGTCAAAACCATCGGCCAGCAGATCATCGAAGCCTGGAATACGGCCGCCGACGAAGTGATCCTTCCGTTCTATGCAAAAGAGTATGTGGTGGAAGATATTACCGCAGGCCGCATCCGTGAAGGATGGGAGGGGATGCGGCAGTGGACAAGGAGTGTGTTTACCGCCTTTCCCAACCTTAATTATAAACTGGTGGATGAAATAGAAAAAGAAGGCAAGCTGGTATTGCACTGGCTGGCCAAAGGCAATCACCAGGGGCCGCTGATGAAAATACCTGCCACGGGCCGCAACGTATTTATCCATGGTATGTCGATACTATATCTTGAAGAGGGTAAAATAAAGAGAGGGCAGGTGATGTGGGATATGTCTGGCGTGCTGCGCCAGATCGGCCTCTTGCCGGAAATAAGTCATTAACACATGAACAGCTGCATCAGCCAGGCAGTATTCATCACCGGCGGTACCGGCTATATCGGTAAACGATTGACGGGACAACTGCTGAATAAAGGATACAACGTAATACTGCTGGTACGAAAAGGAAGTGAGCATAAAGTGCCTCGCGGCGCAACAACAGTAACGGCCGATCCTTTTGATGCAAACAGTTTCAGGCATCTTATACCGGCAAAAAGTATTTTTATTCAATTGCTGGGAGTATCCCATCCTTCACCCCGTAAAGCGGAACAGTTTCGCCAGGTAGACCTTCGCAGTGCCAAAGCATCAGCCGATGCCGCCAAAGCGGCCGGTGTCTCGCATTTTATATATGTAAGTGTTGCCATGGCTCCTTCCCGGCTGATGGCAGCCTACCAGGCAGTAAGAAAAGAAGCAGAAACTTATTGTATTGCCAGTCAGCTGAATTGCACATTTATCAGGCCCTGGTATGTGCTCGGCCCCGGTCATTGGTGGCCTGTACTATTATTACCGGTATATGGCATTGCCGAACTGGTACCATCCTGGCGGAAAAAAGCAAGAAGTATGACACTCATTACTATCCGGCAGATGCTTGCGGCCCTGGTAAAAACAACGGGCAGTGTTCCTTCACCACTCCGCATACTGGAAGCCAGGGATATAAGAAAGACAAAGGCACCGTACCAGAAAAACTGAAAACCCTCTTCCCGGATACTCCGTATCACTTCTTTGTGCCTGTGTGAAGCCGGTTTAACGAACCCGGGCATAGCAGGCAATCTTCTTAAACAAAAAAACTTTAATTATGAACAAGATCATTGTATCAGTATTTGCGTTGGCCATACTCATCACCGCCTGCAATAATGAAAAGAAAACGGGCAACACCGATAAAAAGGATAATGCCATGATGATGGATAACAGTAAACCGGAACGAAACAAGAAAGTGGTAATGTCCAGCATGGAGGCAATTCAGAAAGGTGATATCGACGGGATGGTGAAAGATGCTGCCCCGGGCTTTGTGGATTACACCGATGGCAGTATTCCTCCTGTAACTAACCTTGATTCGCTGAAAGGTTTTATCAAAATGTTCACCACGGCCATAGAAGGATACAAACCATCCAACCTGATGCTGGTGGCAGAAGGCGATTATGTATTTGCGTACGCCACCTGGTCGGGCACCTTCAAAAGTGATGTGATGGGAATCAAAGCCACCGGTAAAATGGTGAGCTTTCCCGATGTGGATATTTTCAAATTCAATGAAGATGGAAAGATCACCGAGCACCGGTCTGTGCAGAATACCGGCGCCGCACTCATGACCTTTTCAATGATGAAATAAGTTCTGTTAACCTTAAAACATAGATTTATGCAAGCCACAACAACAAAAACACAGGCCAACATAACATTGGTGCAGGAGGCCTTTGGCAATTTTGGTAAAGGAGATATTCCTGCCATCATTGCTGTATGCACTGAAGATGTTTCCTGGGGCTCCTGGGAAAATGACACAGTACCCTTTGCCCAAAACTACCAGGGAAAGGAAGGCGCCATGCAATTTTTTACACATCTTGCCGATCACCTGGATTATAAGCGCTTCGAGCCGCGGGATTTTTTTGCCGCCGGCGAAAAGGTATTTGCCAAAGTATATCATGAAGCGGAAGTGAAGTCAACCGGTAAATCTTTTGCTCATGATTCCCTGCTCGAGTTCACCATACGGGACGAAAAGATAAGCTACTTCTTTGCCTATGTGGATACACATGACCAGGCAAGAGCCTTTGCAAAGTAATTGTATTAACCATTAAACTTTATACTATGAGTCCTGTAGCCATGCTGTTCGACATCAATGGGTTTACACAAAAGGCCTATGATGATATTCTGGCAGAGCTGGAGAAAATGGGCGCCTGGCCATCACCGCCCGGCCTGCTTTCGCATGTGGCCTTCCAAAAGGGAGAAAGCTGGTTTGTACTGGATGTATGGGCATCAACGGAAGAGTTCCAGGCCTTTATCAATACCTGCCTTTTCCCGGTGTTTGGCAAGCTGGGTCTTTCAGCCGACCCGCCTTCTGTATACCCTGTACATGCTTATGCAAAAAATGGCGGCCCGCTGGTCATCATAAACTGACGGCCCCGTTCTTATCAACCTTTATTTTATTTTCAGCCTGGAGGAATTCAATCACCTGCCAGGCTTTTTCTTTATTAATACCACCCAACCCGGCCAGTAATTTCTTTACCGGTACAGGCTCATCGTTCAGGATGTTTATGATTTGCCGATGAAGTAAATCGAATTCTTCTTTGGTCAGAGGAGTGTCCTTTTTCCGCAGGCAGTTGTCACATATACCGCAAGGCTGGAGGTTGTTATCGCCAAAATACGCACCGATATGCTGGCTGCGGCAAGCTTTCTTCTCATTTATATATTCCAGCATTTGCTTCAGGCGGCGGCGATACTGTTCTTTACGTTTGTTATACGCCTCCATGTTGATGGTCAATTCTTCTGTCCGTACACGGCTGGCGTTGAAGTATAATTGGGGACTGTCTTTCTGCGGCCTGTAATCTATCACACCGGCCTGGTGCAGCAGAAGTAATTGCTTTATTACTGTATCTGCATCGGTGCGCATCATGGCTGCTATCGCTTTTTCTGATACGGGCACCGCCTGATCGAAAATACCTCCATAGGCACGGAGTAATGACTTGATACAATTTTCAAGAGCAGGGTGTTTTAGTTCAAAATCATGCAACCCGTTTTTGCTGATGGTAAAACTGACGGTGGCCGGCAGAAAAACCTGTTCATTAAATGAGAGCCATCCATCCTGCTCGAGTGCTTTAAGAGAGTATAATACGGTATGTACGGGCAGTTTGAATTTTACCAGGAAATCGCTCATGTCAAAATCATAGTATTGTCCCTGTCCTCCGCCTGCTGGTACCTGCAGGTAATTGGCCACAGACTGATATACTTCTTTTATTTCCCTGAGCGACGGAAAACGAAGGGCTTCCTTTTCTTCGAGCATATCAAGGTCTGTTTCATCATATAACAGAACGGCATACGCCTTTTTCCCATCGCGGCCGGCTCTGCCTGCTTCCTGGTAATAATTTTCCAGGCAATCGGGTGCATCGGCATGGATCACTGTTCGTACATCAGGTTTATCAATACCCATCCCGAAGGCGTTGGTACACACGATCACCCGAACCTTTCCTGCTATCCATGCTTCCTGCCGGTTACTTCTTTCATCTTGTGGCAAACCGGCGTGATAATGTAAGGCACTGATGTCCTGCAGTTGCAGCAGGTCGCTGATCTCTTTGGTACGCCTGCGGCTTTTGCAATAAACGATGCTGCTGCCTGGTACCTGCTGCAGTACTTCAGTGATCTTATTGATACGTGATTGCACTTTGTACACACTGTAAGAGAGGGCGGGACGTTCAAAGGATTGTCTGAAAATGTGATGTTCACCGAACTCCAGTTTATCAATGATATCTTTCTGTACTTCCGGTGTGGCAGAGGCGGTGAGTGCCAGAAAAGGTATGCCGGACAGTTCATGACGAAGGGCGGCAATACGCAGGTAAGGCGGGCGGAAATCATACCCCCATTGCGAAATGCAATGTGCTTCATCAACCGCCACAAGATTTATATTTAAACCGGGCAGGTATTCTTTGAAGAGTGATGTTTCCAGCCGTTCGGGGGATACGTATAAGAATTTACAGTTGCTTTCACCGGCCACTTTCAGTGTGTTGATAACTTCTTTGCGGCTCATGCCTGACCAGATGGCAAAGGCGGTAATGTTTTTTTTGCGAAGATTTTCCACCTGGTCTTTCATCAGGGCGATAAGCGGCGAGATGACGAGACAAAGTCCGTCGTTGGCCAATGCAGGCACCTGGTAACAGAGAGATTTGCCTCCACCGGTGGGCATGAGAGCCAATGCATCTTTGCCGGAAAGAACACAATTGATGATGTCTTCCTGCAACGGGCGAAAGCTGCTGAAACCCCAATGTTTCTTCAGTATGTCATGTATGAAAGGCATGCCCGACTAAGGTACGTGTTGGTGTTATAAAGCAAGAGAAATAATTTGTGCCTCATTTTTTGTAATTTTAGAAAAATGCATCCTGATGGCATCTGTCGTGCAATCTGAAAACATTATATCACTTATTATACAAGAATTAGAAAGGCTTGACAAATTTGAGCAACAGGAATATCTTGTACAATTAAGAGCCAAACGGTTAAGCAGAAGGAAATTGAAACCGCTTGCGACATTGTCTGGAGGAGTCAAACCGCTGACAATGGCCCAGATTGATAAGATTAAGCATCTGTCAAGGAAAAGGGGATGAGGGTAAAGCGATTTGTACTTGATGCGAATATTTGGATCAGTTACATTATTACTGGTAATGAAAACCGCCTGCTAAAACTTAAAGCAGACAATAAACTCACTTTCCTGATTTGTGAAGAACTGATTGTTGAAATAAAAAGGGTGCTGGAATATCCGCAGATAAGAAAGTACAGGATTAATACAAAAGATGCATTGCGGTTTATCAGAAGTTTTACCATTCTAATCAAGCTTGAATATCCCATAGGGGATTATTTGCCGGCAGATCCGGATGATAATTATGTTATAGCATTAGCGTTACAGGCAAATGCAGGTTTTGTAACCAGCGGGGACAGACATATATTATCTCAGAAGAAGGTATTGGAGACTAAGTATAAGAAATTACGAATCATTACTAAAGCGGGGTTTGAAAAAATGTTTCTGTAGCCAACGATTCAACGCCTCCTCCGAAACACAATCAACTCCACCCTCCTGTTCAATGCTCTTCCTTCTGCCGTGCTGTTGGTGGCGATGGGCCTTGTTTTGCCAAAGGGGTGTACCTGTACCTGTGTAATGTCAACGACGCTGTTCAGCAGCAACCATTTTTTCACACTTTCACATCTTTCCTGGCTCAGGGTCATGTTGCGTTTGTCTGTTCCGACCGAATCGGTATGCCCTTCAATGTACATACTGTCTATCGGGTTGCTGTTTTGCTGACTCAAAAAAACAGTTGCCAGCATGGCTGATGCGGCAGG
>JAEUVM010000002.1 GCA_016787125.1 Chitinophagaceae bacterium | reverse complement strand
AAAAATCGCTGCTTCCGGCAACAAAACCTTTTAAAATCATTTTAATACATGAGAAAACTATTTATTCCCATCTTGCTGGCTTGTATTATCATATCCTGTAGCAAAGATGAAGCCCCTGCCGTTCAGCCCGGCAACAACTTCGCTAACGAAAAAGATAAAATAAATGCCTGGCTGGAAAAACAAAAGAAGACTGCCAATGCAAAAGGCCTGGCCCGGATAACAGCACTTCAGCAAAATCTTGAATTTGCTTCTATCGTAAAACCGTCCTTGAGCGGTGATGAATACCTTTATATCATTCCCATCAAAGAAGGTTTTGGAAGCAAGAATAATGCAGAGCGAAAGCCACTTAGTAACCTGGTTTTGTTTATAAATAAAAACAAAGATACTATTCGTAAAGGCAATATTGTGCAATACATCAGCCCGGAGCCTGTTACAAGAGAAAAGCTTCAACAACTCTTGTATAATTATTACGAGATAAGTGAGAAAACATTTACCGGCTCCCTCGCTTATCTCACTGTTGCCGACGAAATGGACTATGAGATCGGCTACAAAGGAGGAGATTATAGTTATTATAAGTCTATCAAAAAAAGACCCTCCACCGGCCGTAATGCCACCTGCTATGAAATCGGCTGGTATTATTTCTGGGCTGATGGCAGTGTAACCTGGGAAGCCATCGGAGAATATTGCGATGGTTGCGAACCCGCTAAAACCATCCTGACTAAAACATACAGGATTGGTTGTGGCGGTGGTGGCACCGGTCAAGGCGGTGTGGATGATTCGCCTACCAGGCTAAAAACTTGGGAGGTCTATTCGGAAAATATGTATGCCGGGCCAATCAAAATATTTGCACAGATTCAACTTTGGGGCAAGAAAGACAGTGATTATCCGCAGGGAGGGTATTTCTACAAAAGTGTGGATCAGGGATCATACACAGAAAATTTTTCAACGTATAACATCAGCCTTATGAGCACTTATACGCAATCATGGCACGGCACAGCGCATGGGTACCAAACTTTTCAGGGAACTATTGTCTATAATTCGCCTGGTGCTCCTGATAAGTATGTTGCTAATAGTAAGACATTTCAGTTTGCTGAAGTGTTTCCATAACTCAAGAACTGACCTGTTTATTATTTAACTACCTGCAGTCTGGTTAATATCAGGCTGCAGGTTTAAATTCAATTAGTATGCATCCCAAAAATATAACATTCATTTTTCTGCCGCTGCTTGCTGCGGCATGCACTGTTGCAAAACCTGTTGTGCGAAAAAACAATATTGAAATCGTTGACTACCGTTTTCGCCAGTACACCCATGAAGATACCTTTCTGCGTCGTCCATTTTGGGATATAACAGAAAGAGTATGGGTGAAAGACAGTGTTGCTATAGAAGAAGTTCGTAAAATCAATATTGTTAGTGATAGTAAAGGAGATACAACCACGTACCCGATAATGATGTACCGCTACACCAATCTGAAAACAGCGGAAGTGTATGAATTTAATGCCTTTCTTGAAAGGTCTACCTTGAGAAGGAAATACATGCTGTATGACACGGTATCGGTAGCGAGTGGCTGGGGATTTAAGGTAAACAGGAGATTGTCAGAGGGAGCCAGTATTCAGTTTCTGCCGGATACAATAGTGAATGGTAAAAAATACTTG
>JAEUVM010000001.1 GCA_016787125.1 Chitinophagaceae bacterium | reverse complement strand
GGATGATGGAGTCTTGTTTCGTATTCCAGTAAAGCCTGCCGGCACATGCCACAGGGAGAGATCGGGTGATCACTTTTTACGGTATTGCTGTCGTAGCTGATGGCGAGGGCTTCAATAGCCACGCCGGGATAAAGTGTGGCGGCATTGCCGAGCAGTACCCGCTCGGCACAAATGCCTACCGGGTAAGAGGCGTTCTCCTGGTTAGTACCGGCAACAATTTTTCCGTTGGAAAGTAAAGCAGCAGCTCCCACCCTGAATTGGGAGTAAGGGGCATAGGCCTGCGCTGTTATTTTGCGGGCTTCGAGAAGCAGGTCTGCATCACTTTTATCCAGTTCGCCGATACCGGCATATACCTCGTAGCTGAATGTAAACTTGTTTTCCTTCATTGGATGGATTAGGTTAGAGACAAGAATGCCCCTGACGGTGTCAAGGGCATTTAAAGTTAGTTTATTTTACAATACGGAACAATCGTTTCCATCTTGGTCCGCCATCCCAGCTCATCCAGATCATCCAGGCCTTACCCACGATCCTGTCTTCCGGCACAAAACCCCAGTAGCGGCTGTCTTGTGATTTATGTCTGTTATCCCCCATCATCCAGTAATAATCCATCTTAAAAGTGTAAGTAGCGCTTTCCTTTCCATTGATGAATACTTTACCGTTTCTTACCTCAAATGAATTGTTCTCATACTTTTCTATGCATCGTCTGTATAGCGGAATATTCTCCGGTGTCAGACTAATGGAAGCTCCTTTCTTGGGTACCCACACCGGTCCGAAATTATCAATTGTCCATTTGTAATAGTTAGTATCATAAGGAAAGATACCGCCAGCCATACTTGAATCGATTTCGGGGCTAATGGAGTTCGCAATCACACCATTGATTTTCTTCAGTTTTTCCAATTCACCCAGCGATATATTTACCCTGTAAGTGGTTGGGTTTATATTCTGGAAATCATTTGCCAGGGTATTTTCCTCTTTCATGTTAAGCGAAATACCGGCATCTTTCAGATCGTCTTCATATAAAGGTCTTGTGGAATTGAAAGTATAAAAGGTAACGGCTGTTGGCGAAATAAATGCCTTTTCATTGTTCACATATAGAATCCCGTTTATGATTTTAAGCGTATCGCCTGCAATACCCACACATCGCTTGATATAATTATCCGTTTTATCAACCGGGTGAACGGCGATCGGGATACTGGGATTCCCGAGTATTTGTTGCCGCTGCACATCGGAAGTGGTGCCATCCAGGTTCCTGATCATGTTATAATATGGCTGTGCTGACTGGTATCCTGGCAGGTTAATAACCGTATCGCCCTCCGGGAAATTGAATACAACTGCATCGTTACGCTTCACCGGGCTGGCAAACCAGCGGATGTATGGAATTTTTATCCATTCCAAATACGACTTCCTGCTGCCTACGGGCATATAATTATGTACAAAAGGAAAGGAAAGCGGCGTATTAGGAATTCTTGGGCCATAACTCATTTTGCTTACAAATAGAAAATCCTTCACCAGTAAGGTCTTTTCCATGGAAGAACTTGGAATAGTATAGGCTTCAAAAACAAATGTGCGGATCAATGTAGCGGCCACCACGGCGAAGATGGCGGCATCCACCCACTCTCTCCAGCCTTTCTTTTTATGGGCCTTTACTTTATCAGGACCGATCCAGGCCGGATTTTCTTTATAGGCCAGGTAAGGAAAATAGAATGGTGCGAACAAAGAGGCAAGTGTATGCGAGCCGAGACTGAATTTACCAAAGAGCTTTACAAATTCGATAAAGATACCGGGTGTGATAAACCAGCCCACCACCGGGATGGCCTGCCAGAAGACCCAGTGTTTGGGACGTTTGGCCAGCGATTGCATCACCCATGTGTTATAAAAGGGAACATAAGCCTTCCAGGGTTGTTCGCCGGCTCTGGCAAAGAGCTTGGCCAGGCCCGGGGCCGGAAGCAATACAAGGAGGGTGCTTATGAAATAAACGATCAGCAGGTGTTGAATGGGCATAGGCCTTTTTTTAATGCAGACAAAAGTATCGTAAATATCTGCTTGTCAAAATTGTATCCTTAAAAGTTTTGTGAAACGGCGGCGGGTGGCGGGTTTAGTCCGGTAAAGTGCGAAAATCGTATATGTAAATACAGTATATAAAGTAAATAAGGGAGCGGGGCTTGTCTTTTGCATGTGCGGCGTACCTTATATACTTTATTTACTTTAGAATACTTTATATACTCATAACCCTGTCAACCTTTCACCTTACCCTCACTTAGGCAACACATAACTGCTTACATCCTCTGCTGTAATACTTTTACCGGAAAGGATCACGAGGCGTTCCACCACGTTGCGCAGTTCCCGGATGTTACCTGTCCAGTTGTACTGCTGCAGCAACGCTATGGCCTCGGGTTCGATGGGCTTGCGGGCGATGCCATAATCGGAGCAGATATCGGTCAGGAACTGGTCGGTCAGCAGGGGAATATCATCTCTCCTTTCGTTCAGGGATGGTACATGAATGAGTATCACACTAAGGCGATGGTAAAGGTCAAGCCGGAAGTTCTTTGCCTCCACTTCTTTGAGCAGGTCTTTATTGGTGGCAGCGATCACTCTTACATCCACGCTGATGTCTTTGTCGGCCCCCACCCTTGTGATCTTTCCTTCCTGGAGGGCCCGGAGTACTTTGGCCTGTGCGCTGGCGCTCATATCGCCGATCTCGTCGAGGAAGAGGGTGCCGCCGCTGGCTGATTCAAATTTGCCGATACGTTGTTTGATCGCTGAGGTAAAGGATCCTTTTTCATGCCCGAAGAGTTCGCTTTCGATCAGTTCGGAGGGGATGGCGGCACAGTTCACTTCCACCATGGGGCCGTTGGCACGGTTGCTCTTTTCATGTACCCAGCGGGCCACGAGTTCCTTACCCACACCGTTCTCGCCGGTAACAAGGATGCGGGCATCGGTAGGCGCCACTTTTTCTATTGTTTCCTTTATCTTTTTGATGGGGGTGGATTCGCCGATCATTTCCTGCACCTTGCTCACTTTTCTTTTCAGCACTTTGGTTTCGGCAACAAGGGATGTTTTGTCCATCGCATTGCGGATGGTGATGAGCAGGCGGTTGAGGTCGGGCGGCTTGGAAATATAGTCGTAGGCGCCCTTCTTCACTGCTTCCACCGCAGTTTCAATATTGCCATGACCGGAGATCATGATCACGGGTATATCGGGATTTATTTCAACAGCTTTTTGTAAAAACTCAATGCCATCAAGTTTAGGCATCTTAATATCGCAAAGGATGAGATCGTAGTTCTTTTCCTTGAATTTCTTCAGGCCCTCTTCGCCGTCAGAGGCTTCATCTATTTTATAGCCTTCAAAGGAAAGTATTTCGGTAAGGGTCTTGCGTATCGCTTTTTCGTCGTCAATGATCAGTATATCAGCCATGAAGGGTTCTTTTGGGGCATAAAAGTAATTGATTTGAGGCAAGGGAGGGTAAGAAGTGCAACCAGGAGGAAAAAGTAACCTCGCACAGAGGATAAGGAGAGAAAGAGAATACATCCTATCTCTTTTTCTCTTTTGGCTCTTTTATCTCTTAGCCAACCCCAAAAAAATAGAAGCCGGGTAGAAACCCAGCTTCGCTTTAAAATCCAATATCCTATGAAAAACCGTTACAAAGATGCTGTGAAAATGTCAAACGCTGCACCTCAAACGAAACTATTTTTTTAAAAATACCATAAACAGGGTATGCTGCGTAATAATACGTATGTCCTTGCTTTGATTTAAAGCAGGCACAGATAGATGATGGGGAGAAATAGCCTCAGATTTACTTATGCTGGTACATCACCTCTTTTACCAGCTTTACCGTGCGGGGCACATCTGGCAGGGCTGCGGCTACAAGGTTAGGAGCATAATGCAGGGGCGCATCGGCTGCGGTAATGCGGCGTATGGGTGCATCTAAGTAATCGAAGCCTTCTTTTTGTATGCGGTAAGTGATCTCGGATGATACAGAGGCAAATGGCCACTGCTCTTCCACTATCACCAGGCGGTTGGTTTTCTTTACGCTTTCGAGAATGGTCATCCAGTCGAGCGGGCGTATGGTCCGCAGGTCTATCACCTCAGCGCTGATACCTTCTTTTTCCAGTTCCTCAGCGGCTTTGAGGGCCACTTTCATCATCTTGTTGAAAGATACGATCGTAACATCGGTACCGGTCCGTTTTACATCTGCTTTACCCAGCTCTATGTAATATTCTTCTTCCGGCACTTCCATTTTATCGCCATACATCTGCTCGCTTTCCATAAACATTACGGGATCTTCCTCGTAGCGGATGGCCTGTTTGAGCAATCCCTTGGCATCATAAGCATTGCCGGGCGACACCACTTTGATACCCGGGATATTGGCATACAGCGCTTCAAAAGCGGTAGAGTGCTGGGCGCCCAACTGTCCGGCCGAGCCATTACCTCCCCTGAAAACTATCGGACATGAAATTTGTCCGCCGCTCATTGCCAGCATTTTAGAAGCAGTATTCAATATTTGATCTAAAGCCAGCACAGCAAAGTTCCAGGTCATGAATTCCACGATGGGGCGAAGGCCATTTTGTGCGGAACCAACTCCAATTGCTGCAAAACCGAGCTCGGAGATGGGGGTATCGATCACCCTGCGGGGGCCGAATTCGGCCAGCATACCCTGGCTCACTTTGTAGGCGCCATTGTATTCTGCCACTTCTTCTCCCATCAGGTACACCCGGTCATCACGTCTCATTTCCTCACTCATTGCTTCCCGGAGGGCATCCCTGAATGCTATAATCCTTGCCATTTATTTCCGCTTTTTAGGTGGGCAAATTTAAGCGGGAAACGGGATACTTCCTAAAATGAAAAGAGGCTGTCTCAAACAAGAGAATTCAACACAGAGCACGAGAGGATTTGAGTTACACAGAGAAGAATATCTTGCAAATAAGAACCCTGTGTATCTCTGTTACTCTTTATCTCTGTGTTGAACAGCTTTTGCGACAGCCTCTTCTTTAGTACAATCTTTTATAAGAAGTTTATTCAAGACATTTCCGGATGAGCCTTTGCATTGCCGGGGTTTGCAGGTCTTCGGCAGTCAGCGAGCCGGCATCAGCAGCATTGGGATACATTTCCTCAAATTTCTCCTGCATACAGTTGCAATAACTGCTGGCCTGAGTACGTGACATACTGCCACCTCTTACAGCTTCAGCCTCACAATTACTCACAAATGCATTTATTTCGGCTGATGACCAGGAACCTCCGCCTGTCCTGGGACCGGAATTATTGTTTAACTTATCCAAACCGAGGTCAGCAATACAATCTTTGGCCATCTTCTCCCCTTCTGCTTCCGTACCTGCAGTGTTGGCATCAGCAAATGAGCTGAAACGTTTCTGCATTTTTTCCAATACACAGGGACAAAACTTTTCGATCATCTCATCATTGCCGTTCAGCGATTTTTCACATTCCCTGTTGAACCGGTTGATATCGGCACTTGACCAGCTTTCGCCGCCATTAAAATCCGTGTTGCGGCTGTCATCCTTATCACCCTTGTCATCTTCCTTCCCGGAATTATCGCCATAGTCGTCTTTATTACGGTCATCACGGCCGGTTGGCTTTTTGTTGTCTTTACAGCCGGTAACGAGGCTGAATGCCAGCAGGAGTACAAGGAATTGTTTCATGTTTGTTGATTTTGATTTTGGTTTGGGTAAAATTAAGGTTTCCTGCTTTCCGGCATGCTACGCTTTTTGTGGGATACCTGTGGCAGGCGGTGAATTAAAGATAGTATTATTTATTTCCTTCTGCCAATAGGCCTGGAAAAATCAATCCGCAATCTCAAATTTCTCCCCGAAAGGTGTGGCCCTGTAAAATCGTCCTTCTTCGTAATACAGGCCTTCTGTATGACCCTTTGCATGATGCACATCTGTATTGAACAGTTTTTTATTAAACCGCACACTGATAGTGTCAGCCACTACAGTATGGCCCGTGGCGATATATTTCACGCCGTAAATATCCAACGTACTGTCCACCTGAGCCTGACTGGCCAATGTTTTACCGGTGTAATAACCCCTGTACCAGAACGGGCCAAGGTCGCTGTACAGCAAGGCCACTTTATTGTCCTTGTAATTGTACGAAGAATCGGGATAAAAAGGCCTTGCCAGCTTATTCATCTTTGCTGCCGATAGGCTGCTATTGTTTACTTCGGCTGAAATACCACCGTGGACGAACAGCACCGGTCCTACTTTCTCCACGATATTCTTGGTACGGAGCCAGGCGCCCAGTTCACTGTGTTCACTGAAGAGGTTCATGTAGCCTTCATTCATCAGCAGGGCATTGTCGGTATATTTAGGATGCACATAGCGGATGTCGCCGCTCATATTCATGATCTCATGATTGCCGAGTATAAAATGCACATAACCCCCGGCAGCCTTCGCCTTTTCTTCCAGTGAATAAATGAGCCACAGAACTTCGGTTACCTGCGCACCACGGTCGAAGAAATCGCCGGTGAGCACCAGGTGACCGTTGCCGAAGGCCCAGTTGAAACTACTGTCGATGATCTGCTGTGCCTGCAACAGTTTTCTGAAAGCGGCAAAATTGCCTTCAATGTCAGATACCACAAACATTTTCTTTACGTCGGGAAAATCGGTCTTTTCATTTTCAAGACCTTTCTTCAGTGTTACCGGGAAAGTCTTTCCGGGTATATCGGTAGCCACTGTAAGCTGGAGCGTTTCTTTTTGCGCCAGCGGAAAGCTGTCAACACGGATGCTGCGGGTGCCGCTGTCATCGTAAACGTATTTTACAAATAACTGTTTATCGAGGTACAGCACATAAGGGCCGTCAAACTGGCTTCCCTGCACGGGCTGCTGGTGAGCATTTGTATTACTGCAATTATCCTCCTGCACTACAAACCCCGCAAAGAAGAGGGGCAACAGCAGGTATAGTGACTGCTTCATGATTCGTTTTTTCTTCATCGTAAAATATACAGACTTCACTTACCTGCCGGCAAGTTGCCTGATCATATTACAATTTACGGGATTTGCGGCTGCCAGTCTTTGCTGGTAAGAATGAATTTCAATTCTCCTTTGCCGTACGTTCCGGCCTCCTTCCAGCCGGAGGCACGGTAGAAGCCCGCTGCCCGCGACTGTGGATCGGTGCTTAACCAGCAATCTTCATCAGTCTGACTGAAATACCAGTCCATCATAAGCTGATGCAACTGCCGGCCCAGCCCTTTTGCTTCAAAGGACGGGTTTACAAATAAGGCCCATACGTTTTTATCCATGATACTTACAATGGCAAAAGCTTCCACCCTGCCATTGATCACCGCCACCCATCCCCTTCCACGGCGGTGGATATAATCAGCCACATCGTTGTCGGGCACCAATGCCGGATCTGACAAGCGGTTTTCCTTTACTGCATGCCGTACCCGTTGTATGTCTGGTATATCTGCTGTTGCCGCCTGGCGAAAAAGAATAGCTGTCATGTGTGGTATGGATTAACCAGGCCGTACACCAGTGTGTCGGTGTATTTTCCATTATAAAAAAAGTCTTCTTTAAAATGTGCTTCTTTACTGAAGCCGGCCCTTTCCAATACCGCCGCAGAAGCCTTATTGCCCGGATTAAGCCTTGCTTCCACACTATGCAGCCCCATTTGCCGGAAGCCATATTCAAGTACCACAGGCATTACTTCCTTCATTACCCCCTTGCTCCAGTAAGCCGGGGCAACGAGATAGCCCATTTCGGCCCGGTGATGCGCCTTCATCAGTTGCCAGTAGCAAATACTGCCGATGGAAGTGGCTGGGTTATCTTTAAAAGCAATGGCCCAGAGGATACTGTTGTTCTCATCAATTTCTTTATTGATGCGGTTGATAAATGCTTTCGCTTCTTCCAGTGACGGACAAGGATCCTTATCAAGGTATTGCAGTATGATAGGGTCCGACCGGAAGTAATACATTTCCGCGGTGTCTTCTTCGGTAAAGCGGCGCAGCACAAACCTGTCGGTGGTCAGTTCAGGGAATGGGGTGAAATTTAGCTCCAGCATATATCGTTGGTATTCGGTTGCCAAAGCTATTTTATTGGCTACAGATTATTACGCTGGCAACGGGTATTCCGCCTAAAAAACAAGAAGCGGGTCAGAAAATACCCACATCAACAGGATAATTGTGTATAAAAAGTCATCCACTGCTGCAGAAGGCTTAAAAAAGCCGCCAATGGGTTACCTTTGCCCCGCAGGCGTATTAAGACTGAATTACTGCCTTCAGCAGCCGGCCTTGCCTGCCACGATTTGTTTGCCACTGAATTTATTTTGTAAAAATTAAACCACAATAAATGGTACAGAAGACCTATTACAAGACGAAAGACTATTGTAAAGTAAAATTCTCCTTCAACGTCGAGAATGCTGAAACGATCGAAATACTGGGCCTCAACAGCGATTGGGAAAACTCAGTGATCATGACCAGGAAAAAAGATGGCTCCTTCAGCGCTGATGTAAACCTGCCGAAAGATTCCAGTCACGAATTCAAATACCTCGTCAATGAATCTGAATGGCTCAATGAACCCGAAGCAGACAGCGTGGCCCCGAACATTTACGGCGGCACCAACAGTGTGATCAGCCTGTAAGCATTGAAATAGTGCGGGATTTTCTGTAAAGAAAGACCTCAACACAGAGATATTGAGATACAGAGCCACACAGGGCAGATATTCATTTTACTTCAGATGAATCAATTCTCTGTGTAACTCTGTATCTCATTTACCCTGTGTTGAAAAAAAACCGCCACAGGCAGGAGCCGTTTATATTACATGCGCTTTCTGCTCCACTACTTTGATGCGGACATCCTCTCCCGGTTTGAGTCCGCCTTCCCTCACCCGCATTTTCAACTGCTGCCCGCTGCATACGATCACGGCAATGGAATAGCTGCCGTAATACAACACCTGCTGCACCCTTCCTTCCATACAGTTTCCTTCCCCTTCACACAGAACAAGATGTTCCGGTCTTACCAGCAGCCGCCGGCCCTGCACCAGGTCGTCAACCAGGTTGTACTCACCAAATAAGGCCGCCACATACTCATCAGCCGGGTGCAGGTACACTTCTTCCGGCGTGGCTTGCTGAACCATCTTACCATCTTTCAATACAATGATCGTATCGGCCCATGGCAGTGTATCCGCCGCATCGTGTGATACCAGTATGCAGGTAACACCCAGCTTCTGCCCGATATCATTGATCACGTCAAACATCACATTGCGGTGTGCCGGATCAAGGTTGGAAAATGGTTCATCCAGCAACAGTAATACCGGGTTCGTGGTCAGCAATCTTGCCAATACAATCCGCTGGCGTTCGCCGCCCGAAAGCTGGTCTGTTTTTCTTTTCAGTAAATGACTGATGCGGCATACTTCATAAATATGTTGTGCCTGTATGTCGGGCAACTGGTTCTTCGCTTCCAGTTCTTCCTCCACGCGGTAATTATTACGCAGTTCAAAATGCTGGCTGAGGTAGCCGATGGCCGGGTGACCGGGCAGCAGTTTTTCTTCCGGGCCCAATACCCGTTGTCCGTTGAAAAGAACGGTACCATGATGAACAGCGGCTAATCCGCCAATAAGTTTAAGTAAGGTTGTTTTGCCAGAACCTGTTTGCCCGGCTATGGCCAGGCGCCGGCCTGCCTCCAGGGTAAAACTGATTCCCTCCAGTACAGTATTTTGCTGTATCCGGGCAGATACATTATCCAGCCTGAGCAACTCCATGCAGCAACTCAGTCTGTTTTCTTTTCGATGGGAAGTAATTTGAAATAAGTGGCTTTGAAACGATTGTTTACCACTTCACCCTGCACTTTGGCTTTGCGGATGGCTTCACAAAAACCTTCCTCACCATGTGCATCGCCATGGTCGTCTATAGCAGTACCATCAACAAAATAAGATTTGCCATTGATGCGGACAGCGAGGTGACAACCCTTGCCTTCCATCTTAAACTGGCATTCGCCACAGGAAGCTTCTACTGTCAATACCTTTTTCGTGCTATCGGGCACAGACATTTTACTGTTGGTATTTTGTGCAGCGGCTGCATATCCCAGCAGACTGAAACAAAGGCAAAAGATGATTGCTTTCATAATTACTATTATACGGCAAAACTAAGCAGTTTTTTTTCAATGTATATTATCAATTGATTTAACGCAAAAACGCTGAGTAGTGAATAGATAATAGTGCGAAGAATATGTTGAATGTTGAATGTTATATGTTGAATGGTGCGTTAAAGTTCGTAGAAACCTTAAGCCGTGAAGTAATCATTGCGTCCTGGCGTCCTCGCGGTGAAGTGTATTTCTCGCAGAGACGCAAAGCCGCAAAGCGAAGAGAAATTTCGACCTTTAGGCAATAATCAATAATTAATAATCAGTAATCCAATAAGTTTTTCACGCAAAGCCGCA
>JAEUVM010000729.1 GCA_016787125.1 Chitinophagaceae bacterium | reverse complement strand
TGGCTCCTACCCTTTGAGCGAAACCATAAGACGCCAGCAGACAGAATGTGACTGCCAGGAATAAATACTTTTTGCTTGCCATAACTAAGGATTAAGATTTGTGAACAATGTCCTAAATAATACGCAAAAATAGAAATTGAGGATTAATTACCAAATTTTTATATGATTATTTCAACCCTTTTGCCTGTTATTTTTCAATTACTTAGTCACCAAAAAAGGTTGGTTTGTTGCACAGGCGGTCAATTATTTTTTTGCCCGTAAATTGCCTCAATTTTAAAAATGCAGCTGCCTGTTCATCTTATAGCCGCCGAACTGAACATTTTTGAATCCAGGTTCAGGGAAGCGATGCGAAGTAATGCCCCATTGCTGGACAGGATCATGCGGTATATCGTAAAGCGTAAAGGCAAGCAAATCAGGCCCATGTTCGTCCTTTTGTCGGCCAAATTGTGCGGTCCGGTAAACGAACCGGCGTACCGGGCGGCATCATTGGTCGAATTACTTCACACGGCCACCCTGGTGCATGATGATGTGGTAGACGACTCCATGGAGCGCCGTGGTTTTTTCTCCACCTATGCCCTCTGGAAAGCCAAAGCCAATGTGCTGATCGGCGATTACCTGCTTGCCAAAGGCCTGCTGCTTTCGCTTGACAACAATGACTATGAAATACTGCACATTCTCTCCGATGCAGTAAGAAAAATGAGCGAAGGTGAATTGCTTCAACTGGAAAAAGCCCGGAGCCTCAATCTTAAAGAAGATATCTATTATGAGATCATCCGGAATAAAACCGCCTCCCTTCTTGCTTCCGCCTGCGCAGCCGGAGGCTGGAGCACCAGCCGTGATAAAGATATTACCGAAAGGATGCGCTCCTTTGGTGAAAAGACCGGTATGGCCTTTCAGATCAAAGACGACCTGTTTGACTATGCCAGCGAAAATGTGGGCAAACCCACCGGTAATGATATCAAAGAAAAAAAACTCACCCTTCCCCTCATTTACACCCTCAATAACGTAGATAAGGAAACCCGTCGCAAGATCATTTATATCGTTAAGAACAACAATAACGACAAGAACAAAGTGAAGTGGGTGATCGATAAGGTAACCGAGGCTGGCGGCATAGCCTATGCCACAGAGAAAATGAACGAATTTAAGAACGAAGCACTTTCAGTGCTTCATTGGTTTCCTGCCAACCCGGAGCGGCAGGGACTGGAAGACATGGTTCGCTACGTTACCGACAGGAAATATTAATACCCTACCTATGAATAAACGATGGAATTTACTGGCTGCTCAAGCGGACAAAACTGCCGCCCTGCAGCAACAACTCAAAATCAACCACTCCCTTTGTGCTATTCTCGTAAACCGCGGTATCGAAACATTTGAGCAAGCCCGTCATTACTTCCGGCCGCAACTGACCGACCTGCACAGTCCCTGGCTGATGAAGGACATGGAAAAAGCCGTGAACCGTATTCTCTCAGC
>JAEUVM010000738.1 GCA_016787125.1 Chitinophagaceae bacterium | reverse complement strand
TGAGAGCACCACGGCATTACAGCCGGCCGTTCTGTTTTTAAACTTCACCGTTACAGGCCCCACTACATCAAACTCCTTTATGCTACCATCACCCAATACGAGTTTTCTTTTTTCAATAAAAGGAAGATTGAGCTGCTCCTGTACAGTTTCTGTAATTCCGAGCATGTAAGCGCCGGTGTCGACCAGCATATTGACGGTTATTTTCTTTACATCATCCTGACCGATAAGATTGCGCTTTACGAGTGCCAGGTCATCTGAATTGATCAGCGTGATATCGGCATATACTAATCCCATAGGTACAAAGATTTATACAATAAATTTACCAAAGTAATCAGTACAAAAAAAAGAAACTGTCTCAAAAGCTATTCAACACTGAGATACGAAGCAACAGAGTTACGCAGGGTATTTATTCGAGAGATGTACATCTCTGTGCAACTCAAATCCTCTGTTGCCCTGTGTTGAAATTCTTTTTTGAGACAGCCTCTTTGTTAATTATTTATTCAATCTTCGTCAGGCAGGTTTGTACTCATCATCGTCTGCAGCGGGTTCTTCCTCTTCATCGTCAAAACCTCCTGTGCCCATATCGCCATCATCGGACATATCATTCTCCGGCATTCCATCCTCAATATCACCTTCCGGTTGTGAAAGATCTTCTTCCATTACGATCATTGTTTCTGTTACTTCCACATCGCCCTGCGGGGTATGAAATATTTCTGTTGATTCTTCCACCATAACAGGTACCGCCACCACTGCCACAGGGGCAACAGGTGCTTTTGGTTTTGGTATTGGTTTCTTTACCGGTGAATTTTTCTTAGCTGGTTTGACTTTAGCAGGAGCTGCCTTTTTAATAACCGGCTTTTTAACAGCCACTTTCTTAGGAGCCGCTTTTTTTGGAGCTGCTTTCCTTGCTACTTTCTTTACCGCTTTCTTTTTTGCAGCAGCTTTCTTCGGCGCCGCTTTCTTCACCGGCTTCTTTTTCGGTGCTGCTTTCTTATCTACTTTTTTTACTGGCTTCTTTTTAGCGGCTGCTTTCCTTTTTACGGTCGCTTTCTTAGATACTTTTTTTACTGCTTTTTTCTTAGGTGCAGCTTTTTTCTTTTTAGGTTGAGGTTTGGCAGCTTTCTTTACTTTCTTTTTCGTTGCCATGATTGTTTAGTTTAAAGGTTATAACCGGAATTCTTACAGGACAATAAATTTACAACAACATCCTGTTTATAATATAGCTGTCGCAAAATTAAATATCCCGGCAGGGTCAGCATTCCGGTAAACTCAGGGGAACGTTTACGGCCAGTCCCCCATCCGCGGTTTCCTTGTACTTATGGTTCATATCGAGGGCGGTGTCCCACATGGTTTTGATTACCGCATCGAGGGACACTTTGGCAAAATCGGGAGTGCTTTGCAGGGCCAGTTGCGAGGCAGTAATAGCCTTGATGGCCCCCATTGTGTTTCTCTCTATACATGGTACCTGTACCAGCCCGGCAATAGGATCGCAGGTCAATCCCAGGTGATGCTCCATGGCAATTTCAGAAGCCATCATCACCTGCTTTTGCGTTCCGCCGAGGCATTCTGTCAGCCCGGCGGCAGCCATAGCCGAAGACACACCTATCTCCGCCTGGCATCCACCCATTGCCGCAGAAAGGGTGGCTCCTTTTTTAAATATGCTGCCAATCTCGGCTGCTGTAAGCAGAAACTGGATGATCTTTTCATCCTCCGTACCATGGCGGTCAGTATCATGACAAAACGCTATATAATACTGAACTACTGCCGGAATAACACCGGCTGCACCGTTGGTAGGCGCTGTAACCACCCGGCCAAAAGAGGCATTCTCTTCATTTACCGCAAGGGCAAAACAACTCACCCAGTCAAGCGTATACTGAAAACCATTACCTCCTTCTTTTACAGCAGCCAGCCAGCCGGGATAATCCTGGTATTCCTTTTTTCCGAGCAATTTTTTATTGAGTTCGGCGCCGCGTCGCTTTACATTCAGTCCGCCGGGAAGAATACCCGGAGAATGACAGCCCCGGTAAATACATTCCTGCATTACCCGCCAGATGTTGAGCATGTTTTTCTTTGTATCCTGCTCGGGCCGCCAGGCATGTTCGTTTTCCATCACGATCTCACTGATGGAAAGACCGGTTTTGATACACCAGTGCAGCAGGTCGTCGGCCGTATTAACCGGGAATGGTAATTGTGCCGCCTCTTTTGCCGAAGGCCCCTCTCCTTCTTTTACCACAAAACCACCACCGACTGAATAGTAGGTTTCAGCATGACCGGCGCCATTATTCATTTTGGCAAGAAACGTAACTGCATTGGGGTGAAAAGGCAATGTTTCGGAAAAAAGGAACTCCATATCTTCTGCCGGATCGAAATCAACTTCGTGGCGGCCATGCAGAACCAGTTTTTTCATGCTGGAGATATCGTGGATGCGGGCATTCACCTGTTCTGTGGGGAAGGTAACCGGATCTTCGCCGCAAAGACCGAGCATTACAGCCACATCCGTACCGTGGCCTTTGCC
>JAEUVM010000694.1 GCA_016787125.1 Chitinophagaceae bacterium | reverse complement strand
CAAAAACCAATACATCCATATACTGCCCAACAAGGGTACACCTTATACCATTGCCAATGGCGGGGGATTTGAAGTAAACACGGATGATTTTGGTATAAATCATAGCACGGGTACAACATGGGAGAGGGGCAGTTCCGCAGTAGCAGGTAAACAGGGAACACATGCAGGCGCCAATGCCTGGGTGACGGGCCTCGTGGGTAATTATGTTGATAACAGCAGAAGTATCCTGATGACGCCCAACTACAATTTTTCAGTAGCTGGTACCTATACACTCAGTTTCTGGTCGAGGTCGAATACAGAGTCAGACTTCGACGGCTTCCGTGTGGAATACACTACCAATAAAGGCACCACCTGGCAGCCCCTGGGTACTACCGTGGCAGCGGGCTGGTACAACAGTCCCAACACAAGCAGTACCACTATATTCCCGGCCAATGAAGCCTTCTTCAGTGGCAACAGGGGAGCAGCCTATACACAGTCCACCCGTGATGTATCCTTCCTCGCCGGCAACGCCAATGTGGCCTTCCGTATCGTGTTTGCATCAGATGGCGGGGTAACGGGTGTGGGTGCTGCCGTGGATGATTTTGAAATAGCAGGCCCGCCCAACATTGTCCTGCCGGTAACCCTCACCTCCTTCAGGGCCTATAAACAGGGCGCAGATGTAATGGTGGATTGGAAAACAGAGAATGAAACCAATATCAGGGAGTATAAGGTGGAACGCAGTATGGATGGGGCCAGCTTCACAGAGATAGGCACCGTACAGGCAAGGAGCGGAGCGGTGAATACCTACCAGTTTACAGACAGGATATCACAGCTTTCCACCCGGCCAACAGGTAATATATATTACCGCCTACGCATCCATGATGTTGATGCGGGGCATAAATACAGCACGGTGGCAAGGATCACACTGGATGCGGCCGCAACCATCACGGTAGGTCCAAACCCATTCGCTGATTACCTGAATATTTATACCAGTGCGGCAATAAAGCGGGTAACACTGTTTGATATGAATGGCCGCGAAATGTACAGCACAGCAGCGGTGGTAGGACATAAAGTGATGATCGGCCGCACACTGCCAACCGGAACCTACCTCGCAAGGATAGAAACCACCAGTGGAACAGAAACATTTAAAGTGTATAAAGGAGAATGATGAAGTGACACGTATTGTTTAATTACAAAACACACACATGAGCAGGTCTTATGTGTGTGTTTTTTTTAGTTTAAGGTTTTTAGTTTAAGGTTTAAGGTTTAATGTTTAATGTTGGCGTGTTGAGGGAAGACGCAGAAAGACTGCGGACTATTGATAATCAAAATCGATGATAAAGACGTCACCCATCACCCGTCACCCGCCACCCGCCACCCGGCACCCGCCACCCGTCACCCGCCACCCGCCACCCGTCACCCGTCACCCGGCACCCGTCACCCGACCCAGCCCCATCGGGGCGAAATGTTAAGATATCAATGACAAATTCCCGGCGCTTCAGCCGGTAAGAAAAGAAGACGTTAATACCTCAAAAGCATTTCCGCATTTAAAGCCGGTCAACGGTCAACCTCTTCCTTGCGGTTAATCCCCGCGCCTCTGCG
>JAEUVM010000686.1 GCA_016787125.1 Chitinophagaceae bacterium | reverse complement strand
CAAAGAACTGGAGGGTATTCACAGTCGCACCGACTTCGACCTGAAGCAACACCAGGAATACAGCAAAAAGAAACAACAATACTTCGACAACGATATTGACCCGGCCACCGGTAAGCCATTTGGCAACTACATTCCTTATGTTATTGAAACCTCTATCGGTCTCGACCGGATGTTTCTTGCGGTGATCAGTCATGCTTACGAGGAGCAGGATCTCGGCACCCCGGAAAAACCCGACAGTCGTGCCGTATTGAAACTGCCCGCTCTGCTGGCCCCGATCAAACTGGCCGTACTGCCGCTAACCAAAAAAGACGGGTTACCAGAAATTGCCGAACAGATCATGAATGAATGCCGCCCGCATTTCCGTTGTTTCTACGAAGAGAAAGATTCTATCGGCAAACGCTACCGCCGGATGGATGCGCTGGGAACACCTTTCTGTGTAACCGTGGATCACCAAAGCAAGGAAGACAATACCGTTACCATCCGCTACCGCGACAGTATGGAGCAGGAACGGATACCTATTACAGAAATAAAGAACAAGATACTGGCGGCTGTAAATCAATAACCAGCCTGAACTTATGTAGCTTAGAGGAACCATGTACCGGTTCCTCTATTTATTTTGTAGTATGATCAGTTTTTGTTGTGGGCAAAAACAGCAACCGTCAACTCCAGTTGCACCTGAAGAAAGAAAATTGACCTACAATGATACCGCCCGCATGCCATGGGGAATTCACCTGGAAGATGATACCGGTTATTTCAAAGGGGAGGTGTCAGAACCGCTGACCCGCTTTGAAGTACTGGAAGGAAATCACCTTTACACACAGCTTGCCGCCCTGGTGCAGCAGAAAGATATTCAACTGCTCGACAGCGAAACATTGTCTAACTCCGTATTCATTGACCCGGTAAAACATATCCGGCGTGATACAATGCGTAACAAACATTCCGTTTTGATAAGCGAGATACAAACCGGTAAGGGCAAGAAGCAAAAAGCCTCCCTCAATGGAAAGGTCTTTTTAGAATTTGACTGGGATGGTACAGAGGCAG
>JAEUVM010000673.1 GCA_016787125.1 Chitinophagaceae bacterium | reverse complement strand
AGGAGGTTGTAATGGTGCAGGTAAAACAACTGCCTCCTTTACTGTATTACCAGAACTTCTCCATATCAAAGAGTTTGTCAATGCCGATGAAATTGCGAGAGGGCTTTCTCCATTTCAACCGGAAAATGTGGCAATAGAGGCCGGCAGAATTATGCTCAATAGAATCAGTGACCTCATAAGTCATAATCAGAGTTTTGCGTTTGAAACAACCCTGGCTTCAAGAAGTTTTGTGTCGCTGTGCAGGTCAGCGCAGCGAAAGGGGTACCAGGTGTGCCTTACCTTTTTTTGGCTTAATAATGTCTCATTGGCAATTGAGCGGGTAAAGCAACGGGTGGCAGCAGGAGGGCATAATATAACCACCGAAACGATCATCAGAAGGTATCATGCCGGATTGAAAAATTTCTTTACTTTGTACAGGAACACAGTCGACTATTGGCTGATGATAGACAATTCAGGTGCCGTGCAGGATCTGATCGCTGAAGGAATGGGAAAGGAGAGACCTGTTATTTATAACCACCAGAAATGGATATTGTTACAACATGAAGGAGAAACTGGACACGGAGGATATTAAAAAGAAGATACTTGAGGGCACTAAACTCGCCCTAAGGAGGCTCGTTGAAAGTAAAATACGTGAAAACTCCTTCCTGGTATTCTCCGAAAACGGGAAGGTGGTAAAAGTCAAGGCCAAAGATGTCAAACTTTGACAAAACACCCGTAATACCTCATGGCTCATAACTCTTACCTCATAGCTCATAGCTTATAGCTCATGGCCATGGGTAATGGCTCCCCGCACTAAGTCCGCCACTCGAAACTCATAACTCAAAACTCGCAACTTTCTCTCGCAATAATTGTTACACCACCGTGGTTTGCCTAATTTTGAGGGCTCAAAAACAATCATCATTTCTCCCAAATAAATAAGTATATGGGTATCGTAAAAGACAGGTTTAAAGCGAAAGCAGATGCCACCGGTGCTGAGATCAAAGCGTTGCTGAAAGAGCACGGAAACAAAGTGATCGGGGAGGTGCAGCTCTCACAGGTGTACCAGGGTATGCGGGGCATTACCGGCCTTGTCAGCGAAACATCGCTGCTCGATGCCCAGGAAGGGATCCGCTTCCGTGGCTATTCCATACCGCAGCTCCGTGAAAAACTGCCAAAGGTGAATGGTGGCTCCGAACCACTGCCCGAAGGCCTCTTTTACCTCATGCTGGTAGGCGAACTGCCTTCAGATGATGATGTGCACCATATCAGCTCCGTATGGCAGCGCCGCAGCCACGTACCCACACATGTATTCAATACCATCGAAGCGCTTCCGCTGAACACACACCCGATGACGCAATTCGTAACCGGTGTGATGGCCCTGCAAACAGAAAGCCAGTTTGCCAAAAAATATGCAGCCGGACTCAATAAAAAAGATTACTGGGAAGCCGTGTTCGATGATAGCATGGACCTCATCGCCCGCCTGCCCCGTGTGGCCGCATATATCTACAGGCGTAAATACAAATTTGGTGAACATATACAGCCCAACGGACTGCTCGACTGGGCCGGCAACTTCGCCCACATGATGGGCTATGAAGATGAAAGCTTCAAGGAACTGATGCGTCTTTACATGACCATCCACGCCGACCATGAAGGCGGCAACGTATCTGCCCACGCCACACACCTCGTAGGTTCGGCCCTCAGCGATCCCTATCTCAGCTATGCCGCAGGGATGAATGGCCTCGCAGGCCCCCTTCACGGCCTCGCCAACCAGGAAGTGATCAAGTGGATATTTGATATGCAGGAAGAACTGCAGTCAGACCTGCCCACC
>JAEUVM010000630.1 GCA_016787125.1 Chitinophagaceae bacterium | reverse complement strand
GGTAATAAAATGAGTAAGCGCCTCGGCAACGTGGTGGATCCTTTTGATACTATTGAAAAATACGGCGCTGATGCCACCCGCTGGTACCTCATCACCAATGCATCACCGTGGGATAACCTGAAGTTTGACATAGAAGGTATCAAAGAAGTGCAGCGCAAGTTCTTTGGTACTTTATATAATACCTACCAGTTCTTTGCCCTGTATGCCAATGTGGATGGATTTGCATTCAAGGAAGCATATATACCGGTAAAAGAAAGACCGGAGATAGACCGCTGGATCTTATCATCATTGAATACGGTGATAAAAAAGGCCACTGCCTTCATGGACGATTATGAACCCACACAGGCGGGCAGGGTGATAGAAGATTTTGTGGATGAACACCTGAGCAACTGGTATGTGCGCCTTTGCCGCCGCCGGTTCTGGAAGGGGGAATATGAACAGGATAAGATCTGTGCCTACCAGACGTTGTATGAATGCCTGGAAACCCTGTCACGCCTGGTGGCCCCGGTTTCTCCCTTCTTCAGCGATACCCTGTTCCGCAACCTCAACGCTGTAACGGGCCGCTTCAGCGCTGCTTCTGTGCATCATGCTGATTACCCGGTGGCTGATGAAAGTGTTATTGATGAAAGACTGGAAGAGCGGATGCAACTGGCACAGGATGCTTCATCGCTTGTATTATCGCTGCGCAAAAAGGTAAACATCAAAGTACGCCAGCCACTGCAGAAAGTGCTGATACCCGTGCTGAACCCGGCGATGAAAGAGCAGCTTGGAAAGGTGGAAGACCTGTTAAAGGCCGAAGTGAATGTAAAGGAGATCGAATACCTGGACCCCGACAATACTTTTATCCGTAAGAAGATCAAGCCCAATTTTGTGGCACTGGGTAAAAAACTGGGTGCAAAAATGAAGGCCGTATCAGCCGCATTGGCAGCCTTTAGCCAGGAAGATATTGCCCTGTTGGAAAAAGAGGGGCAATATAATTTGTCAGTTGAAGGCGAACCTGTAATATTACAACTTGCTGAAGCAGAGATAAGCAGTGAGGATATTCCCGGGTGGACGGTGGCCAATAAAGGCACCCTGACTGTGGCGCTGGATATAACGGTAACGCCGGAACTGGAAGCTGAAGGCAATGCCCGTGAGTTTGTGAACAGGGTGCAGAAGATCCGGAAAGACAGCGGTTTTGAGCTTACCGACAGGGTGGAGGTGACCGTATCTGCTGATGGCATACTAAAAGATTCGCTGGCACAGTATAAAGACTATATTTGCGCCGAAATTCTGGCCGACAAACTCGATTTTGATCCAGCTTTGCAGGCCGCTGTTCCGGGCGTAACCGGGATAGATATTAACGATGTTTCGCTAAATGTGATTGTTTTAAAAAAAGGGTAACACTATGGCTATCAAGAAGAAACCAGCCCCTAAAAAGGCCGCCAAACCCGCCCCCAAAGCTGCCGCTAAAAAACCGGCCGCAAAGAAAACTGTGAAAAAAACACCCGCAAAACCTGCCAAACCGGCTCCTAAAAAGCCGGCAAAGCCCGTTGCTAAAAAACCGGCCCCTAAACCTGTGGCCAAGCCTGCAGCCAAAGCTGCCAAACCGGCTCCTAAGCCTGCCGTTAAAGCGGTGGCCAAGCCTGCTCCAAAAGCAGTACAGAAGCCGGCTCCTAAACCTGTAAAAGTGGAAGCCCCGGTGACCAAAACCGAAGCGCCGGCTAAACCGTTGAAACCCGGCCAGGTAGATCCTAAATCCCTTGTATCAATAAAACCCAAAGTACAACCTGTGATAAAGAAAGAGCCTCCGAAGCCCTCCAAAGTGGTAATACCGAAAACAACGACCAAGAGTTCTGTAAAATATGAGCCTGAGTTTACCAAATCAGTACTCGATGCATCTGCTGCTTCCTATGCCAGCAACGGACCTACCATGCGTTATTCCGATGCTGACCTGGCCGAATTCCGTGAGATCATCCAGAAAAAACTGGATGCTGCTAAAAAAGAACTGAACTACCTGCAGGGCCTCATCACCCGTAAAGACGAAGGCGGTGATATGGATGAAGCCCGCTACATGACCATGGAAGATGGCAGTGTAAGTATGGAAAGGGAGCAACTGAGCCAGATGGCCAGCCGCCAGATCACTTTCATCGATCACCTGGAAAAAGCCATGATGCGGATTGAAAACAAAACCTACGGCATCTGCCGGGTTACCGGTAAGCTGATCGACAAGGCCCGGCTTCGTGCAGTACCACATGCCACCCTCAGTATTGAGGCCAAGCAGATGATGAATAAGTGAGGAGTTGTAAGTTTTAGGTAATAAGTATTAAGTAAATAAAGTATAAAGGGTATATAAGTTCACCTGAAACTTATATACCCTTT
>JAEUVM010000589.1 GCA_016787125.1 Chitinophagaceae bacterium | reverse complement strand
TGTGGGGCTTGGTGGGTTTTCAGGTCCGGGAGTACCTATAGGACGGCTGGATGTACTCGGTGCAGGTACCACTTCCTCCACCAATACATTCCTGCTTCGCAATAGTGTAGGCGACACGCTGCTCCGTATGCGGGATGATGGCCGTATGGGTGTAGGATATAACGGCTCCAGTTATGGCAGAACCGTCAACTTCGGCGGAACCGGTGTAAACTTTTATACTTCCAATGAAGCGGCATTTGGCGGGGCCATCTTCCCCACCGATACCTCGCTGGTAATGTGGAGCAACAGCGGTGCTAATAACTACCTCGTATTCCAGCCTTCCTGGGGCAATACCGGCGTAGGAACATACACTCCCAATGCAAAATTCCATGTAAACGGCGCACAGCTGATCGGTGGAAACTCAGCTGTAATCGCTACCGGATATTCATTAAGTGTTGACGGTAAAATAATTGCTGAAGAAGTGAAAGTACAGCTCAGCACCAGCTGGCCCGATTATGTGTTTGATGAAGGATACAAATTGATGCCGATCGAAGACCTCGAAAAAAGCATCCGCGAAAACAAACACCTGCCGAATATTCCTTCTGCTGCAGAAGTAACAGCGGAGAATGGAATTCAGCTGGGCGAAATGAACCGTAAGCTGGTGGAGAAAGTTGAAGAACTTACACTTTACATCATACAACTGAAGAAGGAAAACACATCGCTGGAAAGCAGGCTGAAGAAACTGGAAGAAAAGATTTCAGAGAAGTAAGCCGGGTATCTTCTGGCAGCAAACCATTATTACCACTCAGGTGGCTGGCTGCTGCCGGGAGGCTTTTGATCAACTCAAAAAGACTTTCCGGAAATGATATCGCAGTATATCAAATATCCATTTGCAGGGATCGTTGTATTCATCCTGCTTGGCCTGGCAGCAACTACCCGGGCACAGGCACAGGATTATACGGATGTGATCCGTGCTGCGCCGGAAAGTGCCACGTTTTCAGATGTATCCGCCCGGGTTGACCAATTTTTCCGGGAAAACCCCGGCGCCCGTGGCCGCAAACAATGGGAGCGCTGGAAATGGTATGCCGGCCGACACCTTGATACAGATGGAAAAGTGGGCAATATCACTGCCCGTAATATGGAAGCCCTCCGGCATGTGGGGCTGAGCAACCAGCAGTTTCCCTCCTTGGCGAGGTTGAATGGCGACTGGAATCCTATCGGGCCTTTTGCTATTTCAGCCCCTGCACAGAATTATCTTGGCCGGGTCAATTGTGTGGCCTTTCATCCCACTGATGTAAACACTTTATTTGCCGGAACACCAGGAGGCGGCCTGTGGA
>JAEUVM010000579.1 GCA_016787125.1 Chitinophagaceae bacterium | reverse complement strand
GGCGGCACTGTTTTGCAAACCCGTACTGGATGGCAATGTGCTGAACCAGCATGATACTATCGGCTGGAAGGGTATGGCGCAAAATTCTTTTGAGTACAAGGAACGAACCGGTCATTTCCCATTATGGAATCCGAATCTGTTCAGCGGGATGCCGAATTACCAGGTGGCGATGGAAGGTAAAACTGTATTACCTGATATGGTGAAGATATTCGGATTGGGTTTACCAAAGCCCATGAATTTTTTCTTCATGGCAAGCCTTTGTTTTTACATACTATGTATGGTGTTTAAAGTAAATCCCCTTGTCGGGATGATCTCTGCACTCGCTTATGCTTACTCCACTTATAACCCGGGATTAATAGCTGCAGGTCATGAAACGCAAATGATGGCCACGGCTTTTGCCCCTCTCCTTATAGCCGGTCTGATAAGTATCTATGAAAAGAACTACTGGCTGGGGCTTGCCTTAGCTACTCTCGGAGCCAATATACAAATAGGTGTAAACCACCTGCAGGTTACTTATTATGTCTTTATCATTATCCTGTTCATTTCTGCAGGATACTTAATCAAATGGATAAAAGAAAAAGACTGGCGTCATATTGGAATTGTGGCTCCCCTGGTGGCGGTCTCTGCTATAATTGGTGTGGCTGCAAACTCTCTCATACTCAAAACCACCTCTGAATATGCAAAATACACTATGAGAGGTGGAAAGAACGTCAGCATTGAAGGCGATACGGTAAAAAATGTAAATACCACCGGGCTGGATAAGTCTTATGCATTTGAGTACAGTCTTTCAAAGCCTGAAGTTACAACACTACTTATGCCAGGCGGTATGGGTGGTGACAGTAAACAGAAATTATCAGAAGAATCTGCTGTCAGCAAAAAACTGATCAAAAAAGGAATTAATGAGGCAAGTGCGCAAGAGCTTTCCGCCAATATGCCAAAGTACTGGGGCGGCTTACCCTATACTGCAGGGCCGGCTTATCTTGGTGTAATCATCTGCATAATTGGATTGCTCGGATTTGTATTGGTAAAGTCGCACCTGAGATGGAGTTTATTGACAGCTACTGTTTTGGGCGTGCTTTTATCCTGGGGTAAGAATTTCGCCGGTTTCAATTACTTCTTCTTTGATAATGTACCGCTGTATAATAAATTCAGAGCACCTTCCTTTGCCCAATTCATTCCACAATTCTGTGTAGGTGTAATAGCAGCCTTAAGTCTTCAGAAACTGATCTTTGAAGAAAAGAGCCGTGAGTTTATCAATGCAAATCTCAAAAAGATACTTTATGCCGCCGGAGGACTTTTTGCCTTACTCGGGCTGATGTATTTATCCATGGGCTACAGTTCGTCGATCGACAAAGAAATTATAGAAGGCTATACAGACCCACAGACAAAATCAAGTGATATCGGAAGGCTCATTGTATCCGGATTGAAAACAGAAAGAAGAGAACTTTTTGGCATTGGAATTCTGCGAACCCTTGGCTTTGCCTTACTGGTAATCGGATGCCTCTGGGCCTATGCAAAGAATAAACTAAGCCGCACAGTCGTGAGTATAATGTTGCTGGTGATGAGCACATTGGAGATCACCGTAGTAAGCAAAAAATACCTTAGTGAAGATGCTTATGTTTCGCCCGATGAGTATGTAAGTTCAAACTTTGCTCCCAATGCCATCGAAAACGAGATACTGCAGGATAAGGATCCGAATTTCCGGGTACTTAACCTGGTGGGCACTCCATCCGGGGGAACTTTCAGCGAATCACGTACCTCCTATTTCTTCAAATCTGTTGGAGGGTATCATCCAGCCAAACTCCGTATCTACCAGGACATAATTGAATTGTATTTATCATCAAGACCGAATCCGCAGGTGCTGAACATGCTGAACACGAGATACATCATTGTGCCTGACCAGCAGAATAACAGACCCGCCATCATAAAGAACCCCGATGTATACGGAAATTGCTGGCTTGTAAGTAAAGTGATATTTGCAGAAGACCAGGCCGCCATGCTTAACCAGCTTGGCCGGATCAATCTCAAAGACACGGCCATCTTGCTAAAATCAGATGCAGCCGCCATAGGTCAACCCACCAGGGACTCTTCATCCTCAGTAAAAATGATGAAATTTGATAACGATGTTATTGAATATGAAGCCAATTGCAATGGTCCTCAGTTTGCTGTCTTCAGCGAAATATATTATCCAAAAGGATGGAACGCTTATGTTGACGGTAAACTGACCCCCTATTACAATACCAATTATATTTTAAGAGGATTACAGTTGCCTTCAGGCAAACACACCATCAGGTTTGTCTTTGAACCCGAGTCTGTATCGAAAGGAAAGAAAATGATGTTCCTGGCATCTATTCTTACGGCTATTGCATTCTTGGGCGGACTATTCATGCATTTCTGGAAGGCTTCAAAAAAGAACAGCTAAAAGAAAATGGCTTAGAAATGAAGAGAGTGGTTGACATTATGCCCTACTCCTATCTCCCGTATTATTCAGGAGGTCAGAAGTCAATAGCCCAATTCCTGCAATACCTGGGAAGGATTACCTCACTTGATGTGATAACGGTTGAAGAAAATGACAAAACACTTGCCCGGGAATATAACCTGGTTCCTTTTTTAAAGAAAGGCAAATCGAAGTACTATGACTTTCGGCTGACCTCAGTTATAAGTGATCATCTCAGCGCAATTAAAGCCACTTCCATCATCTGGGAGCATCCCTATTATGCCTGGCTGGCTTTCCGGGTAAGAAGAAGAACAGGCATCAAAACGATTATCCATACACATAATATCGAACACCAGCGGTTCAGGTCATTGGGTAAATGGTGGTGGCCCTTATTAAAATATTATGAAAGATGGTGTTTCCGCAAAGCGGATCTTATCTTCTTTATTGCACCGGAAGAAAGGAGTTTCGCCATTGATCAATGGAAAATAGCCCCGGAAAAATGCATCAACGTTCCTTTTGGTGTACCCAATGAGGCCTCACCTGCAGATAAACTGCCCTGTAAACAGAAAATATGCAACGAACTTCAAATTGCAGAGGATACCACACTGCTCTTGTTTAACGGGTTACTAAGCTATCAACCAAACCTTGATGCTGTTGAATACATATTGAAAAATATCAACCCGCTCCTGAACCGGCAAATGAGCAACTATAAAATACTTATTTGCGGAAAAGAATTACCTGCAACGATGAATGATTTGCGTGAATACAAAAATGTCAACATAATCTATGCGGGCTTTGTTCCTGACATTGAATCCTATTTCAAGGCAGCTGATATTTTCATAAATCCTGTAGTGCGGGGTGGCGGTGTCAAAACCAAACTCATTGAAGCAATAGCCAATGGTACAAGCTCTGTTTCTACAAAAAGTGGCGCTGCGGGTGTGGAGAAACAATCCTGCGGAAATAAGTTAACTGTGGTTTCTGACAATGACTGGGAAGGCTTTGTCAGGGCCATCGTATCCTGCAGCTCAATGAACCAACCAACACCCCAATTATTTTACGACACTTATCACTGGGGAAATATCGCAAAGCGGGTGGAGCAATACTTGTGACAATTATTTTACTGACCAGCACCCAATACTTTTTGTATACTCAGCCATAGTTTAGCTTCAGTTTTCTCCCAGGTGAATAGTTCCTTTCGCAATTCTCCTTTTTCAATCAGTGATTGCCGCAACGCCGGTTCATTTACAAGCCTCACCATTGCATCGCTGACAGAGGCTGTGTTTTCCGGGTCCACCAATATAGCAGCATCACCTGCAACTTCAGGCAGTGAGGTACGATCGGAGCAAATAACTGGTACCTTGCAGTGCATTGCTTCTATTAAAGGAATGCCAAAACCTTCGAACAGCGGTACGAATGCGAGGGCAAAGCTGGCACCGAGTAAGGCTGAAACATCCTCGTCGTTTACATAGCCGGTAAAAACAATATCTTTTGCAAAAGGATTATCCTTCATTACTTTTTTGATGTCCGGTGAGTCCCACAGTATTTTTCCTGCAAGCACCAGTATATGTTCAGTTCCGGATTTTTCCTTAAACTGAATAAACGCTTCGATCAGCCGTCCTATATTTTTACGGGGATGCATTGATCCGACAAAGAAAAAATAAGGTTTCCCGTTTGTCCACTTTTCCCGCACCTGCCGGACCATATCGCCGGTTAATGGTTTAAAATGTTCACTTACCCCGCAATAAACAACATCAATCTTAGTATCAGGAACCTTGTAAACCGCAGCAATATCTTTTCGGCTGTAATCTGAAACCGTTGCGATCCTTTTTGCCTTCCTGGCAAATCGTTTGAAAAATATACGGTAGTATAGCCTGTTACGAAATGGAAGATCTTCAGGCCGGTGCACAAAATTAATATCATGAATGACCGGCAACTGTTTCGTTCCGGATAAAAGGCTCAGCATACCGTCTGGCGAAAGAAGTATATCGGGCTTATGCTTTCGCAAAAAGAAAGTCAACACCACTTCCAGGTACAAAAAATAAAGGACAGGATGACGATACGGAGGAAATATCTTATGTATAGTAACATTTGGAGCTGCGAACTGTCCCTCCTCAAAATTCTTATCGCAAAGCAATTTAAAATGAACATCAGGGTGATTACGGATCATCCTGCTGAGCACATTGACTGTAAAATAGCCAATGCCATCAAGCTCCTTGTTTCTCAGTATCCAGCAATTAACAGCAACAACCATATTAAATGCCTTTGCACTCAGGTCAAATATTTTTTTGAATAATAATCCACCAGTTCATCCTCATACTCACGAAGAAGGAAAAGGTGGTTTTCTGCTGCCATAATCTTTTGCAGAAACTTCATAAATACCTGGTATTTTCTAATACCCATCAGCCTTTTCACCAACCTCAGAAGGAAAATCATCTTTTTCAGATTTCCGGTATTTCCCGGGTTTGTATTCTCCTTTACATCCCCTGCCGGCGTGGCAGTAACCAGTAGTTTGTACCGCTTGAGTTTGCTGTAGTAACTGCCGCTTTTTGTGTCATACGGGTCTGAAAGTTGTTCAGTAAGCCCCAGCTCTGTCAGTCGTCTGTAAAGCCTCCGGTGTATAGAAAGAATGGGGTCGCCATTTGGAAAAGCTGCATATCCATACCTGGTCTTTATCAGCTTTTCATGCTGATGCGCTAATACTTCAGCAGCATATTTGGCAATGTGCTTTTCCCAAACAGGGTATTTTGAGATATCAAGCGTCTTGCATTGCTTGTTATGATAAATATCCAAAGGATTAACGCCAGAGAGGTGAAGAAATATAACAGGAAACTTTTCGTCAGCACTATCGATGGATGAGGCAAACAAAGTACCATCCTGTTCTGTCAAAAGCCGCTCATGAATATTCCAGTAGGCGATGTTGCAACCCGGATGCCTGGATGAAAGAACATCCTCTCCGAAGAAAGCTGGCGCAAAGTCCATCCACTTCTGATCCACATGAAGCGCCTCCAGTCGTTCGCCATAACACAAATGTCGTAAGCGATTCATCCACCACAATAAAAGATGGCCGGCTATTCCCCCTTTGCGAAGTGCTATAAAGCCAAGGTTGTATATTCCTGCATACAAAAACTCGGTATCTGGCATATTGCCGGTAAACTCGACCTGCGGTGTTATGACATGAGGTGTGAGTATGCAGGATTTATCATCAAGCCATTGAAAAATACTATCCGCCGGCTGATACAGGTACATATCAGGATCAAAATAGATACACTTGTCATACTCTTCTTCTTCAAATAAGTGATGAAAGACAAATGGCTTTACGGCTGTACTGAACTCTGTAACATTGTACCTGAAGCTCATACTCCTGATATCCGGAACTATTTTGGCATTGATTTCCCTCAGCGGGTATACTTTCTTTATTTCTTCAGGCAGATCATCGAGCCCGTCGATTACATAAATGAAAAAATCCCCGGCTGATCCAGATGATTTGAATGAATCTGCCAGTGTACAGGCAAAGGCCAGGTAATTGCGGGCCACTATCGTAAAAGCAGCATTTCTCATTATTCCCTATAAGGTTTTAATAAGTTTAGCCGGAACACCTGCTACTACAGAGTTTTCAGGAAAACTTTTTGTCACGACGGCGTTTGCACCGATAATACTGTTTTTACCGATAGTCACTCCCGGGAAGATCGCCACTCCTTCGCCTATCCATACATTATCCTCAATGATCACCGGCCCTTTCGACACAAGGGGTCTTTTTACCGGCGGAAGACTGAGTGCTTCTGTTGAAATTTCTCCATGCGAATGATCATTGATGTAGATACGGCTGGCCATCAAAACATTGTTTCCGATAACCACCTTGTCAACGCAGCCGATATGCACATCCGAATTCATGCTTACATTATCCCCAATAATTATTTCAGGAGAAAACTGCTGTTCATAATATTGATCCCATGCCTCTATCCGTGTGTTCCACAAACAACTGAAATTTTTTCCGATTGATATGTATTGCGGGTTTTTTACATAAAAAGGGAAAACGATCGTGGCTCCTTTTCCTATGCCTTTAAATCTTCTGCGTTTCCATATCCATTCGAACTTATTCATCAATCATATCAGTTTAATTTTCTTCAAACCAAAATAGTACTTTTTTGCAAGAAAAACCGGCAAGGTGAGTACCGGAAAAAGTATCAACCAATATACAAGGTGTTTTTTGTATAATTTCTTCAACGGCGGAAATGGCGAGGGTTCATTTTTAAATCCTTTTAACCTGCCTTGCCTGTACCTGATACAGTAGAGAGGCATGAAATCTTTAATAATATGATAGTTGAATGTTTTGCTTACCCATTCAGGCAATAATCCCTTTTTCTCCATTGTCGATAGTATATTATTGAGGTTAGTCCCAAATGTTTCAAACAGGCTATACCCTCCTGTATTATCTCCCTTGCAGGCAATGATATACCCCTCTACATATACACATGGTCCGCCGGAAAAAACAGCATTCAGTACCCACTGAAGGTGATTCAGGTTGGAGCCGGCAAATTCCCTGGTATCGATTTTTTCAAAAGCACTTTTATGAATAATCCCTGCGCTCAGAAATGTAGTCCAGATATTTACCCGCTTAAAGAAGGCTTTCTTATCGTCGTAAATGACAGGCTTAGAGACCTTATCATCACCCGGCAAACCGGTGAAATATTCGCTCCCAAACCAATAATTGCCGAGGTACAAAAAAGAAAATATCCTGCCGCTTTCAAGAAGGCTCATAATCACCGGCAGTTTCCCATCAAGCAACAGGTCGTCATCTCCAAAGACCCAGGTATATTCTCCCGAACAGTGGGACAGGCAACCGGTTATATTCCTGTCTGCACCGATATTCTCCGGATTCCTGATAAATTGTATGGGGTGACCCTCAGCCTGGTATTTTTCTACAACGCCTGCTGTTCCGTCTGACGAACAATTATCACTTACTATCAATTCTATTTTGCCAGGGTACGCTGCCACCGCTTTGCAAAACTGGCCCAGGCAGATGTCGAGATACTTTTCCCTGTTGTAGGTGGGAATACAAACAGAAAGTATAATGCCAGTTTTTTTTATACTCATAAATGTAACCCCACCTGTTTTCGGATATAATCCTGTGTTCCCGCATACCCTACAAACATATCAGGTATGGCTATTCTTTTTACGTCTGGAAAACGGGTCAGCTTTCCGGCAGTTACGAGGTTATTAAACCCCTCCAGGATCGCCGAACCAAAACCGGCGCTTGCCTGGTGTTCCTCCAGTGTAATGACCTTTGCATAAGCTCCGCCTATTCGTAAAAGTGCCTCCTCATTCATGGGCTTTATAAAAGGAACACTGTAAATGCCCCATGGCAGGTTGTTTGCCCTTACGTATGCCGTGGCTGTTTCAAGCATTCCACCGGTTGTAAGCACAACCGTTTCTTTGCCTTCGGTTATTTTGGGGAAATGGTTTCCTGTTTCCTGCAAAGGCCCATCATGAATAATTTTCTCTCCCGCCTTGCCCAGCCGCAGGTAGCCAGGTCCACTATGGTTACAAAGAAAAGAAGTGACCATCCTGGTTTCCACCGGGTCGCCGGGTGCACAAACCGTCAGGTTAGGAATCGTCCGCAACATTCCGATATCTTCTGTGGTATGATGTGACACTCCCAGCGGACCGTATGCATAACCGCCGCCTACTGCAACGATCTTTACACTCAGGTTGTGATAACATACATCATAGCGTATCTGCTCCATGCACCGCAGGGTCGGGAAATTCCCTATTGAATAAGTGAACACATTATATCCCTCCATGGCTAGCCCTGCGGCCACCCCGGTCATATTCTGTTCGGCTATGCCTGCATTCAGAAAGCGGTCAGGAAATTTTTCAGCAAAAGGTTCAACTACGGAATATCCAAGATCTCCTACCAGCAGAAAGATGGATTCATTTTCCGTTGCTTCTTTGATGAGCTGATCTATAAATGCTGTTCTCATACGTTATTTTGTTCTAACGAAGCAAGCGCTTCCTGCCATTGTGCAGATGATGGTGACTTGTAATGCCATTCTAATTTGCCCTCCATAAAAGATACTCCCTTACCTTTTATAGTATGTGCAATGACGGCCACTGGTTTTTGACTCTCCGCTGCGCTGGCAAAGGTTTTGCGAAGCGCCTCGTGATCGTGCCCGTCAATTTCAGTGGTATCCCATCCAAAACTCCGGAGCTTATCTGCCAGGGGTTCCAGTCCCATCACTTCGTTGACTGTTCCAAAGCTTTGCACTTTATTATAATCTATGATCACAACCATATTGCTCAACCGGTGATGTGCTGCAAAAAGAAAGGCTTCCCAGTTTGATCCTTCATCCAGTTCGCCATCGCTGAGTATCACATACACACGATGGGACTGGTGTTTTCGATTGGCAGCCAGCGCCACCCCGCATGCCACACCAAATGCATGTCCAAGGCTTCCTGTTGAAAGCTCAATGCCGGGAACCTTATGATTGACATGTGAGGTGAAATAACTGCCGTCAGCGGTAAAAGTATTCAGCATGTCTTCATTAAAGAAACCAGTTTCACACAACACCGCATACAATGCCATACATGCATGACCCTTACTGTAAAAAAGACGATCACGGCCGGGGCTGCCGGGAACGGCAGGGTCATACCGGAGTATGTCGGCATACAATACGGCCAGTATGTCCTTAACTGATAAGGCACCCCCGATATGCGATGCCTTCTTTTCATAGGCCAGTGTAACGATCCTTTTAGCGGCCGCCAATGCTATTTGCCCTGAAGTCAGTTTAGCTTGCATGCGTATTGATTAATGCTTCATGTTTTCCTGGATGAAGGAAACAGAAGTTTGTTTCTACTGTCTCATCCGTTAGAGTATCAATTCGTTTCAATTTTCCGGGTCCGTCATTCACAAAACAACTGTAACCCGCAATTCCCAGTAATGCAATGACATCGTTTGGATGGTAGTCAAATTTGGCTGCCCACTTGCGGAGCATTTCTGTAAAAATGGCCGGCTTCTTTTCCGCTATCATATTTATACCTCCCTGGAAAACGAGTAGCTCTGCTCCTTCCACATCACATTTTATCACATCAGGAAAGATACTGTTCTCGCTGCAAAAGTCATCAAGCCGCTTTACCGTGCATTGTGTCATTACCGGGTTTTCTTCACCGGTTATGTTTACAGCAGAACTGCTTACCGATGTGTCCGCTGAACTGTAAAATGAAAGTATGGTATCAGTATTGGAAAACCCATGGTTAAAAGCTGTCACCCGGTCTGTATTGTTCAGTAAAAGATTCTTTTCAAGTGCTGAAAAGGTTGCCGGCACCGGTTCAAACGAATAAACCTGCACTCCCTGTTTCTTTTTTGTCATGAGTATGGAATACCAGCCGATGTTTGCCCCGATATCAAATACAGTATCATCGTCACTTATCAGTGATAGCAACATGTCGGCATCGCCCGCTTCATACTTTCCGAAGTTCATTATCTCAAACGGGGCCGTTCTTTTGTCCGGCTTTGTACAGAAAAGTTTTATCCCTTCCGGTTCGGTTGTAAATACCACCCCATCTTCCCGGATAGTTATTTCACTGATATCGGTTTCCGCAATTATTGCCGGGTAGGCGAAGAGTGTGCTATGCATCCCGAACATGTGGTCGATATACACCTGTTTAGAAATTATTCCCTGTATATACTGGTCTCGCTCTTTACTCATCTTTATACGCTTATAAAACTATCAATGGTCCGCTTGAATCCTTCCCGGATCGTGGTTGCCGGCTGCCAGCCTAACGCTTCCAGTTTTGAAATATCCGGTATCAATTTATTGAATGCACTGGAGATATATCCTGTTGCCGGCGGAGCTGCAAAGTTTGCCCTGATCCCTTTTTCCGGGTAAATGGATACCACTTCTTTTGCCAGTTGCCGGATGGAAACGGATTGGACCGGATTGCCCACATTGTAGGCGTTACCAGGTTCTCCTTTTAATAATACCGTGAAAAAAGCCTGTGCCGCATCAGAAAGATAACAGAAACTGCGTACAGCCGATCCATCGCTGTTGATGGCAATGTCCTTGCCGTGAACCACATTTGAAACAAAGTCTGAAAAAACTCGCCCATCTGCCAGATCCAGGCCGGGTCCATAGGTATGAAATGGCCGCACAATAACCACCGGTAGTGAATATTGAGCGGAAAAAGAAATACACATGGTTTCACCCATCCTTTTACTTTCTGCATAGCAGGAGCGAACGTGCAATGGATCAACAGTGCCGTAATGTTGCTCCGCTATTGCCTCCTGGTTGCTTACCGAACCATACACTTCACTGCTGCTGAAATAGAGAAACCGGGAAACTTTCTTTGATACAGCAAACTTTAAAAGATTGTAAGTACCTATTGTGTTTGCAGCTAATGTGCCTACCGGATCTGTACCATAGAACTTAGGACTTGCCTGGCTGGCAGCATGGATGATAATATCGGCTGGACCTTCGTACCGCAATGGATCGCTGATATCCTGTATCACCAGCTCAACTTCTCCAATGCCGGGTATGTCGTTAAATTGTTTCAGGAATCTGTCCCTATTCCGTACGATCGCCACAATTTTTATTTTGGCTGATGGTTGCTGTGCATTAAGTGCATACAACGTACGAAGCATGTAAGCCGGAAGAAACCCGTTTGCACCGGTAATGACCACGGTCTTTCCATAAAAATATTCCCAGGGCAATTCTGCACCCAGCACATTATTGATATCTGCATCTATGATCACCTTCCTGCTCATACTTTTTCTATATATGATGCGATCTTACCGGTGATATAATCATAATGATCGTCATTCAGGCCTGGCCATACACCGAGCCAGAATGACCTGTTCATTATTGTATCCGTATTCTCCAGCGAGCCGGCAAGCCTGTGAGGCAGGTTGCTATAGGCCGGTTGCTTTAGCAGGTTACCGCCAAACAGTAACCGGGTACCGATCTTCTCTTCTTCCAGGTATCGTACCAGTTTATTCCTGTCTATGGGGCTTTCATTTCTTACCGTGATCAGGAACCCAAACCAACTGGGATTACTTTCGGGTGTGGCTTCATGTAAAATAAAATGTTCTGAAAACTGTTCAAGTCTTTTGCAGAGTGCTTTGTGGTTGACCCTTCTTTTTTCCACGAACTGGTCGGCCTTCTGCAACTGGCTTACACCAAGGGCAGCCTGCATATCAGTAGCCTTCAGGTTAAACCCGATATGGCTATAGATATACTTGTGATCATATCCGCAGGGTAATCCACCCAGGCACCAGTCAAATCTTTTGCGGCAGGTGTTGTCTTTTCCGGGGTCACAATAACAATCCCTGCCCCAATCACGAAAACTCAGGGTGATCATCCTCAGGTCTCGGTTATTTACCAGTACGGCTCCGCCCTCACCTGTAGTGATATGATGGGCAGGATAAAAGGATAATGTGGCGAGGTCGCCGAACGTACCGGTCTTTTTTCCCTGGTAGGTTGCACCGAGTGAGTCGCAATCATCTTCGATCACCCACAGGTTGTGCAATGCTGCCACCCGCATCACCTCACTGAGGTTGAAAGGATTGCCGAGTGTATGTGCCAGCATGATCGCTTTGGTCTTAGATGTTACCGCCGCTTCTATCAGTTCCGCCTTTATATTACCTGTAGCTATCTCCACATCTACAAATACAGGTATACATCCGTATTGTATCATTGGATTGATAGTTGTTGGAAAGCCTGCCGCCACGGTGATAACCTCATCGCCCGGCATGATTCTTCTTTCTCCAAGTTTGGGTGAGGTAAGTGAATAAAAAGCCAGCAGGTTGGCCGATGAACCTGAATTGACCAGGAAAGCCGATTTTGTTCCAAAAAAATCAGCGAGGCTCTTTTCAAATTTTTCTGAATAACGGCCGGCGGTAAACCAACCGTCAAGACTTGCATCCACTGCCGATAAGATGTCGTTGGGATCGATCACCTTTCCTGTAACAGGAATGTAGTGCTCGCCGGGAATGATCTTTTTGCTACATTTCTTTTCCACCACCGGAAGCAATTCATTGTACAGTGAATCTGTCAAATTCGTAAAGTTCATTGTATCAGTTCTTCGTAATTATTTATTTGTTCTATTGTGAAACCTGCTGCATTGGAATACTCCTGCCGGTACCAATCCATTGTCCATTGCAGAGCTGTTTCGCTGTTCAGGCGGGGCATCCAGTGCAGTTCTTTTTTGGCCCTGGATATATCAAGCCGTAATAATCCTGCTTCATGCGGCTCTGTGTTATTACCGGTTGTTTCCCAACCTCCTTCGCCCCAAACACTGATAGCTTTTTCCACCAGTTGCTGTACCGAAAGATGATCCTCCGGAAGTGGCCCGAAATTATACGCACTGGAATAACTGAGATAATCTGTATGTGAAAGTAACGCAAGCAATAAATAGCCGCTCAATGGTTCCAGCACATGCTGCCAGGGCCTGATGGCGGCAGGATTCCGTACCCTGATAGCCTGCCCGGCTGAAAGTGCTGCGATAATATCCGGAACGATCCTGTCTTTACTCCTGTCGCCGCCACCAATCACATTCCCTGCACGGGCGCTGATCACTGCTTTCTGATGAAGGCTGTATTTATCACGAGGAAAGAAAGAATTTCTGAATGAATTGACCACCAGCTCTGTGGCTGCCTTGCTGGCACTGTATGGATCAAAGCCGCCCAATGTATCCTCTTCATTGTAGAGATGCAGTGTTTCCTTGTTCTCATACACTTTATCTGATGTAATGACCACCACGGTGCATTTCTTCTGCAAATGAATGACCGCCTCCAGCAAATGGGCTGTACCGGTAATGTTTACTGCAAATGTTTCAGAAGGAATTTCATAAGACCGCCTCACCAATGCCTGTGCTGCCATGTGAAAGATCACATCCGGCTGAAAGGATGCCACTTCCTGAAGCAGCCGTTCTTTATTTAAAATATTATCCTGTACATCCTCGAAAGCAAATGAGTGCTTCACGGCTTCAAACAGGCTCTGGTCAGTGTCAGGTGGCAGTGCATACCCTTTTACCTGTGCGCCGAGTTTATTCAGCCAGCAAAGTAGCCATGATCCTTTAAAGCCGGTATGGCCGGTTACAAGAACCCGTTTCCCTTTGTAGAAGTCACGCAATTTACCGGTCATTCCCATTTTTTCCATTTTGCCATATTCGACTTCCATAATTCTTCAAGCTCTATTTTATCCCGCAGTGCATCCATCGGCTTCCAGAAGCCTGTATGCCTGAAAGCTGCCAGTTGCCGGTCGGCCGCCAGTTTTTCCAATGGTTCATCCTCCCACATTACTTCGTTTGCATTTTCAGGCAAGTAATCAAATACAGAGGGATTGAGTACAAAGAATCCTCCGTTTACCCATTTGCTTTCATCTTTTGCCTTTTCACGAAATTCTTCAACAAGATTATTTCCGTTTATTTCCAGTCCACCAAAGCGGGAGGATATACTTACCGCAGTTACGGTGGCAGTTTTACCAGATGCTTTATGAAAGGCTACCAGTGCTGGTATATCTACATCACTAAGCCCGTCCCCGTAAGTAAGCATAAATTCTTCGTTGCCGATGTATTTCTGAACCTGTTTCAGCCGTCCGGCCGTTTTGGTATAAGGTCCTGTATCTACCATGGTAACCCTGAAATTGTCAGACCGGGTTCCCAATATTTCCATTTTGTTGTCGGAGAGATCGATCCGGATGTCGGAGTTATGGAGAAAATAATTGGTGAAATACTCCTTAATCACATATCCTTTATACCCAAGGCAAATAATGAAGTCGTTATAGCCATAATGGCTGTAAATTTTCATGATATGCCAGACGATCGGCTTTCCACCAATTTCTACCATGGGTTTGGGCCTAACCTCTGTCTCTTCCGTCAACCGGGTTCCCAATCCCCCTGCGAAGATGACTACTTTCATAAAAGTAAAATATTAAATACAGTGCTCAGATTGGCAAATGTAGCTGATTTTCAAAATGTACTGCCGGTTTATGGAGTTGAAATGTACTGGATCAGCTTGTTCATCGCCTCCTTCTTAGGCTCATCAAATACATAGCTGAGGTGCATCCTGTAGTATTTATTCAAATCGTACAGGCCGAATGCTTCTTGTGCCACGATTTCATTTATATGGGCCATACCCCGGTGGTTGGCCTCATCAAATATTTTTACAAATTCTGCAGAAAGAGGCTGAAGACTTACCCAGGCGGCAAAGACGAATGGTAAGCCGGTAATTGCCCGCCATTCAGACCCCAGGTCATAAATAAAAGTAGATTGTTTGCGTTGCTCGAATGCCCTGTCGCCTATCACCAATCCGCCGGTACGTCCTTTGATCTCGCTTCTGAAATCCTCTCCTTTTGCCGTTACCAGCTTCGGGTTTATTCCCCAGGATTCCTTCATCAGGAATTTGAGCAATTCTACGGAGGTTCGGCTTTGATAGTCGAGGTAGATCGTTTCTATCTCCTGCATAGGCACCTCGCTGAATAGCGCCACGGAGGCAATTTCACCATTTGTACCAATACAATGATTGCCGATAATAAAGGACGACGGCATATCGGGAATTGCCGCGATGGGAATCAGCCCCAGGTCTATCTCACCATTTTTGAGCATTCGGGCTACTTCGGAAGGATAATTTCCAGCCAACTCAATGACACCGCTTTTTTCAAGTTCTTTCAGTCCATATAACAGCGGACGTGTATTGAGGTAATTGACAATGCCGGTCTTTATCTTCTTCAATTGGGTTATTTTTGCGCTGCAAAGGTAACCGATCAACTCATTCTATAATCCCTTTTATGGAGCTAACCAGCCTTACAGCCATTTCAGCAATAGACGGCCGCTACAGAAAACAGGTACACCATTTAGATGAGTTCTTTTCAGAATATGGACTGATGAAATACCGGGTGCTGGTGGAGATCGAATACCTGCTTTTCCTGGAAAAAAAGAAATTCTTCAAACTATCGGGTAAGTCGCAAAAGCACCTCCTGAAACTCAAAGAAGATTTCGGCCTCGAAGATGCCCAGGAAATAAAACAAATTGAGTACACCACCAACCATGATGTAAAAGCAGTGGAGTATTTTTTGAAGAACGAACTGGAAAAATCAAATGGTGGAGCTGCCAAAGAATGGATACATTTCGGTCTCACCTCACAGGACATCAATAATACCGCCATCCCGCTGGCCTGGAAGCATGCGGTGGAATACGAATACCTGCCGGGCTTGCTGAACCTGAATACGGAACTGAAAATACTGGCATCTAAATGGATGAACATCCCTATGCTGGCCCATACGCATGGACAACCGGCAAGCCCCACCCGACTTGGTAAAGAAATAATGGTATTTGCAGAGCGGATACAAAACCAGATCGAACAATTCATTGGCATTCCTTTTACCGGAAAATTCGGTGGCGCCACGGGCAACTTTAATGCGCACCATGCGGCTTTTCCCAAAACAGACTGGGTGAAATTCGGAAATGAATTCCTGGCTCACCTGGGACTGAATCGCCAGCAGTTTACCACACAGATAGAACATTACGACAACCTGGCAGCTCACTTCGATTGTATAAAGCGCATCAACAATATTCTTATTGATCTCTGCCGCGATATCTGGAGCTATGTTTCGATGGAGTATTTCAGGCAAAAGACCAAAAAGGGCGAAGTAGGTTCGTCGGCTATGCCTCATAAGGTAAACCCAATTGACTTTGAAAATGCGGAAGGAAACCTTGGTCTCGCCAATGCCATCTTTGAACACCTGTCGGCAAAACTACCAGTGTCAAGACTGCAACGTGATTTGACCGACTCAACGGTTTTGCGTAATATTGGAGTGCCCCTTTCTCATACGATAATTTCTTTCCGTTCAATTGAAAAAGGGCTTGACAAACTGATAGTAAATGAGGATAAGATTTATAAGGAACTGGATCAAAACTGGGCGGTGGTGGCGGAAGCCATTCAAACGATCTTAAGAAGAGAAAAATATCCAAATCCCTATGAAGCACTAAAAGACCTGACCAGGGGTGCTGAAAAGGTGGACAAACAGATAATACATAGTTTTATCAGCCGGCTTAAAGTGAGTGAATCGGTAAAACAGGAACTACGGAAAATCACTCCGCAGAATTATACCGGAATTTTTAAGTTGCCATGAATATTTACAAACAGCTAAAATATCTGCCATTATTGTTTACATTGTTTTTCAATGTTGCAAAATCACAGGTAATAACACAAAGCAACTTCCTCGAAAACGATGCAGCCCAAACTGTAACCTGTACAAATTGGCTTCGAACCGACAACTATCCTTCCGGCGTAACGGTTGGCGATGTGGATGTGGCAGGTAACCAGCTAACAGTCGAAGCGCTGTTTTACAGAAGCACTGCATTTGACCCAACCCTCAATTTCGGTAAGCTTGTTTCGAAACATACTTCTGCGGCAAATGTGAATTATTCACTGATGCCAGTGACCTGTGAAATAACCACTACCAATGGGTATATTAACACGCCACCCATTTGCACTCCGTTTCTCGACAGGATCTATCATGTTGCCATGGTCTATGATGGAGCTATCCTGAAATTCTACCGAAATGGCTTCCTGATGAGCAGTGTGCCCTGGACCGGTAATCTGATCAATAATAACCTCCTCACCACTATTTCCAACGGCTCTACATTTCCCTCGTCATCCTTTCAGCACTTTGGTTATGTAAACGAAGTAAGGATATGGAATATAGCCCGTTCGCAGACGGAAATCCGGGCCTTCATGAACACATCACTCCCGTCTCCTTCCACCATCCCGGGACTTCTTGCCTATTATACTTTTGACGACCTGATCAACAAACAGGGAAACCCTGCATGGAACGGTACAATATCCGGAACTGCCGTTATCAATACTCCTGTGCCAGATTGTAATTATAACGCCGACACTTGTGCAGTTTACAGCAATTTGAGCGGTACTATCAACACCTATACTCCGGTATTGTCGCTCAGTGTTTGTGATAACAAGATCACGGTAGAGGACGCAACCACATTTAATGTGGGCGACACTGTAATGATCATCCAAATGAAGGGTGCCGTCATAGACTCCACCAACACCGCCGCATTTGGCACCATAACTGATTATAAAAATGCCGGGAATTATGAAATCAATTATGTAAAAACCAAGAGTGGAAATATCATTGAACTAAAGAACAAACTGACGAGGCAGTATGACTTGCCAAATGGAAAAGTTCAGTTGATCCGTGTACCCTATTATCAGCAGGCAAATATCACCACAGAACTGACCTGCCCGGCCTGGGATGGTAAAACCGGGGGCGTATTGGTACTTAATGTTCAAAACGATGTAGTGCTCAATGCAAATATCAATGTAAGCGGCAAAGGGTTCAGAGGCGGCAATGACCCTGTGACAAATCCATCATCTTTCTTCTGTAATGAAGCAGCTTATTTTTACGATGTGAACCCTTCTCTTGCATCTGAAAAAGGAGAAGGAGTGGCTGCCATTTCAGCCGCCAAATCTTATGGAAGAGGTGCCCTTGCTAATGGCGGAGGTGGTGGTAATTCTCACAACTCAGGAGGTGGTGGCGGCAGCAATGCTGGTACTGGTGGTTTTGGCGGTTATAATTTTGAAGGCAATCCATGCGCCACTCCGCCATTTGACAACAGGGGAGTTGGTGGTAAACAACTCACATACAGCAATGCGCAAAATAAAGTGTTTATGGGCGGCGGCGGTGGTGCTGGTCAGTCTAACAACTTTGAGGCTTTTGAAGCCTGGGGGGGGGAAGGCGGAGGTATCGTGATCCTGATGGCAGAAAAGATCAAATCAAACGGTTTCAGGATAATCGCAAATGGTGATAACGGCAGACCATGCGTCGGCAGTGGTTCAGGTTGCCATGAAGGTATGGGCGGCGGCGGCGGTGGTGGTGCCGTTTTGCTCAAGACGGCTACCTACCTGGACAATATTTCTATTGAGACAAAAGGAGGTAATGGCGCTGATATGAACGCATCAGGTTTTTTAAGGCTTGGTCCTGGTGGTGGCGGAGGCTCCGGAGTTTTGTGGTTATCAGCAGCAGCAACACCTGGCAACGTTACACATATCAATACTGGCGGCATCAACGGAGTTTGCACAGCCTACAGCAATGACGCATGGGGAGCAACTCCCGGTGCGGCTGGAATTTTGCTTAACAGCCTTGTTATCCCTATTGATAATCTCCCTTTTAAACCTAATATCGATTCTGTAAGGTTCAGGGACAGTGCTGTAAACTGCTCCGACTTTGATTTCCGTGGATTCGCTTATACAAATACAAACCCTGTTGCAAACTGGTTCTGGGATTTTGGCGATGGAGGAACAGCCACCACACAAAATGCATCCCATTCATTCTCGCCGGGGAATTATTCAGTAAAGCTCGTTGTTACAGATATTAATGGCTGCAAAGACTCTATCAGCCGTAACATCTCCGTTTCAGTTTTAAATATTGATGCCGGTCCATCTTCAGTAGTCTGCTCAGGAAATTCCGTAACACTTCAGGCAACTACTGTGGGAGGCATCCTGTATTCCTGGATGCCTGCTGCCTATGTTGACAATCCGTCCATTTTATCACCTGTTGCCAGCCCTCCTGTCACCACCATGTTTTACCTTACAGCAACAAATGCTTTCGGTTGTGAACAAAAGGACTCGGTTTTGGTAACCGTCCGTTCGGCCAGCACTTTTGCCATTAGCACGCCAACTCAGATTTGTAAGTTGTCGTCAGCACAATTATTTGCTTCTGGCGGGGATATATATGTATGGACCCCGGCAATCTCACTTGATAATCCTGCCGTTCACAACCCGGTCGCTTCGCCTGCTGCAACCACCATATATACTGTCTCGATAACAGATACAATCTGTCACAATACAGTTGATTTGCAGACAACAGTAACACTGCTGCCCTCTCCCTCCATCAATGCAAGCAGATCTAATGATATCACCTGCAGCATACCACAGAGTAATTTACTTGCAACCGGCGGAATCACCTATATATGGACTCCTTCGTCCACATTAAACAATCCCTTAGCAGCCAGCCCGGTGGCAACACCAACCATTTCAACAATGTATTATGTAACTGGAACCGGACTTAATGGCTGTACAAATACAGACAGTGTTTTGGTAAAAGTGGACCCCAATCAAAAAGGCTCTTTTGATATTCCCACAGGATTCACTCCAAATGGCGACGGCCTTAATGACTGCTTCGGAATCAAATACTGGGGAAATATATCAGAAATTGAGTTCAGTATATTTAACAGATGGGGGCAGCTGATTTTCTTTACCAACCGCCCTGGTTCCTGCTGGAATGGAAAATTTAAGGGGATTGAACAGCCGCCGGGTGTCTTTGTTTATATGATCAGGGCTAAATCTTCGTGTGACCCTGCCATTTTCAAAAAAGGAACTTTTGTATTGATCCGCTGATGAAACAAGTAATAAAAGCTGCACCCGTACTCGTGGTATTGTTGTTTAGCACGTTTGTCTTACGAAGCCAGACAACACTTAATAATGGCCTCGTTGCTTATTATCCCTTCAATAATAATGCAAATGATGAAAGCGGCAATAATATTAATCCAGCTTCTGTAAGGGTAACATATACCACAGACAGGAAAGGAAAGGCTAATTCAGCCTGTCATTTTAACGGAAAAACCAACTACATCAGAATACCCGATAATCCCCGGCTTCACTTTTCAAAAGGACTTTCCATTTCCGCCTGGGTTAGGGTAAATGGTTATTACCAGGGTACCTGCCACGGAAACAGGATCATTATGAAAGGGTATTCAGACAACGATCCAAACAATTACTTCCTGACCTTCGACGACAATTATGCTACCGGAGGGAGTAATTGCTACACTGAAAAACCGGATATGAAAAGGCAGTCTTTTTATGCGCCATTTGCCCCTCCGGTCACCAATAATTTTATTGAAGCCGGGAAATGGTATTTACTCACCTATGTTTATGATGGGTCGACCGCACAGTTATTTGTTAACTGTAACCTGCAGGGAAAAGGCACCAGAAACAGACATATATTCTCCAATACAGAAGACCTGTTCTTCGGTAAAATGGATCATCCGCAATACCCATACTGGTTCAGCGGCGACCTGGATGAGGTAAGAATTTACAACCGCCCTTTAACTAAAGCAGAAATTAATATACTGTGTAAAGATAACTTTCAATCATCATCACTGTCATCGCCTTGTACAGGTAATAGTAAAGTCGCCGCTGCATTTACATTCAATATTATCAACTGCAATACCGTTGCTTTTTCACTCACAGAATCCGGCAATAAAAATCTCGACAAAGCGGTCTGGAACTTTGGTGACGGGACCGTCTCTGATAAAAAAAATCCCGTTCATACTTATAAAAAATATGGTACATACAAGGTCCGGGCTATCGTAACAGGCAAATCGGGTTGTAAGGATACCATCACCAAACAGGTGAACCTCGAACCACTCGGGGCAGATTTTACCTGCACAGAGACCGAGCAACCCGGCGAACTAAGCTTTCGCGTAAAAAACAATAAAGCATCATACCAATGGAGTTTTGCCGACAATGAGCCTCGAAGTTTCGAATCCGTGACATCTCACCGGTATACCGCCTCAGGAATTTATACTGTAAGGCTCTTTGCCAGCAATAATGCAGGTTGTAGAGACACCATCAGCAAACAAATTGAAGTGTTCCTGCCAGATACTGCTGTTGCCGAACCTGTTTCAATGGTGGCACCAACCATACCCATTCCCAAAGTACCGGACGGTTTACAAAAACGGGCAAAAGATCTGGCGAGAATCATCGAAGTGTCGGGAGACTCAATTACCATTTCCCTTTACGACAACGGAATGATAGATGGCGATAGCATTACCCTTTTATATAATGAAGAAATAATAGCGGCTAAACAAGTTTTAACCAGCAAACCGCTCATTCTCCGTCTACCGGTTGACCGTAGCAAGTCTTCAAATGACCTGATCATGTATGCTGAAAATCTTGGCAGCATTCCACCCAATACCGCCCTGATGATAGTGTATGATGGAGAAAAAAGATACCAGGTGTCAATCAGCAGCACCCTGAGATCAAATGGTGCCGTTTCTTTTATCTTCAAAAAGTAACAGGCCTCCTTGCAATAAAAATCGTAAGCTCCTTCTCTCCCTCCAGCTTCCTTTCATGAAAAGCAAAACCCGCCTTCAGCAACACCTTCTGTGATGCGATATTGGGGGTTTCAGTTACGCCGTAGATTTCGGATAACTGTGATTCATGGAAAAAGTAGGCCAGCCCGGCTTCTGAAAGTTCAGTGGCATAGCCCTTGCCCCAGTTGGCAGGAGTGAATGAATAACCCAGTTGTATCTTGTCCGGCTCAGATGGTATAGGCACCAGCACAAAGTTGCCGACAAAAATACCTGTGCCCTTTTCTTCCACCGCCCAGCGACCCTGTCCCGGAGGATAGGTTGCCGCCAGTACCTCATTCAGCATGGCGTCGCTTTCGGCCTTAGTTTTCACCGGGCGGATATAGCGCATCACACCCGCATTGCCATGCAACAGGTACAGTTTATCATGGTCATCGGCTGTGAATGACCTTACCCTTAACCTCGCCGTTTCAAATATCGTTTGCATGCTGCCGGCTTGTTACTTATGTATTTCAGAGGTAAAATGAAATTCAATATCAGGGTTGTTGTTCCTTTCTGTATTCAGGAACCATTCGCTTTGCGC
>JAEUVM010000558.1 GCA_016787125.1 Chitinophagaceae bacterium | reverse complement strand
CCTTTGGCATCCTGCCGTACCACGGCAGCGTAGAATGTTTTGAACGGCGAAATATCTTCCACGGGGAAGTCGGTGCCGAGCGGCAGCCAGTTATTCTGTTGGAGTAATTGTTTATAGGCATAAGCCCCTTTCACTCTATCTGCGCCAAGCCTGTCGGCAGCCCAGTACATATCTGATGTGGCGTGAGTGGGTTGTACAGATGGAATGATGCTGTATTGACCAAACAAGGAAAAGTCTGCCGGATTCACCACCTGTGCATGTTCAATACGCCAGCGAAGATCATTTTTGCCTTCAAGATATTTGGCATAAATATTCAGGATGGTGCGGTTGCCGCTGTCGCCGATAGCATGTGTGCACATTTGCCAACCTTTATTCTTCATCCATGCTGCTACGGAGTCAAAATGTGTTACTGTGCTGAGTAAAAAACCGTAATGGCCGGGTTTATCACTGTACGGTTGCAACAGGCAGGCGCCCCTTGAACCCAGCGCACCATCACCATATACTTTAAAGGCCCGTACATTGAGGCGGTCGGTCTTTATCATTCCTTCTTTTGCGGCATATTCATAGTTGGCCGCCTCATCGCTCAGCATTACGTACAGCCGCATCTTCAATTGATCGCTGTCCTGCATGGCCCGGATGATATTTACGGTGGAGTAGCTGAGGCCACAATCGCTGATGGTGGTGAGCCCGGTGGCAAAACAATTTTGCTGTGCTGCCAGCAATCCTTTTTTTACCTGCTCATCAGATGCTGCCGGTATTTTGTTTGATACAAGGTCAATGGCGTTGTCTATCAGTATCCCGGTGAGACTTCCTTCCTGTTCTTCTATTTCACCACCTGTGAGTGTATCAGCTGGTTTGATGCCGGCAAGGTCAAGCGCTTTCTGGTTGGCAATAGCGGCATGACCATCAATACGGCCCAGCAGTACGGGCCGGTCGGGGAATAAAGTGTCCAGTTCATCTTTACCGGGAAAGGCTTTTACCGGCCAGTCGTTCTGATCCCAGCCACGGCCGGTGATCCAGCCGTCTTTATTTTCTGCTGCAAATTTTTTCACCCGTTCCAGGCATTCTTCCCAGGTGGTGGTGCCTGAAAGGTCAACCCGTTGCAGGCTGGTGCCATAACCTGCAAAATGTGCATGTGCATCAATGAAGCCGGGGTAGATGAATTTGCCGCCGGCATCGAGTTTTTCTTTGGTCTTATATTTCTTTTCCAGGTCAGCGGTTTTCCCGGTGGCTAGAATTTTACCATCCTTTATCACCATGGCTTCTGTGGTGCTGAATGCAGTATCTACAGTATAGATGGTGGCATTGTACACCAGCAGGTCGGCACTCTTTTTATCATCGCATGAAATGAAGCAACATAACAGTATTATTGCAGCAAGGGTTGAGAAGATGTTTTTCATTTTTCGTCAATTGGTAAATAAAGGAGGATGCTTTTTGTTGTGATCCGTTTTATCCTGGAAAGCTTTTGCGGCTGCTAAGATAGTGGCTTCATCGTACAAGTTGCCCAGCAGGGTAATACTCACCGGTGTACCATTGGTGTTGAAACCGGAAGGCATCACCAACGCGGGGTGACCGGTAAGATTGGTGATGTACAATTGCCGGCCGGCAAACGTGGGCACTATCAGCACATCAATGTTTTTCATAAAGGCATTCATCTTTTCGCAAAGGATGGAGCGGTACCGGTTGGCATTGATATATTCCACAGCCGGTATGAAGCGGGCCGAGCGGAAACTGTTGGGCCAGAAATCTTTGTCCTGCCGCTCGATGAGATCGTCGCGGTTGGTTCTTGTCAGTTCGTCAAAAGCGGCGGCACATTCTGCGTTCAATATCACACTCACCAGGTTTACCGGGTACATAGCGGAGTCGGCAAAGAAGACTGGCTTCACATTGGCGCCAAGAGAACGGAACGCTTCCACCACTTTCCACTCGGGCGCATCAGGCTTCAGGTTCTTAAAAAGGTTTTCGGCATACGCAATGCGCAGTTTGGTAAAATCAGTTTTGCCGGTATAGTTGAATGTATGACGAATAGCCGATGGGTCATTACCATCCGTACCGTGTATAAAGGCATAAACGATGGCGGCATCCTCAGCACTGCGGCAGATGGGGCCGGCTTTATCCATACTCCAGCATAATACCATAGCACCGTGACGGCTGATGGTGCCAAAAGTGGGGCGGAGGCCCGTAGCACCACAACGTGTGGATGGGGAAACGATGGAGCCCAGTGTTTCGGTGCCAATGGTGAAGGGCAGCAGCCCGGCCACCACGGCCGAGGCAGAACCCGCTGAAGAACCGCTGGAGCCCTGCTTCAGGTTCCAGGGATTTTTTGTTTCGCCGCCAAACCATTTATTATTGTATGCCAATGCACCAAGTGATAATTTGGCACAAAGCACTGCACCCGCTCTTTTTAATTGCAGGTAAACATAGGAGTCCATATCCACCACCTGGTCTTTATAAGGTGTGCTGCCCCAGGTGGTCTTATAACCTTTTACAGCGAAGAGATCTTTGAGTCCGTAAGGAATACCATGCAGCGGACCCCGGTAGATACCCTGTTTCAGTTCAGCATCGGCCTGGCGGGCTTGTTGCATGGCCAGTTCTTCGGTAAGCGTGATGGTGCATTGAAGTGTGTCGCTGTATTTTTTCAACCGGTTAATAAAGAAAGTGGTGAGTTCGACAGAGCTGATCTTTTTATTGGCGATCAATGAAGCCAGTTGAGGTATTGAGTACCAGGCCAGGTCGTTCTTATCGGCTGGCAGCACGGTTTGAGCCGGCACATCCCATACTATCTTTTCTTTTTTGGTGGATACTTTCATTCCCGGTGGGGCAGGAGTGAAAGCAAAGGGGTAGGAGATACTGTTTGCCGGCAATGTTTGATGCATTCCTTTGTATATAGTATAATAGTTGAGCAGGTTGCCCGTCATTGAGTCGGCTTCCGCTTCCGTAAAATCAAGATCGTACCATTTGGCTGATTGCTGGATAAAGCGGAGTGTGTCGGGCCTTGTTTGGGCAGGGGCGAGAAGATACAGGCCTAAGGCGGATGAAAGGAGAAGTAGTTTCATGCGTTTGGGTTGAGAAATAGTCGATAGTCGAAAGTCAATAGGCAATGGGCAATGGGAAATGGGTATGATTAGTATTGCAATGAGGTTAGATTATCCATTCACTATTCACCATTATCTATTCCCAATTCACTATTGCTTCACCATGTGAAATACCTGTCCGTTGCTTTTCTGCATTTCCACCACCAGTGTATCGCCTTCAAAATGGTAATTGTACATGAATTTATATTCGTTTCCATCGGCCTGAAAGGAGAAGGTGCTGTCGGTAACTTCTGTGGCACCGGGATTTACAAAACCATCTTTCCCGAAACTGAGTTTATTGCCGCTGAAAGTGTAAACGGTGCCGATATTCATTGAATCGGCAAT
>JAEUVM010000557.1 GCA_016787125.1 Chitinophagaceae bacterium | reverse complement strand
GATGTGGGTGGTACGGCCAATGCGCAAACAGTGGAAGCGGGCTTCAAGATCATTCTGAAAGACCCTGCGGTAAAAGCAATTCTTATCAACATCTTCGGCGGTATCGTTCGTTGCGACCGTGTGGCTCAGGGTGTGATCGATGCATATAAAAACCTGGGCAATATTAATATCCCCATCATTGTACGCCTGCAGGGCACCAATGCGGTGGAAGCCAAAAAACTGATTGATGAAAGCGGCCTGAAAGTTCAATCAGCTATCCTGCTGAGCGAAGCAGCTGATTTGGTAAAAAAGGCGGTGGCGTAGAGACGAGGCATGCCTCGTCTCATTTGCAGACGAACCCAATAATATTACACAACGCAATAACCATAATTAAAACTTCCTGAAACGGAGGTTTTTTTTATGGATAAATTTCAAAACAAATACCGCATAGAATCTGCCCGGTTGGCAAGCTGGGATTACAGATGGCCCGGTGCCTATTTCATTACCATTTGCACAAAAAACCGGGAACATTTTTTTGGTTCTGTTATTAATCAGCAAATGCAGCTGAGCAAAATCGGCGAATTGGCACATTCCTGCTGGACGGAAATCCCGGCACACGCAATGAATATCCTTCTGGGTGAATTTGTGATCATGCCAGACCACGTACATGGAATTATTATCATCGACGTAGAGACGAGGCATGCCTCGTCTCTACACAGCCGGAAAAATTCTATTTCATCTATCGTAGGCGGCTTCAAATCATCTGTTACCCGGTTAGCAAGGCCGGTAAATTCATTATTCAATTGGCAATCCCGTTTTTATGATCGTATCATACGTGATAGAGAAGAATTCATACGCATCTCCGATTACATCAGGAATAATCCGGCGAACTGGAAGCATGGGAATGAAAATAGCCATTGATTCTTACTACTCACATTCTTTATGCAATCCCTCCCCCGCCCGCATCCTGTCTCAAAACCATGCGATATGAGACAGTTGTTTACCATAGCTGCCCTGTTTTTGCTTTTACAGGCCGCAGCACAATCCAAAAAAAATGTTGACAGTAAGATCGAGAAAGTAACGGTGTTCCTCGAAGGAGCCCAGGTACAACGTACCGTAAAAGTACCCCTCACCGCCGGCAAACAGGAACTGGTATTTGCCAATATCTCCCCCTCCATTGATAAACAAAGCATACAGGTAAAGGCCGATGGCAATGTAACCGTGTTGTCTGTCATTCACCAGGTGAATTTTATGAAAGAACAACAGAAGCAGGAAGAAATAAGGCTGCTGGAAGAACAAAAAGAAACGCAGGCTGAAAAGATTTCCCTGCAAAAAAATATCCTGAACGTGTACAAACAGGAAGAAACCATGCTGATCAAAAATCAGCAGGTGGGCGGTGCCAATACCGGCCTGAAAGCCGTTGACCTGAAAGAAGCAGCCGACTTTCAGCGCAGCCGCCTCACCGAAGTGTACCAGAAGCAACTCGATGCCGACCGCACCATCAAAAAAATGGAAGCCGAACTGGCTAAGATCAACAAGCAGCTACGGGAGCTTAACCAGAAAGCCGATATTTCCACCAGTGAAATACTGGTGACCGTTTCTTCCAAAGAAGCGGCCACAGGCAATTTCACCATCACCTACCTGGTAAAAAAATCCGGCTGGTTTCCCACCTATGATGTGCGGGTGAAAGATATCAGCAGCCCGATCAGCCTGCA
>JAEUVM010000550.1 GCA_016787125.1 Chitinophagaceae bacterium | reverse complement strand
ACCGAGTTTCCGGGCCGTATCCATGGAGAGGTCGATCAGTTTTTTTCCAAGACCTGTACCTCTTGCTTCCGGCAGCAGGTACATCTTTACCAATTCACAGGTATCTTCCGGTAAACCAGCGGTGGGAAAAATGCCGCCGCCACCCACCACCTTACTGTCACATTCAGCAATGAAATAAGCAGAACCAGCCGTTTGAAATAATTCATACAATGCATCGGTGGTGGCATCATAATACACAGTGCCGGGATGGTTGGCGCCAAATTCTGTAAGTGTATCACGGATGATCGTGGCGATAAAAGGATTATCGGCTGGGGTGATAGGACGAATGATTGCATTCATTTTGCAAATATAATGCGGTGTTGTTGCGTAGAGACGGGATGCGTCCCGTCGCCGCGCAGAGACGGGATGCGTCCCGTCTCTACCGGGTCAATCCAATTGCAGTGTCTTGTCTTTCGGGTATTTCACCGTATAGCCAAAACCTATCTTGTTTTCCTTTTTCGGATCGGCGGTCAGTTGCCATGTTATCTTCTGTGTGTCGTCGTCCAGTTTGGCACCCTCGTATTTGCGGTCCTGCACTTCTATTTCTTTCATGGTGGAAATGGGGAACTGATCTTCGATGATGATCGAAATGGGTTGTTGTTTATTATTCCGCACCACGATTTCATATTGACGGTTGTCGGTGCGGTTGCTGCCGATAAAACGTTTGGAACTGTATTCTTTCAGCAGTGTGCGTTTTACCACCACGCCTTTGTCTTTTCCAAGTGAGAGATTCAGTGTGTCGCCTGCATTTTCCACATCGAGCAATGATTTGCCGAGGTAAGTGCCTTCGAAAAAGAGGTTGGCTTCGCCGGGGAGGAGGTTGAGTTCCTGCCATTCAGTGATCTTGGCAGTGAGGAAGGCATCGGCTTCTATTTTCGGTGCGGCATAATATTCAAACTGCGCTTTCATTTCGTATGCATCTATTTCAGCCATGTAGGTTTTGCCATCGTTCAGGATGGTATATGGTTCTTTGATCTCGTATACAGTGGTGGTAGGCTGATATGAAATGGTGGTGATAAGGTTTTGGCTGCGTTCAATGTCTTTTGCTTTCAGGCTCGAAATTCCACGTAATGTGATGGATTTGTTTGAATCTGAAAAACCATATCCATCACTTTCATCCCGTTCTGCACCGTAGGCTGTTACCACCACTTCGCTGAGGACGGAAGTGTTTTCCCGCATCATCGCCTGTATGGTGCGGTCGTTTCCCACCACTATTTCCTGTGACAGGTATCCCAAACCGCTCACCACCAGTACATCACCTGGTTTTGCCAGCATGCTGAACTGGCCCTGGCTATCGGCAGAAGTGCCTGTTCTTGCCCCCTTCACGGCTACCGTTGCACCGGGAATAGTGTTCCCTCTTTCATCATACACCACACCGTACACTGTATTGGGTGAATAGCTGCCGCCGATCACTTTGGGGGCCGGGCGGCTGATGGCATATACATATTTCAGGTACCAGGGATTGACCACGGGTTTGGTGCCATTTTCATTGGGGTTGCCGGTGGAGAGGTAGAGTTTGATGTCTTTCCAATCTTCCCCGCTTTGCTGAAACACGTTGGCTTTATATTGCAGGCTGATCGGGCTGCTGATATCTTTCACCCGCACATCATAGGTGGGAAACCAGCCGGATTTTTTTACCAGGTAGGTGATGGTGAAATTGCCTGTGGCCGCTTCTTTGGAAGAAACGGTCACCAGTATTTCACTGGTG
>JAEUVM010000544.1 GCA_016787125.1 Chitinophagaceae bacterium | reverse complement strand
TTTCTTAGGCTTGAAACATTCCCAAACCTATCTTCGCACCCCCAAAAACAGCGATGAGTTGTTGTAGGGTGCCGGAAGAGGGATAGCTCAACCGGTAATTATTTAACCAGCTTATAGCTATTGGCTATCGGCTCAAAGCTTTTCTCAAATGAGTAAACTACATTTCACAACCAAACATGCGAACGAGGCTACCGTTAAACGCAACTGGTATGTTGTGGACGGTACTAATCAAACCGTTGGTCGTATGTGCGCCAAAATTGCTGCGGTACTCCGTGGTAAAAATAAGGCCATTTACACCCCCCACGTTGACACCGGCGACTACATCATCGTAATCAATGCCGAAAAAGCCGTTCTGACAGGCAACAAAATGCAGCAAAAAATGTACGACCACTTCACCGGTTATCCCGGCGGTCTGAAAGAAGAAACTGCTGAAAACCTGCAAAAGCGCCGCCCGGAAGTATTGATCGAAAGAGCTGTAAAGGGAATGCTTCCCAAAAACAGGCTCGGCCGCAAAATGTATAAAAAACTGTACGTGTACGTTGGTGCCAACCACCCGCATACAGCTCAGCAACCTAAAGAGCTTAAATTCTAATCAAACATTCAAATTCCAAACACAACAATAAATGGAAAAGCAAAAAAACAGTGTTGGTCGTCGTAAAGCTGCTGTAACAAGGGTTTTCCTCTCCAAAGGAGAAGGCTCTATCACAGTGAATGACAAAGACTACAAAACTTATTTTCCGCTGGTATACCTGCAAAACCAGGTGGAGCGTCCGCTGAAAACAGTAGATGTGGCCAACAAATTTGATGTAAAGATCAATGCCGCCGGTGGTGGTATCAAAGGCCAGGCCGAAGCAGCTATGCTGGGTATCGCCCGTGTGCTCCTCGAAATGAACCCGGAGTACCGCCCTGCTTTAAAAGCAGCCGGACTGCTGAAAAGGGATCCGAGGTCTGTTGAACGTAAGAAATTCGGTCACAAAAAAGCCCGCCGCAGCTACCAGTTCTCCAAGCGTTAATGGCCTGGGCCTGATCAAACAATTTTTAAAAACGATCATTCAAATACAATGGAAAATAATACATCCTTACAACAGCAGCTACTGGAAGCAGGTGTTCACTTCGGCCACCTGAAGAAGAAGTGGAACCCCAAGATGTTGCCTTACATCTTTGCTGAAAAGAAAGGTATCCACATCATTGATCTGAACAAAACTGTGGAATGCCTGCAGGAAACTGCCGCAGCCCTGAAGCAAATTGCCCGCAGCGGTAAAAAGATCCTTTTTGTAGGTACCAAGAAGCAGGCAAAGGATATCGTAAACGAATCTGCCAAAAAAGTAAACATGCCCTTTGTTACCGAGCGCTGGCTGGGTGGTATGCTTACCAACTTCAACACAGTTCGTAAGAGTGTGAAGAAAATGCAGAGCATCGAAAAAATGCTGGGCGATGGTTCATTCGACAGCATCACCAAAAAAGAACGCCTTACCCTGAGCCGCGATAAAGACAAGATGGAGAAAGTGCTTGGCGGTATCGCTCAGCTCGGTCGTGTACCGGCCGCTCTGTTCATCATCGATATCGGGCATGAGCATATTGCACTGGCAGAAGCCAAACGCCTCGGTATCTCTACCTTCGGCGTCGTGGATACCAACTGCGATCCCAACAAAGTGGATTTCGCCATTCCTGCCAATGATGATGCCACCAAATCTATTGCCATCATCGTAAACTATATCACCGCAGCCATCGCTGAAGGCCTTGCCGAAAGACAAGCCGCTAAAGACGACGAAGGCGATGAAATAACGGATGATGAAAAAGAAAGGAAAGCTGCTAAACTTCTCGCTGAAGCAGAAGCTGAAGGCGGCCGCTCAGGCAGAGGTCGTGGTGCTGGTGCCGGCGGACAAAGACGCCGCTCTTCCGGCGGTGGTGTGGCCGGTGGCCGTGGCCCCGGTGGCGGAAGGAGATAATGGCAGTTTGCAGCCAACTGCCGTAACGGCAGGTATTGGTTTTTGAATTTTATGAACCCGGCTGCATTACTACTATCATCGCCTGTTGCGTCGCACTCTTGTACTTCCTGTTCTTTACTGAGCAATTTGCAGGATGCCTCACAACCAACCAGCCGCTTTAGAGAATGACTATTTTCTAATCATTAATTATTAAGTACAATGTCAACAGTAACAATAAGTGCAGCAGATATAAACAAACTTCGCCAGGCTACCGGCGCCGGTATGATGGATTGCCGCAAAGCCCTGACAGAAACCAACGGCGACTTTGAAGCAGCCATTGACTGGCTTCGCAAACAAGGCCAGAAAGTAGCCGCTAAAAGAAGCGACCGCGAAGCAAAAGAAGGCGTGGTGATCGCACAAACCACTGCCGACAACAAAACCGGTATCGTGGTATGTGTAAGCTGCGAAACAGATTTCGTATCAAAGAATGCAGATTTCGTAGCCTTCGGACAATCAATAGCCGATGCTGCCATAAAGAATAATGTGAAAACACTGGATGAACTGATGGCCGTAAACATCGGCGAGCTTACCGTAGCGCAGCTGGTAGACGAGAAACTGGCTACCATCGGTGAAAAGATCGGTGTTACCAAATTTGAACGTATCGATGCAGCCTTCGTTGCCTCTTATATTCACGGTGCTTACCGCATTGGTGTGCTGGTGGGCATGGATAAAGAAGCTGCTGAAGCTGGAAAAGACGTAGCCATGCAAATTGCTGCGCTGAACCCTGTAGCGGTAGATGCTGCTTCAGTACCGGCTGATGTTATTGCCAGGGAAAAAGATATCATCATGGAAGTGATGAAGCAGGATCCCAAAATGGCCGGCAAACCTGATGAAATGATTGCCAAGATCGCTGATGGTAAGATGGGTGCTTTCTTCAAAGAGCAAACCCTGACTGCCCAGGCCTTTGTAAAAGACGGCAGCAAAACCGTTGAGCAATACCTGAAAGAAAGCGGTGATGTGAAAGTAACAGCTTTCAAAAGGGTGGCATTAGGATAATCACACCTGTATAATAAGTACAAAAAGGGCTCATGCCAGAGCCCTTTTTTTTATTTCGGTGTGGTGTCACTTAATCGTTGGGACAGATCTTACTCCGGTTGCTGAACGAATTGATATAATTGATCGCATCCTGGTCCTGCCTTACATAAATGCCGTAGGATAAAATAACAAGCCTGGTTACCGGCACTCCTTCGACATAACCGATATTTACCCTGTCTACTGTAAACAGTGTATTGCAGTTGTCCACCACACTCCGGATAGTGATGTCTTTTCTTGTGTCGCTGTTTCCCCAACGCTCCACTTTATAGGGAGGCACGGCACAATACAGGTCTTTATATTTTACCTTGTTATTATACACAGCTGTTATTACATCAGCCAGGTTTCTTTCTTCATTGGGAGTGAGCTGTACTTTGCTTCCTTCCACAAAAAAGCCGGGCGCCATCACCTGCAGCATAACAGCCCGAAGTTTATCAGGGTTGCCGTTTCGAAGCACATCATGAAGAAAGCGAAGCATTTCATCAGCATTTGCAAACTCAGGCACGGTAATGATCTTTGCCAGTTCGGCCGCCTGCTGCTTTCCTTTTTGTTCATCCATGGTGAACTGCAGGGTCTGCTTTTCAAAATCGGCCAGTTGCTGGGGAGTATACTCTTTGAAACTTACTACCTGGTTTTCGGTACCGTCTTCGCTGCGGGTGGCAAAAATGGTTTTCCAGGGGCCCTTCGGTTCATCCCGGTACAGTTGTACATTCCAGATACATTCAACCGTCTCGATGCCTTTCAGCCGTACGATATAATCATACTTCATCTTCATTTTGAATTCAACGGTTTTCGGACTCGACCAGTTGAAGGAGGGTGTGTCGGCCAGTTGTGGCTGATGCCAGAGCTTTGTGATCAAACCATAATAGTAGCCATAGAATTTTTCCGGGTCCTTATTGATCATGTTTGTAATGTCGGCAAGTGAGGGATTGGGGATGCCCTCATATTCATTGGTCAGCACCCGCACTTTCCAGAAACTGTAACCACCGCCGCCTGTGTACTGGTACACCACATCTTCGTATACGATCAGGTTAATGCCAGGATAATCACTTTTCCGTTTGATCACCACACCTCTTACATACTCCCAGTTGCCTGTAGTGCGGTTCCACTGGCGGGTGCCGGTGGTATAGGTAAAACGAAAACTAATGACTCCGCTGCCATTACCAATAGCATCTTTTTTTACGGTGGCATCGGAAGGCTGGGCCTTCAGCTAAATGGCAGACAGTGATAAAAGCACTGTAAGTAGTATAGTCTTCATAATGCTATCAGTTGATTAACGTAAGACTTCATGTTCTTAAATGTACAAATTATATCTAATCTCTCACAGCTATCACCATCCACCGGCTGTCGGCAATACTGTATTGCATGGTTACTGAGCCATTCCCGGTGGTGATAATATCGGCGCCAGTAAGTGTGTTGATGCGGTTGGCGGTGGCAGATGGGCTTCCGCCTTGGTTTACTATTGTCATGTTCTGACCGGTCAGGTTCAGCACCGTTAATATTTTGCCATCTACTCCGCCAGCAAAGCCACTTAATGAGAATGCAGCTGTTGGTCCTGTTACTTTAATAAAACTGAATGGCCCCGTGCTTACATCATTATTTACACCATTGGTCACGGTGATCTCATTTTGCCGGAGTGCCAGGTCTCCATTGCCGTCAATTACTGCTGCCGGTGAAGTTGTATTAAAACCGGTTGAGCCATTTTGCAGAACTGCAAAAGCAGTGGAGGAAGGAGTGGTGATGAAAAAATCACCGGTACCTCCAAGGGAATGAGTAAAACTATAAGCGCCCTGGTTAATGGTGGTATTAGATGATAAAGCTCCACCCAATGTCACATTACCGGCTGCAAGGGATAGGCCGTTGCTGGCAGATAAGGCCGCATTGGACCAGCTTACTGCACCGGCACCATTAGTGCTTAATACCTGGCCGGCAGTTCCATCTATCAAAGGAAAAGAATACTGATTATTAATATCCAGCACGCCATTAATGCGAAGCCTGTTAAAAAAGAAATCACCCCAGATCAAAGGGTTCGGGTTGTCAAAATTGTCAATAATGAGCTTGTTGGAGTAATTGTCTGCTCCCATACCGGTTTCTGCGCCAATAAAAATATTGCCGGAGCCGGTAACACCATAGCCTGCGTAGGTGCCAATTGCTACATTATTAGAGCCATTGCCAAAGGCTGCCAATGCCCCAACACCCACTGCCACATTTTGGTTGCCCGTATTGTCGAACAGCGAATAACTTCCTATAGCTGTATTCCGGAGACCGGCAGCAGTCCGCTGTAAAGCATAGGTTCCAACCCCGGTATTAAATGAGCCGGTTGTGTTCACTAACATTGCGTGACTGCCAACCGCGGTATTGTCAACCCCGGCAATATTTCTTACCAGCGCCTTGGTTCCAATAGCCACTATTTCTGAAACACCTGAACTGGAATGAGCCGCACTGTCACCAATGGCTACATTATTGTTTCCGGTTTTGTTATTCAGTAAACTCTGGTATCCCATAGCCACATTATTGCTGCCTTCATTGTTTTTCAGGGCTTCAGCACCCACGGCCGTATTGTAATTGCCGGCACTGTCCATCAAAGCCTGTTCGCCCACCGCTACATTCGAATTACCCTGCCCATTAAATAAAGCCGAGTAACCAATTGCCGTATTCCTGTTGCCTTTAGCCATACTCAACGAATAGGCACCTAATGCCGTATTGAAATTCATGGCGGTATCAGCAATGGCGGTAGAAACGCCTATAGCAGTATTGTAACTTCCCTTGTAATTACTGCTCAATGAAGCTGCACCGATAGCGATGTTGCCTGTCGCCTGGCTGGTCAGGGGTGCATTGATCCCGTTACTTAATAGCGCAGCGGTGCCTATGGCAATATTGTCGCTTTTGGTTTGTGAATTATTCAGTGCGAGATATCCAAGTGCAATATTGTTTGATCCTGTTGTATTGAAGTGCATGTTACTCCCGATGCTGATATTTTTTCCACCGGTGGTGTTGTTGAATAAACTGGCATTGGGCCATTCAGCACCAATAGATATATTACCACTACCGGTAGTGTTGCTATACATATTCTGCCATCCACCAATAGCTATATTAAAGTTTCCGGCAGAGTTTGACCTTAACGCCTCCATGCCTAAGGCAAGGTTATATCCGCCGGTAGTATTCGAGTATAATGACTGGTATCCCATGGCGTAATTGAGCAGTCCGGTGGTGTTTGACCGCAGGGATTGAAAGCCCAATGCTATATTGTTGTAGCCGGTTGTATTAGAAGTGAGTCCTTCATAGCCAATCGCCATATTTTGGTACCCCGTTGTGTTGGATGAAAGGGCTTCATGGCCAATTGCGAGGACACCAAAACCGGAAGTATTGTTTCGCAGGGCATTGGTGCCAATGCCAATGTTTGCAGAAGACCCGGATTGTGTTAACAGAGCGCTGTTGCCAATGGCGATGTTATCATTCCCGGAAACATTGCCTGCCAGCGAAAAAGCCCCGAATGCAATATTGGCGCTGCCGGTGGTATTTAGTACCATTGACCGGTTTCCAAATGCAGTATTGAAGCTGCCGTTGGTAAACCTTCCGCTTCTGAAACCGAAAAAAGTGTTGGCAGAGACGATATTACTTTCTATTCTGCCGCTGCTTTCATTGTTTACCCGAAATGCAAGAGGCATGTTGTCTGTTGTACCAATGAAGTTTGTTGCCGTATCTGTTCCGGTATTGCCTGATGTTTTCCATGCATTGGTGCCTGAAGGTTCCAGCCATAGCCAGTTGCTGCCGGTATAATAGTGAAAACCGGCACTGTCGGGCCCGGTTTGAAAAATCAACAACCCGGTTGCAGGCGAAGCAATGGCGTTCTTTTGCGTTTTTGTGATACGGGGTATGAGCAACCCTTTATCAGTGCTGCTGATGTCTAATTGTGCACTCGTATGGGGTGCAGCGGTTCCAATCCCTACACTTTGTGCTCCTGTGGTCATTGCAAAGGCTGTCAAGGTGGCAAAAAGGAAAAGCATTTTCATACTGCCTGGTTTTAGCAATATAAAAATGCTTTAATCCGATGTCTGTTTGCTCACCCGGTTGGGTGGTTTTATTCCTTGAATCCTATCACCATCCAGCGATTATCAGCTGTACTGTATTGCAGTGTAACGGAGCCATTGCCAACAGTACTGATTGATACACCTCCCTCCAGTGTATTTATGCGGTTTGCCACAGAAGATGAGCTCCCGCTTTGGTCAACAATCAGCATACTGGAACCGGTAAGATTATACAGTGTCAGGATTTTTCCTTCTACACCACCCTGGATTCCATCGATGGAAAAATTAGTATTAGGCCCTGTTATTTTTACAAAACTGAATTTGCCCACATCTATATTAGAGTTTAACCCATTTACAAGCGTAATAACATTTTGCCGGTATGCCAGGTCGCCATTAATATCCATATTGGCTCCAGGGGTTGAAGTGTTGATACCGGTATAGCCATTTACATTTACCACCATGGCATTGTTACGGTTATTTGGATCGGTACCATTGCCAATAATAAACAAAGGAGTTTGCTGGGTTTGTGAAATTGCATTAGGCTGCCTTGTTACTACAGAATCGCTATACTGCCCCACGACAAACGAACCATAACCGTTTGCATGATTTTGTATACCAAAGGAATTGCTGTAAGCTCCGTTTGCATTACTGATAAACCCTGCTGCCAATGAACTCACGCCGTTCGCTATACTATTTCCAAATGCACTTGAGTAATTGCCCATGGCTTCAGATTGGTAATTAAAAGCAGCGGCAGCAATTCCTTTGGCTTTTACATTAAAACCAGCGGCAATAGAATAAATACCAATGCTGTCTTTATTCCAAAAATTATTTATGACATAACCTGCCCTGAATGCTGCTTTGTCTGCATACCACATCATTCTTCTACCTTCCCCACTGACCGGGGGATTGGTTGGAGAGCCCGGGGGCAAATCTTCTGCGGAGAATAAGACACTGCTGTCTGTCACATGCAACCGGGCGGCGGGTATATTAATTCCTATTCCCATGTTTCCTGAATTGTTAACAACCAATACATTTTTCCTGCTGAATTCATTGGTTCCATTTCCAATAATGAACAGCGGGCTGGTGGACGTTGGTAAGGTCTGCGACGCCACAATTGTGTCATTATATCTGCCTATTACAAATCCATTATATCCATTAGATATGGTTTGGTATCCCATTGCAGTAGAATAATAACCCGAAGCATTGTTATTGACCCCGATGGCAACCGAGTTAATACCGTCTGCTACTGAAGAAACTCCTATTGCTGCGGAACTTGTCCCATTCGTTTTACATTCATATCCGAGGGCTATTGAAAAACTTGCAAATGCAGTATCACCAGAACCCAATGTAACTGTATTGGTTTGAAAACTGTGATTTCGGTATCCAATTGCATTGGAGAAAGAGCCTCTCGCATAAGCATGATTCCCGATAGCCATCGCCCATGCACCGGTTGCCTGTGCGCTATCTCCCATAGCAATAGTGGCCTCACCGGATGCAATACAATTGCGACCGGCGGCGAAAGAATATTTGCCGATACTTAACGCATCCCATTGGCTGCCGTTCACATAGCCAACCCTGAATGCTGCTTTGGCCGGGTACCACATCATTCGTCTGCCTGCGCCGGAAACAGGTGTGTTGCCTGCTGTGGCGGGTATATCATTAGCAGCCGAAAGTAGCACACTGCTATCAAGAACATGCAGCCTTGCCTGCGGTGCTGTGGTTCCAATACCTACATTGCCGGCTTGTGCTGCGAGGTTTTTCAATGTGCCAAACATGACTAAAAAAACGTAAAGCTTTTTCATGCCCTTTTTTTAGAGATATAAAAGTGCATTAAGGTATCCGCTGTTCGCTCACCCGGATGGGTGGTTTTAGTCCCTGACGGCTATCACGATCCAGCGGTTATCGGC
>JAEUVM010000513.1 GCA_016787125.1 Chitinophagaceae bacterium | reverse complement strand
AAAAACCCTCGTATATGAAAATACTGGAGATCAAAGTGCTGAAAGGCCCCAACTACTGGAGTGTGCGCCGCCCCAAACTGATACAGATGAAGCTGGACCTGGAAGAGAAAGAGAACATGCCCACCAATAAGATACCCGGCTTCCGGGAGCGGCTGGAAAAACTGTTGCCCAGTCTCTACGAGCACCGATGCAGCGTGGGACAACCCGGCGGCTTCTTTCAACGGGTGGATGAAGGCACCTGGATGGGCCATGTGATCGAACATATCGCCCTCGAAATACAAACCCTCGCCGGTATGGACACCGGCTTCGGCCGCACCCGCACTCCCGAAGGCGAAAAAGCAGGTATCTATTACGTGGTATTCAGCTACATCGAAGAAGATGCCGGTGTATACGCCGCCAGGGCAGCCGTGAATATTGCCCTTGCATTGATAGAGGGCAAAGATTATGACCTCGCCACCGATATTCAGAAAATGCGGGAGATACGGGAAGATACCCGCCTCGGCCCTTCCACCGGCTGTATCGTGGATGAAGCCGCCAAACGTGGCATTCCCTATATACGCCTCAACAAACACAGCCTGGTGCAACTGGGCTACGGGGTAAACCAAAAACGTATCCGTGCCACTATCGCCTCCACCACCTCCAATATCGCCGTGGATATTGCTTGCGATAAAGAAGAAACCAAACTCCTGCTCGAAGCGGCGGAAATTCCTGTACCCCGTGGTACCGTTATCCGCACCGAAGCAGGCCTTGACGAAGCCATTGATAAATTCGGCTACCCGCTCGTGATAAAACCTATTGATGGCAATCATGGTAAAGGCAACACCACCAACATCACTACGAAAGAGCAGGCACTGAAAGCTTTTGAAGCAGCCAAAGCCTACAGCCGCAGTGTGATCGTGGAGCGGTTCATCACCGGGTTCGACTTCCGATGTCTCGTGATCAACAACAAATTTATCTGCGCTGCCCTCCGCACCCCCGCTTCTGTGGTTGGCGATGGCATTCATTCCATTCAATGGCTTATTGAAGAAACGAACAAAGATCCCCGCCGCGGATTCGGGCATGAGAAAGTGCTTACGCAAATCACCATCGACCAGTTTACCCAAAAAATGCTCGATGATGCTGAGATCACATTAGATCATATACCCGCCAAAGGCGAACGTGTATTATTAAAACCCACCGCCAACCTTTCCACCGGCGGTACTTCCACCGATGTAACGGATGAAGTACACCCGGCCAACATCTTCATGTTTGAACGCATTGCCCGCATCATCGGTCTCGACATCTGCGGTATTGATGTAATGGCCACCGACCTGCGCACCCCCATCAATGAAAACGGCGGCGCCATCCTCGAAGTAAATGCCGCCCCCGGCTTCCGTATGCATATCGAACCCGCCGAAGGACTGCCCCGCAACGTGGCCGAGCCCGTGGTGGATATGCTTTTTCCCAAAGGCAGCGCCGGACGCATTCCCATCATCGCCATCACCGGCACCAATGGTAAAACCACCACCACCCGCCTCACCGCACATATCGCAAAAAGCGCCGGCAAAAAAGTGGGCTACACCACTTCCGATGGTGTATATATACAAAACCAACTGATGATGAAAGGCGACTGCACCGGCCCGGTGAGTTCGGCCTTTGTATTAAAAGACCCCACCGTTGACTTTGCCGTGCTGGAATGTGCCCGCGGTGGCATACTGAAAGCAGGCCTCGCCTTTCAAAACTGCGAAGTGGCCGTTGTAACCAACGTGGCGGCCGACCATATCGGCCTCGGCGGCATCAACAGCGTGGAAGCTATGGCCAAGGTAAAACAGGTGGTGCCCGAAACCGTTTTCCCGCATGGCTATGCCGTACTGAATGCAGACGACGACCTCGTGTATAAAATGAAAAGCGATCTGAAATGCAACATCGCCCTTTTCAGTATGGATGAAAACAATCCCCGCATCAAAGATCATTGCAACAACAACGGCCTCGCCTGTGTGTACGAAAACGGCTACGTTACCATTATGAAAGGCAACTGGAAAATAAGGGTGCTTGCTGCCCGTGATATTCCGCTTACCTATGAAGCAAAGGCGGTGCATAATATCAACAACTGCCTGCCCGCTGTATTATCAGCCTACCTCTTCCGCGATATCACCATTGATGATATACGCACGGGGCTGCAGACCTTCATCCCCAGCGAAAGCCTGACACCGGGACGACTCAACTTTTTCCATTTCAAACATTTCACCATCCTGGCAGATTTTGCACACAACCCGCACGGACTGCAACTGCTATGCGATTTTGTAAGCAAGCTTGACTATCCCACCCGTATCGGTGTGATCAGCGGTACCGGCGACCGCCGCGATGAAGACATCCGTGAACTGGGTGAAATATCTGCCCGCTATTTTGATGAGATCATCATCCGCTGTGATAAAAACCTCCGCGGCCGTACAGCCGATGAAATCATCCAGTTGCTCAAAGAAGGTATCGAAAGTGTGAACCCGTCCATCCCGGTGCTTACCATTCCAAATGAAGACCAGGCCCTGGATTATATATATGAAAATGGTAAAAACGGCGCCCTCTACACCATCATGTGCGATGTGGTGGCCCGTGCCCTGGATAAGATCAAGGAAATGAAACAAAGGGAGGAGCAGGAACACGCCGGACAGGTGACTATCCGGTAAATAAATGATTAACAGGGGTTAATAAAAATCCCCGGTAGAGACGGGATGCGTCCCGTCTCTGCCTCAAAATCCTGCGACGTAGAGACGGGATGCGTCCCGTCTCTACAACAATCTTGCGGACGACTCTCAAATTCCTGCGAAGGACTCTGACAATCTTGCGGACGACTCTCAAATTCCTGTGAAGGACTCTGACAATCTTGCGGACGACTCTCAAAATCTTGTGAAGGCATCTTACAATCCTGCGAAGGACTCTCAAATTCCTGTGAAGGCCTCTGATAAACCTGCGGACGACTCTCAAAACCTTGTGAAGGCATCTTACAATCCTGTGAAGGCCTCTCAAATTCCTGCGAAGGCATCTGACAAACCTGCGACGTACAGACGGGATGCGTCCCGTCTCTACAACAAACCTGCGACGTACAGACGGGATGCGTCCCGTCTCTACAACAATCCTGCGACGTACAGACGGGATGCGTCCCGTCTCTACGACAATCCTGCGAATGCATTTTACAACGTTGTAAAGACCCCGGTTTCAACCAGGGGATCAAAAAAAACCACAACCCCTCACCAAAAAAAATCTCCCGTCGCTTTCACAACAGGAGAAAGAAATATCATACGCAAAATGATGTTCAAGCCAAAAACCACGAACTATGAACTAACGGCCATGAACTATTATCTATTAACCATTATCTATTATCTATCTCACAGCGCCTTGATCTCCGTAACCAACTCCTGCAACACTTTCTTCGCATCACCAAACAGCATAGATGTTTTTGGTTGAAAAAACAGATCGTTTTCTATACCGGCATAACCGGGCTTCATACTGCGTTTGTTCACGATCACATTTTTGGCCAGTTCCACATCGAGAATCGGCATACCGTAAATAGGTGAAGCGGGATCTGTTTTAGCCGCAGGGTTCACCACATCATTGGCGCCCAGCACCAATACCACATCGGTGTTGCTGAATTCATCATTGGCCTGCTCCATCTCAAGCAGTTTCTCGTAAGGCACATCCGCCTCTGCCAGCAGCACATTCATGTGACCGGGCATACGTCCTGCCACAGGATGGATGGCGTATTTCACTTCCACCCCTTTAGCTTCGAGTAATTTTTCCAGTTCATGACAGGCATGTTGTGCCTGTGCCACCGCCAGTCCGTAGCCAGGAACAATATATACACGGGAAGAGTAGGCCATCAGTACGGCCGTATCACTCAGACTGATCTCTTTATAATTGCCCTGTTCCTTTTTTGTACCTGTGGCTGCACTACCGCCGCTACCAAAGGAACCGATCAGCACATTGGCCAGCGAGCGGTTCATCGCCTTACACATCAGGATGGTGAGCAGTGTACCCGCCGCACCCACCAGTATACCACCGGTAAGCATTACTTTATTTTCATACAAAAACCCGCCGCAGGCTGCCGCCACACCGGTAAAAGAATTGAGTAAGGAAATCACCACCGGCATATCCGCACCACCAATGGGGAACACAAAGAATACTCCATACAGCAGCGACAAGGCAAAGATGATATAGAAGATCAATTTGCCATTGGCAGGCATCCAGCCGGTAAGATATACTGCAAGACCGATGATAATGCCGAGTAATAATAAATTGAAAATATGCTGACCTTTAAAAGCAAAGTCTTTGATCTTGCCATTCAGTTTGCCCCAGGCAATAATACTGCCTGCAAAAGAAACCGAACCAATGATAAGTCCAAGCACAATGATCAGCACATGCCCGATCATTGATGAAGGATAAATGATCTCATGCGAACCGGGCACCACACTGAAAGCAAGGTGGTCAAACTCCACCACTGATATCAGCGCCGCACAAGCTCCGCCCATCCCGTTGAAGAGGCTCACCATTTCGGGCATGGCCGTCATCTTCACCTTTTTAGCCGATAAGGTACCGATGATAGCCCCGATAGCAATAGCGCCAAAGATCCATCCGTAATTGTGCAGCCTGCTGTATTCCGGGTTCTCATCCGTGCCACCTGTTCTGTATTGGTATAAAAAGATAGTGGCGCCAATGGCTATGGTCATCCCCGTTGCCGCCACCAGGTTCCCGTTCCTGGCACTGGCAGGATTCGACAGCATTTTAAGACCGACAATAAAAGTAATCGCTGCAAGCAGGTAACAAACTGTGAGTATATTCAATTCCATGGTATAAAATCAAATGACAAAAAACAAGAACCAAATAAATAATACTAAATCAAAAACAGGTCAGGAGTCTCCTCGTTTCTTTAATATAGCTGTAAAAATCAGTACAAACTCTTTGGCCTCCTGTCGCAGAGCGGCCCTTTCTGTCTCCATCGCTGCAGAGTTGTCAGTTATTGAAAGTCGCAGCCAATAAGCTGACTCCTTCGCTTCCCTCCTGCATGTTTTTATCTTCATCTTAAAATCTTTGTCGCCAATACTTTCATTAGCCTCAATATAATTTGCTCCGGGAGAACTGCCTGCCCTGATCAGTTGCGGCACATATTCATTATTAGCCTGGTTCTTCGGTAATTTCAGGCAAAAGTTTCGTACCCGTTCAGCATACTTGGCAGTTCTTTCTTCAAGGTCATAGACCTTGTTTTCATGGGGTGAATTCATAGTAAAAGGTTGGGTTAGGATTTATAAATTATGTTCAGCTCACATTCCCTTCATTAAAAGCACACCTCGTTGTCTCTTGTCTCTTTTGTTTTTTGTCTCTTGTTTCTTGTTTCTTTTGTCTCTTGTCTCTTGCGTTATTTGCTTCTTGTCTCTTTGGATTTGTTTTTTTGTTTCCCTCTAAACATTTCCAGCATCCTGTCCGTCACCACAAATCCCCCCACCACATTCAATGTACCCAGTATCACAGCCAGAAATCCAAGCCCCAGTGCCAGGTAATTATCATGTTCTGCTTTACCCATTACAATGATCGCCCCGATGATCACCACGCCATGTATGGCATTGGCACCACTCATCAGCGGGGTGTG
>JAEUVM010000504.1 GCA_016787125.1 Chitinophagaceae bacterium | reverse complement strand
AAGGTGTTACCGTTTTCAATCACAAATTCATGACGGTGAAAATCTGCCACAAATATCGTGGTGATGGAAAAGGGCACCCCTTTTTCTGCTGTGATACCCTGCTTGTCGAAAAAGTAACAGATGCCCGAATACCGGTACCGGGGCAGACCCGTGTTCAGCGAATAACTGGATTGGTAAACAGACAAAACACCCCTGGTGGAATCCAACTGGCGCACCGCATCACAAATAAAAGGTACCACGATCTTACCGGCACTATCTATCACACCCCATTTCAATGCCCGGGGCTCTGCCATAGCGCTTCCGTAAAAAGGCAAATTCAGGTGCTGGCTGTCTTTAGCACCTTTCACCCGGGGAAAGTAACTTTCTATCCGTTGCACATAGGTTTTATAGTCGAAACTGTCGTAGGTAATAAACAACCCGTTTTGGATTGGCAGCAGTGTTTTATACTTTTTCTGTACTGTCTTGAAGTTGGGGAAAGCCGGCAGGGTGTCTGCAGCCACTTCCCTGGCAGCGGTAAAGGAAGCAACTGAACCAGGGTTCGTTTTGCAACCGGAGGCCAACAGCAACAGAAAGCAGCAGAGGGTATTTATAAACATATTCTTTTTAAGGCTGGATGATGTGACTGGTGGGTAATTTACATAAAAGTACCCGGTTCCAGTCCTTTGAGCGGACGAAGAATGACAAAAGCAAACAGATCTTGTGTCCTCAATCCGACCAGCAAAGGCGGGAGTTATCTAACTGATTCCCTTTTTAGTCTTTCCGGTCAGGAAGTCCAATTGAAAGGGTTGCCACCCTCCCGGAGGGTCCCATTCACAAGAGCAATAAATTGTTTCGTTTTCAAACGAATTAATAACCACTCCGTCAATTGCAATGGGTTCAGACTTCCAGATAACCTCTCCCTCTATCGAAAGGCATGTCACATCCTCCGCAGAGCAAACAAATACCTTATTGTCAAAAACCCTGAAATTGCCAAAGTACCCGTCTAACGAATGGAACGTTTGCTTTCTTGTAACCAAATTAAAGGTGGCAAAATAGTCGCCCCAGCCAATTAACACTGTATCGTTGATTACCTGGGTGTCTTGAAAACAAAATGACTGTGAACCAATATCCAGATTTAATATTGGCGTATAGGTTTCTTCCTCCTTAACAAGGACAAATCTCGATCGGCTATTATGTTCAATCAGATTCGAATGAATAACTACCGTTTCCGATGATTCATCGCTTGTTTCTCTGAATGTAGAAAAATAACGTGGCATGTAAAAGTTATAAGCTGTCTCTCAGAAGCTCTAATTGTTTCCTGCGGATCAACGCCTCCTTTTCGAAACTGAAAATTTCAGGTTTATAATCTCCATTTGTTTTATTATACAGATCGATCACGGTAGAAGCCTCTTTGTTCTTTCTGTAAAATCTGGTGCGGGTGACATCTGTTTCGTTTATAATGAGAACTGAATCGTTTTCGGGATTGAATGACCATCTATAGCTATAATCAGGAAGTGAGTCCCTTTCAAACACGATTGAATTTTCAATAACCGAATATCTCCACTTTGCCGGGGTTCTCAGGTAATTGTAATAATAAATAAAGCTGTCCGTAATGCTGACTTCCACATACCTGCCATTCTCAGAAAAAAAATGCCATTCCCCAATAAAGAGCTTTGGTATTTGTGCTTCTGCCCTTATACAAAGAATGAAGCAGGTCGCGACAAGGTTTTTTCGCATTAAATGAATCATACGCTATAAAGGCTGCTTCGGGCGGTTTATGAAAGATGACCCGAACTGTAGCATAAATATACACAATGTGGATGAGTGAAAAGTTAGCCATGCTGCCGGGAACCTGGAATGCGCAGCATCAAATACCACCTCCCTATTTGCAACCCCAACAAACCCCACCAACACTTTCCCACCTTCACTCCAGGCAGCAGGTCTTGTATCGCTCTTCAATATCTTTTATCAGGTCGTCAAACTCTTTCAGGTTGATGTAAAATATTTTACCTTCTGTGCCCTCGCCAAACCACAGGGTGGAAAATTCCTTGTCGTCGATAAAGTGTTTTTTATAAAGTATCCTTACCCGTGTGTTATCATCCAGCACATAGGTTTTATCCGTTTCCTCTGGTTTTTCTTCGATGCTTTTCAATCGCAGGGCATGTGCTTTTTTCAGTGTATCGATCAGGCCGGGCATATACTCGCAGCACACCAGGTAATGGTAAGGCACC
>JAEUVM010000494.1 GCA_016787125.1 Chitinophagaceae bacterium | reverse complement strand
GCTGAATCGAAAAAGGCGGAGCCGGGTACTGTGGTGATGGTTTGTTTGCCTGCATTGATGAGGTCGGGATTTTCTTCTCCTTCAAAAGGAAAAGGGCCCATACCCAGAAGGCCGTTCTCACTCTGCAGCACCACATCCATTCCTTCCGGGATATAGTTAGCCACCAGTGTGGGAATTCCGATACCAAGGTTTACGTAGTAGCCGTCTTTCAGTTCCCGTGCAATGCGCTGCGCTATTTGTTCTTTGGATAATGACATGATGATATGCTGATTTACTGATGTGCTAATGTGCTGATTAGGTAATTGGTTAATTGGGAATTAGGTAATTGGGTTTGTTATTTCGTCATACTCGTAACTCAAAACTCAGAACTCACAACTCAGAACTCACAACTCGCCACTCACACCTACCTCCTCCTCACTGTTCTTTGTTCGATGCGTTTCTCATAGTTCACTCCCTGGAAGATGCGGTGTACATAAATACCGGGTGTATGAATATTGTTTGGATCGAGTGCTCCGGCGGGTACCAGTTCTTCCACTTCGGCGATCGTTATTCTGCCGGCCATTGCCATCAGCGGGTTGAAATTGCGGGCTGTTTCTTTATAAACAAGGTTGCCGTCTGTATCTCCTTTCCATGCTTTTACAATGGCAAAATCTGCATCGAATGCATACTCAAGCAGGTATTCTTTATTATTGAATGTTCTTGTTTCTTTTCCATTTGCCACTTCTGTACCCACGCCGGCAGGGGTGTAGATGGCCGGCATTCCGTAGCCGGCTGCCATACAGCGGGTGGCGAGTGTGCCCTGTGGTATCAGTTCCACCTCCAGTTCGCCGGTAAGCATCTGCCGTTCAAACTCTGCATTCTCCCCCACATAAGAAGAGATCATTTTCTTTACCTGCCGCTGGTGAAGCATCAGGCCAATTCCAAAATCATCCACACCGGCATTGTTGGAGATGCAGGTAAGGTCTTTTACACCTTTGGCCACAAGGGCAGCAATACTGTTTTCAGGAATACCACATAATCCAAAGCCACCAAGCATCAGCACGGCGCCGTTGCCAATATCCTGCACAGCTTCTTCAGCTGTTGCCACTACTTTTTTCATGAATTGTAATTGAGCCGTAAAAATAGGAAAACTTACGGCCGTTAATCCGGCTTTATCGCCTTTATGGGGCTGAGATTACTTTTTGCACGCAAAGAATCTCTGATAGCCTGTACCGGAGGAATCGTGGTTTGTGGTCGGCTGGCGGTTGTATCGACGGGCTTTGTTTCGATTGGCGTTGCGGGTAAATAGGATGGCTGTCCTGCCTGCTTATTATTTTGAATAGAATCGAGCACCACGGCAAGCTGCTTCGGATGATTTTTATAATAGGTGATGCTTCGCTGAAATTCGTCCTTGCTCACCTGGTGGATGCCTAATATTTTTTTATAAAGGATCACACTTTCTTTGTCTTTATCCTTTTGCGGGTCTTTACTGAATACATAATCGGTGAGAAACTGGTCGGCCCGCATCATATCCCACATGATGGCTTCCATTTTTTCGGGCGGCAACACATCCGCTGGTATGCTGTTTTTCTTTGCGCAGGAGAAAAACAATACCGGCAGCACCAGTATCAGCAGGATTTTTTTCATTTAAGCTCTTTGTAAGCGGATGCGTGACTGATATCGAGGCGGGTAAGAATATCACGGGCCCTTGCCTTCTGATCGGCTGTGGCTTTGGTGAACACCTTTACCAGTTCGTTGCTCTTTCCCTGGAAGAATACCTGCATGATCATGGAGTTGGGGTTCTCATTATTTACAGAGTTGAGAAAGTTCAGGCTGTTGAGCAACCCGCTTCTGCCGGCTTCCTCGTTTTCATAAAAGAGATCCATACCGAGGCGGTAATAATTATACAGTGCATCATGTATCAGCGCAAAGCGGCTGTTGTTCAGGTTTTCTGCGAGCCAGTACCGGTTACGCAGGCTTTCAAAGGATTTCCAGCCGGTGATATCGCGGTTTTCCGGAGCATTATTTACAATGTTCCAGGCTTTCTGGAAATAGTTATCGCCTCCGCGGATAGAGAAAGAGCCATAGTCGAGCCCGAGAATGATATTTACATAATAAGCCAGTACGGCAGTAAGGTTGGCCACCAGCGGGTCATTTCCCTGCACCCTGTTTTCATTAAACTCCACGGGCTGAAATTCCACATACTTAAACACCATATTATCATCCAGGAAATTGAGGATGGGAGAATCGTAGGTGGTATTGTATACCGGGCGGGCTGCCTGTACGGTGAGTTTGCCTTTGTATACATTATTGCCAAGGTCCTGCTCGATCGTAAGCAGGAAGCTGCATTGTATTTTTTCATTGGCCTGGAAGGCATCGCTGGTCCAGCGGCGGTTATTCAGAAAGTTGATAAGCGCTGTTTCCATGGTCTTAAACACCTTCTTGTCCACCTGTGTGCTCACCTTACTTGTAATAACCGAAAAGCGGGCCTGCAGTTCCTGTCCCTGCGCTACCAATGAGCCCAGCACCAGCAGGGCTGCGGCCAAAAATTTTTTAAGCATAGTATAACCGGATTAAGGTTTCAACAATATCCTTTGCCACTTCTTCTTTTGATTTGGTTTCAAAGTTTATTTCCTGTCCGCTCTTATCGAAAATAGTGATCTTATTGGTATCGTACCCGAATCCTGCTCCTTTATCATTGAGCGAATTCAGCACGATCATATCGGCATTTTTAGCGGCCAGTTTATCCAGGGCGTATTGTTTTTCGTTTGTTGTTTCAAGGGCAAAACCAACCAGTACCTGTCCTTTCTTTTTCTGACCACCCAGTTCTTTTAAAATATCTTTTGTCTTTACCAGCTCTAACGACATTCCCTCCTCTTTCTTTTTAATCTTTTCTGGTGCAGCCTGTTTTGGTGAATAATCGGCCACTGCAGCTGCCATCACTGTTATATCCGCATCGTTGAAGCAGGAGGTGGCTGCGGTATACATTTCGTCGGCGGTATGCACTTTTTTCAGCGTTATTCCATTGAGCTGATCAGGTGCTGGCACGGGGCCTAAGACCAATGTAACATCCGCCCCGCGGCTATGCAGTTCCTTTGCAACGGCTATTCCCATTTTTCCGGAAGAATGATTGCCGATAAAACGAACGGGGTCAATGGGTTCGTATGTAGGTCCGGCAGTTACCAGTGCTTTTTTACCTGTCAGTGGTCTGGTCAAAAAAAAATTACGCTCCAGGTATTCAATGATCTGTTCGGGTTCTGCCATCCTTCCTTCTCCCGTAAGGCCGCTGGCCAGTTCGCCGTGTTCTACGGGGATGGTTTTATTCCCAAAGGATTCAAGCTTTGCCAGGTTGGCTTTTGTAGCAGGATGGTGCCACATATCCTCGTCCATTGCCGGGGCCACCATTACGGGACAGGTGGCAGAAAGCCACACTGCGAGGAGCAGGTTATCACATTGCCCGTTGGCCATTTTTGCCAGTGTATTGCAGCTCAGGGGAGCTATCAGCATCACATCAGCCCAGCGGCCCAGCATTACATGATTGGCCCAGCTTTGGTCGTCAAACAGGTCTGAGAGCACCGGGTGGTGGCTGAGTGTGCTGAGGGTAAGGGAAGGCACAAAATCCTTTGCCGCGGGTGTCGTTATTACCTTTACTTCTGCGCCGGCTTTTACCAGCAGCCGTACAAGCAGGATGGCCTTATAGGCAGCGATACTGCCTGTAATTCCGAGTAATATTTTTTTGCCCCTCAGCATCGGGTAAAATTACATTTTTAAAGCAAAAAGCGACCGGTGACTTTATTCCGGCCGCTTTTTGCAGGTATTATATGAACAGCCTATCAGCTGAACAGGTCATCATCATTTTTACGGAAATAGACTTTATCGTCCATAAATTCCTGTGTGGCGAGCAATGCCGGGTTGGGCATTCTTTCGTAAGCACGTGATATTTCAATCTGCTCTTTGTTTTCGTGGATCTCTTCCAGGCTGTCTGTATGACTGGCAAACTCTTCGAGTTTATTATGCAGTTCTTCCTTGAGGGAAATATTGATCTGCGCTGCCCTTTTACCCACAATAGAAATTGATTCGTAAAGGTTACCTGTCTTGGCTTTTATATCATCCAGGTTACGGGTTTCCACGTTATTGGTGATGCCTGCGCTAAGCTGGCGTCTTAACTTGCTCATTGCCTAGTTGTTTAATATTTGATTGAGATAATTTCAAAAATTCATCTGCTTCCTGTTTCAGCTTACTGTCGGGGAAGCGGTCGGTAAACTCGTTACATTCGTTGATCACCTGTTCGTAGCGTTCCACCTGTTTTTCTTCTACACTCATTTGTGCAAAGCGGTAGTAGGAACGTATGGCCCAGAGTTTATATTCATCTGCCTTCATTGACTCGGGGTAATTATTCAGCAGCGTGGTGAAGCTAACACCGGCTGCCCTGAATTGTCCCAGGTCATAGTACAAAATGGCTGCTTTATAATCCTTGATCTCAAGTTTGACCCGGCATTGATCAATGATCTCATTTGCTTCCTTATTCCTTACTGATCCGGGATGTGTATTGATAAAGGTCTGCATCATACCCATAGCCTTCATGGTATTGGTCTGGTCAAGTTCCGGCTTGGGTGATTGTTTATAATAGGAATAGGCCCGCATATAATCCACTTCTTCTGCCTTGGTGCTGTTGGGGAATATTTCGAGGAAGCTTTTAAAAAGGTTTTCAGCATTCATGAAATCATCCTGGTAGTAAGCGCAATAGGCATACTTATAATAAATATCCTCAAACTCCTTCCCCGTTTTATAATAAGGCATTATATCCTCGTATACCATCTGGGCCTTGCTGTATTTTTTGGCCGCAAAGTACTGCTCAGCCATGCGGAGTTTATAAGCCGGATCCGGGTTTTTCAACAGCTTGGTCATGCTCTTACTTCCAGCACAACTGCTGAGGAGGGCTGCTGCTAATAAAAGACCCAGGCAAAAACGACCGGCGGAAAAAAAGTACGTTAAGTTATTGCTTTTCATACAAGGGAGGGCAAAGTTAACTGATAGCGGCAAAACTTGCGGAAAAAAAACAGGTATCCAAAAATGGGCAGTTAAGGTTTTGGTAATAGGAAGCGCCGATCATTGGATTTGAGGGGTTTAGGGTGCCATTGAGTGTATATGTATATAAAGGTATAGGTGAGTTTGGGTGAAGGTATGGTGGGTAAAGCCGCCTTTGAAAAGGCTACGGTCAATATTGGGTAAACCCGCCTTCGCTAAGGCTACGGCCAATATTTGGTAAACCCGCCTTCGCCAAGGCTACGGCGGGTAAAAAAAACCCTCCCGATGAATCGGGAGGGTTATCAGCAAAAAGTATTACATCTTAATTCTTACGCAGATTGGGGTGCGGAGGTTCAACCCTGTTGGGTCCATCTTCACCTTCGGCAGCAGCACGGAGGTCAACTGTGTTGCAGTCGCCACCTTCCTGGCCATAGTTGAAGATAAAGCGGTCAGCACTGATACCTTCTTTATCAACCATATAGTTAATAACGGTATTTACATGATCCCAGCTGAGCTGCTGCTGCTTCTTATCAGAAGAGCAATAGCCGATCACCACTACTTTACAACCTGGGTTGTTGCGCATTTTGGCAGCTACAGTGGCGAGGAGTGCTTTTGCATCGTCGCTCAGTTTGTTGCTGTTAGCTTTGAAAGCTACGCTTGGCAGTGCACCCATCATTTCAGCACAACCTTTCTCATCAATGTGACCACCTTTACACAGGTCGGGGCAATTTTCGCAGGTCGGGCAGGGGCATTTACCTACGCCATCAGCATCAACCGGCTGGCAGTTTGTCGGAGTGATATGCTCTTTATCCTTACAATCAGGTACACCATCACCATCAGTATCTCTTGATACACCGTGACTGTCAACAGGGCAGCCGGCAGGTGTTTGTTCCTGGTCGAACTGGTCAGTTACACCGTCGCCATCTGTATCAGGCAGTACGGGTTTGGGAAGGCGCATAAGGCGTGGGTTGCGGATTTCGCTGTAAGCGTAATCCAGCGGGTTCAGCCACCAGAGGGGCTCAACCGACTTAGCACCGATATTAATATTCAGACCAAGGCTGAGGTAGTTGTAAGAGTCGAAGTCACGGGTTTGAACGGCGTCACCCCATGCATGCTCTTGCCAGCGCTGACCATCGAGCAGGTCATCCTTAATGAATGTCCAGCGGTCTTCGATAGCCAGGTTCAGCCTGTTGCTGAGTTTGAAGGCCATTCCGATACCTACTGTACCAGAGGGTTTCAGGGTCTTTCCGAAAAGTTTCGGACGACGCTCACCATGGTTTTCAGCAGGTGTTTCGTATGTACCGTCGAGAATGTCATTTTTCAGTTTTTTGATAACAGTCTTCCTGTCAGAATAGGGAGCCTGTGCCAGTGCATTGTATTCAGCTGCATAGTTGGCGTTGCCTGCATTAAGGGCATCCACCTTTGTATCATATACAGAAGCACCGATACCAGCAAAACCGTAAACGTTGAAACCGGTCTTTGCTTTGTGGAAACGAATGTTGTTCAGGGTAACTACGCCTTCCAGGGCGAGATCCTGCACTTTCGTTTTGTAGTTGTAATACATCTGGTCGAAAGCTGTGCTGGTAAGACCTGTCTTAGAAGACACGATCTGGCGGAAACCGCCGGCACCTGTTACAGCCTGGGGAGCAGAGTAAGACTGGGTAGCACCAAGACCCTGGTTGTTCAGGGCAGTGTTTTTAGCATAGTTCTGGTTGGCCCTGAAGTGGTAACCTTTACCAATGCCGTAGAGGTACTCGAGCCTCATGGAGAAGATGTATCCAAAGGATTTTCTTACATGAGCGCCGAAACCTGGAGAGAACCATTGTGCGGGAATATCACCGCTAACCTGAAATAAACCACCTTTAATACCGATTTCCCACTGGTTGCGGGGTTTCGCAGGGAAGTTATAAGTTCCGGCTAAAAATTCAGAATGCTGAGGCATTCGCTTGTTGGGAACGACTGAAGAATCTTTTACGTCATAACTGGCCCCAACTCGTTGTGAGTACCCGTAAGACGCCAGCAGACAGAACATGCCTGCCAGTAAAATGTACTTTTTGCTTGCCATAACTAAGGATTAAGATTTGTGAACAATGTCCTAAATAATACGCAAAAATAGAAATTGAGGGTTAATTACCAAATTTTTATATAATTAATTTCCCCGTTTGCCTATTATTTTTCAATTACTTAGTCAATTTATGGCTCTATTTTGTTGCACAAGCCTTCAATTATTTTTTTGCCCGTAAATTGCCCCATTTTATAAAATGCAGCTACCCACTCATCTCATCAGTGACGAACTCAGGGTCTTTGAATCCCGGTTCAAGGAAGCCATGCGGAGCCATGCTCCCCTATTGGACCGCATCATGCGCTATGTGGTGAAGAGAAAAGGCAAGCAACTGCGCCCTATGTTTGTTCTGCTTTCCGCCAAACTTTGCGGGCAGATAAACGAACCCGCCTACAGGGCCGCTTCTTTGGTGGAACTGCTTCATACTGCGACTCTTGTGCACGATGATGTAGTGGATGATTCCATGGAAAGAAGGGGCTTTTTTTCCACCTATGCCCTCTGGAAAGCTAAGGCCAATGTGCTGATCGGCGACTATCTATTGGCTAAAGGCCTCTTGCTGTCTCTGGATAACAATGATTACCGGGTACTGCATATTTTATCCGATGCTGTAAGAAAAATGAGTGAAGGGGAACTGCTGCAACTGGAAAAAGCCCGAAGCCTGAACCTTAAAGAAGATATTTACTACGAAATCATCCGAAATAAGACGGCCTCTCTCCTCGCTTCTGCCTGCGCTGCCGGCGCCTGGAGTACCAGCCAGGATGAAACGATCACCGAAAGAATGCGGTTATTTGGCGAAAAAACAGGCATGGCCTTCCAGATAAAGGACGACCTCTTTGATTATGCCAGCGAAAATGTGGGCAAACCAACCGGCAACGACATCAAAGAAAAAAAACTAACCCTGCCGCTTATTTATACCCTCAACAATACTGATAAAGAGACCCGCCGTAAAATAATTTACATTGTAAAAAATAATAACAACGATAAAGCAAAAGTGAAATGGGTGATCGATAAAGTGGTGGAAGCAGGTGGCATTGATTATGCCACACAAAAAATGAACGAGTATAAAAAAGAAGCGATCGGTATCTTACACCAGTTCCCTGAAAGCCCCTTCCGGCAAGGGTTAGAAGACATGGTACTTTTTGTAACCGACCGGAAATATTGACCGGAAATTTGCAGCATAAAAGACAAGAAAGTATACCCGCCATCAGCAATTCAAAATAACCTGACCTTCCAAATGGATTTATTTATTTAAACCCTGTAAATAGTTTATGCAGAAGAGATGGAACATACTTACTGCTGACACTGAAAAAGTAAAGGCTTTGCAGGATGCATTAAAAGTGCACCCTGTACTTTGTAAAATATTAGTACAGCGAGGCATCGAAACTTTTGAAAGCGCCAAACAATTCTTTCGTCCGCAGCTAACAGCATTGCACAGTCCCTGGCTGATGAAAGACATGGAAAAAGCCGTGGAAAGGATCATTACTGCCATTAATAATGATGAAAAGATCCTTGTTTTTGGTGACTATGATGTGGATGGCACCACCTCCGTGGCTTGTATGTACCAGTTTTTGAAAAAACTACATACCAATCTCGACTTCTACATTCCTCACCGCTACCGTGAAGGCTACGGTGTAAGCAAAGCCGGAATCGATTTTGCTAATGAGAACGGTTTCACTCTTATCATTTCATTGGACTGCGGCATTAAATCTGCCGACCTCATTGCTTATGCTAAAAGCATCGGTATTGAGTTCATCGTTTGCGACCATCATTTACCCGATGATAACCTGCCACCTGCAGTGGCCATCTTAAATGCCAAACAAAAAGATTGCCATTACCCTTACAAAGAATTATGTGGCTGCGGTGTAGGCTTCAAACTTATGTCAGCCCTTGCCGAACGAATGAACCTGCCGCCCGAAGCTGCTTTTGAATACCTTGACCTTGTGGCTACTGCCATTGCCGCAGATATTGTTCCCATGACCGGTGAAAACCGGGTGCTTGCATTTCATGGTATCATGAAAGCTAATCAAAACCCTAATTACGGTATTAAAGCATTGGCAAAACTGAGTAAACTGGTAAAGCAACTGCATATTACGAACCTGGTCTTTATGATAGCGCCCCGGGTGAATGCGGCAGGGCGTATGGATGATGCCAGGAAAGCGGTACAGATGTTTGTGGCAGAATCTGAAGAGGAAGCGCTGCATTATGCTGAAATGCTTCACAGCGACAATACTGACCGGAAAGAAGCAGATAAGACCATCACTGAAGAAGCATTGTCTATGATCCGTGAAAATACTGACTGGAAGAACCGCTCTTCCACCGTAGTATTTCAGCCCCACTGGCACAAAGGGGTAGTAGGTATTGTTGCCTCCCGTATCATCGAGACCTACTATCGTCCCACGATCGTCCTCACTCAATCAGGAGAGTACGCTGCCGGCAGTGCCCGTAGTGTACCGGGTTTCAACTTGTATGAAGCCATCCATGCCTGTAAAGAGCATCTGTTGGGCTATGGCGGCCATTTTGCTGCCGCCGGGATGACGCTGGAACTGGACCAGGTAAATGCTTTCCGGGAAAAATTTGAACAGGTGGTATCCTCTACCATCGATCCTAACATGCTGGTACCTGAAATTGTGATCGACGCAGAGATCACTATGAAAGATATCAAACAATCATTCTACGATATACTTTGCCAGATGGAACCTTTCGGACCAGAAAACCTGAGACCGGTCTTTCTGCTGCGCAAAGTGCAGGACACCGGCTGGTCGAAGATCGTAAAAGAAGAACATCTTCGTTTTTCTGTTCAGCAGGATAATGTTACCATCACCGGTATTGGTTTTAACATGGCTGATAAATTCCCTTTACTGGCAAATAAGAAACCCATTGATATAGTTTGCACCATTGATGAGAACGAATGGAACGAACAGAAATCATTGCAATTGCGGGTAATAGATGTAAGAGCAGCCGGGTAGAAAAAAGGTAGGTCTTGTTTCTGCTACGCTATCAACAAGAAAGCCCCGCTTTGCAGCAGGGCTTTCTTTATAAAACAATTTCGGATTATTGTATCAGGATCGTTCTGATACCAACCGTCTTTTCAAAGTCAACTAAGTAAGCCTGGTAAATACCCGGCTGTAATCCAGCCGGAATAGCAAAGGTCTGGTTGATGAAATCAACCTGGATATTCATATCCTTCTGGAATACTAAACGACCACCCGCATCATACAACAACAACCCATAATATCCAGCCTTCAGGCTGTCCACCGTTATTCTTACAGTAGCGCCTCTTTCAACAGGGTTTGGATAAAGATTAAACCCATTACCAATTGACGGTACAAAGAAAGATTGCTGCACACCATAAGCTGTGCCACCACTATTGGTAGCATATGCTTTGTAATAATATGTTGCGCCCTGCACCAGTCCTGTTAAAGATGAAGTGAAACCGGGGCCGCTGATATTGGTCGAAGGAACCTGTATGCCATTACCATTGGCAAAGCCACTGATACCGCTATACTCGATGCCATATGCTGTCACGTTGGAACAACCATTATCAGTTATAGACCCGGCAAGAGTGGCAGAATGATTCGTTAAGTTACTGGCACCGCCTGTAGCCACGGTAGCAATAGTATTTACTCCACTGCCACTTACTGCCACATTGATAGCCGCAGCACCACCACCCGTCACCGGGATATTGCCGTTATAGGCCTGTACCAATGTGGGAGAGAATTTTACAAATATCGCCTGGCTGTATGCACCACCGCTTTGAGTAAGACTTAAAGAAGCACTATAAGTACCTCCGGAAGTAGTGGAGAAAGTATAACCCGCCAGCGGGCCCACATTTACATTAGCAGCAGAAAGACCTATGCCGGTAAGCGTAAATGAATTAGGACCAGCCGTTGTATTAACACACACATTGCCAAATGCAGTAAGCGCCGTAGCTGTTATTACCGGTGAAGCAGTAGTAAAGGATAATTGTACCCCATAAGCTGTACCACCAGCATTAGTAGCATACGCCCTGTAATAATAAGTGGTGCTTGATGTAAGCCCGGTCAAAGCTGAGGTAAAGTTGCCACCGGCTAAGTTCGTGGAGGCTACCTGTGTACCCGTACCCAAAGGAAAATTATTCGTAGTACTGTACTCGATACCATAGGCTGTTACCGCAGAACAACCAATACCGCTGATGCTGCCTGCCGTAGTAGCTGTTGTTTGTGTAATAGCACTGGCTGCACCAGTTACAACTGTAGCTGTTGAATTTACGCCGGCACCTGTTACCGCCACGTTTACCGTAGCAGCAAGACCACCACCAGCAACAGGTATGTTGCCATTATACGATTGTACCGCTGTAGGTGTAAACCGCACAAATATTTGCTGTGAATAAGCCCCACCCGGCTGCGCAAGGCTAAGAGAAGCTGTATAAGTACCTCCTGAAGTAGTAGAGAATGTATATCCTGCCAGCGGCCCTACGGTTACGTTGGCATTCGTCAGGTTACTTCCGGTCATGGTAAATGAATTAGGACCTGCAGTTGTAGTGATACAAACATTGCCAAATGCTGCCAGCGCCGTAGTGATAATAGCAGGGTTTGGACTTACCGTAGTAAAAGATTGTTCTGCCCCGTATGCTGTACCACCTGCATTGGTAGCCCATGCGTGGTAATAATAAGTGGTGCTGGCAGTAAGACCTGTAAGGTTAGAAGAGAAATTGCCACCGGCCAGGTTAGTTGAAGCTACTGGTGTACCTGTTCCATTCGGAAAGCCTGACGTAGTACTATACTCAATTCCATAAGCAGTAATGGCCGAACAGCCGATAGAAGGAATGGAGCCTGCAGCCGTAGCAGTAGTTTGTGTTACCGCACTGGCACCGCCAGTTACTACAGTAGCCATCGAGTTCACCCCGGCACCGGAAGCGGCCGCATTCACCGGACCAGCCACACCGCCGCCTGCCACAGGTATATTTCCACTATAAGATTGTACCGCTGTCGGGTTAAAACGAACAAATATTTGCTGAGTATAAGTACCGCCCGGTTGTGTCAAACTTAAAGTAGTGGTATAAGTACCTCCCGCTGTAGTAGAATAAGTATATCCGGC
>JAEUVM010000726.1 GCA_016787125.1 Chitinophagaceae bacterium | reverse complement strand
GGCATCTTCATCCAGCTTTTCGGCTTTTGCTATGCCACAATGATCAAAACCGAGATTTCGGGCAGTTTCCTTTACAAAATGACTATGTTGGTGCAACAAATCCATTGAAACTGATCGTCTTTCAGGGCCCGCTTTCCGGGTAAAAAGCCGGATACGGGTATATTTGTAAATTTTATTATCTTGAAGATAGGCTTTCTCTATTTTACCGCCACCAAATGAGTACCATGAAAAGCAAACTGCTGTTAATTCTTCTGCTTCCTGCATTTTTATCTGCCGGTATATCGGCCCAGGATAAAGTGAACGTAAAGTTCGGCAGTGTATCGCCGAAGGACTTCGAAAATAAAGTATACAGCATCGACAGTAATGCCAGTGCAGTTGTGATTGCTGATGTAGGCTCCAGCGTTATTGAGGGTAATTCAAAAGGCTGGTTCAGTCTTGTATACAAACATTATAAAAGGGTTCATATCCTGAATAAGAACGGGTATGATGTTTCCAATGTGTCTATCCTGCTTTATTCAAACGGTGATGATGAGGAAGTGCTCGACCGCCTTAAAGCAGTGACCTATAACCTTGAAGGAGGCAAAGTGGTGGAAACGAAGCTGGATGTAAAGACGAATGTTTTCAAAGACAAACTGAACAAGAACCAGGTGGTGAAGAAATTCACCTTTCCGAACGTAAAAGAGGGATCGATCATCGAGTATGAGTACACCATTATTTCCGATTATCTTCAAAACCTGCAGCCCTGGGAATTCCAGGGTGGCTATCCTCGCTTGTGGAGCGAGTACACACTTTCCCTGCCGGAATTTTTGGGATACGTATTCCTCACCCAGGGTTATAAAAGTTATGATATAAAAACGGAGAAAAGCCAGATGGAATCATTCCGGGTGGTTGATTCACGGGGTATCGGCGCATCCGACAGGATTCAGTTCAATGCCAATGTAACAGATTATCGCTGGGTGATGAAAAATGTACCCACTTTAAAAGAAGAAAGCTTTACATCCACACTTGATAACCATATTGCCAAAATTGAATTTCAGTTATCAGAATACCGGCATCCGCTTAATTACAGGCGGGTGATGGATACCTGGCCCAAACTCGCCGATGACCTGCTCAAATCGGAATACTTTGGCGAACAGCTGAGCAAAGACAATGGCTGGATGAAAGATATGCTTGAGCCGCTCCGGAAAGCAAGCCCATCGAAGACTGAACTGGCAAAGAATATATATAATTATGTTCGGGACAATTTTACCTGCACAGATAAAAGCGATGTTTTTATCAACCAGCCCTTGAAGAATGTGGGAAAGACAAAGAACGGAACGGTGGCGGAGATCAACCTGTTGCTTACTGCCATGCTTATGCATGAAGGTATAGATGCCAGTCCTGTCATTCTGAGTAAAAAGTCACACGGGGTTACCTATTCATTATATCCCCTCCTTACACAGTACAATTATGTGGTGGTGGCAGCAAAACCGGATGATAAGACAATATTTTTAGATGCAAGCGAACCGGGGCTTGGGTATGGCTACCTGCCATTGGAATGTTATAATGGTCATGCACGGATAATCAATAAGACTGCCGATGCGGTGGAACTCAGTGCTGACCTGGTGACTGAAGCCAGTATGACAAGTGTTTTTGTGATCAATGATGAAAAGGGAAATATGATAGGCAGTATGCAGCGTTCACCCGGTTATTATGAGTCGTACAGCCTCCGGAAACGGATAAAGGAGAAGGGGAAGGAAGAACTGGCGAAAGACGTTAAGAAAGACTTCGGCATGGAAGTGGAGGTCAGCAATTTTATTATTGATTCACTGGATAAGTACGATGAAAAGCTGGGTGTAAAATTTGATTTTGATGTAAAAGGGGAAAAGGAAGATATATTGTACATAAACCCCATGTTTGGGGAAAATTGGAAGGAGAATCCTTTTAAATCTGCGGAAAGGGCTTACCCTGTCGAAATGCCCTATGCCATGGATATTACTTACAACCTGCAGATGGAAGTACCGGCAGGCTATGTGGTGGATGAACTCCCTGCGTCTGTGATAGTAAAACTTAACGAAGCAGACGAAGGTTTATTTGAATACAGGATATCTCAGTCAGGCAGCAGTGTGGCCTTTCGCTCCAGGCTTCGGATATCCAGGGCTTATTTTATGCCGGAAGAATACCCGATGCTCCGTGAATTCTTTGCCTTTGTGGTGAAAAAACAATCTGAACAGATCGTGTTTAAAAAGAAATCGTGATGAATCGTAAATGGATAGTGATTTTTTTAGCCTGCAGTCTTTCCTTCAAAATGGCTGTGGCCGGCGGAGGTAATAACTATTCCGTACTCCTGATACCCGACAGCCTGCTCAAAGGGGCCAATGTGGTAAAAAGGATGGAAACACTCCGGTTTGAGATCACAGAAAAGAACAGGGCCCGGTATTTTCATAAAGTAGCCTATACCATCCTGAACGAAGCAGGAGAAAAATGGGCTTCTTGCCATGTTGAATATGATAAACTGAGAAGTGTCGAAGCATTTGACGGCACCCTGTTCGACAGCTATGGCAATAAACTGAAAAGTCTTAAAAAGGCTGATATAAAAGATGGTACCGGTGGCGATGATGGCCTGGCAGATGACTACCGGTATAAATACCATAATTTTTATTACAAAGTATATCCTTACACGGTCGAATACGAGGTGGAGGTTTATTATAAAGGAACCATGTTCCTGCCCGACTGGATACCACAGGAACGCCCCGTGATGAGTGTGCAGCAAAGCACTTGCGTGGTGGTGGCTCCGGCCGGCAACCCGCTCCGGTACAAGATGTACAACTACAAAGGTTCACCCTCAATAACCGCAGAAGGAGATAACAAACGATACACCTGGGAAGTAAAGAATTTGACGGCCGGCGAGTGGGAATATGCCATGCCTGCCTGGCACACCACCACCACCAGTGTTTTCATGGCTTCTGAAAACTTCATGCTCGAGGACTACCAGGGCAGTAATGCCAGCTGGAAAGATTTTGGCAAGTTTGTTTTTGATCTGAAAAAGGGAAAAGATGCACTTCCATCCAATGTAAAACAGGCAGTGCATGAACTTACCAATGGTATCACCGACAAGAAAGAGATCGTAAAACGGCTGTATGAGTATTTACAACAAAACACCCGCTATATCAGTGTGCAGCTTGGGATAGGTGGCTGGCAGCCTTTCGATGCACAATATGTAAGTGAAAGAAAATATGGCGACTGTAAAGCATTGAGCAACTTTATGTATGCCCTGCTTAAAGAGGCAGGAATAAGGTCAGTGTACACACTGATCCGGTATGGCAACGATCCGGATTACCTGGAAGTGGAATTACCCTGTCTTCAGTTCAACCACGCAGTGCTTTTTGTACCGGATGGGAAGGATACTACATGGCTGGAATGTACCAGCCAGACCAATGCAGCCGGCTACATGGGAAGTATCGGCAACAGGTATGCCCTGGCAGTGGATGAAAATGGAGGCACACTTGTTCGTACACCCCGGTATGGTAAAGAGGAAAACCTGGAGCTGCGGCATATCACCGCGGTCATCGACGAAGAAGGAAAGCTGGATGCAAAAATTTCAACCCGTTATATGGCGGAGCAGCAGGACAGGCTTCATGGCATAATCAATGGATTGTCGAAAGACAAGCTCATGGAATTTCTCAAAGAAGATATTGAACTGGCCACCTATGACATCCGCAGTTACAAATATGAAGAAGAAAAGAGCAAAGTACCGGCCGTAAAAGAATTGCTTGATCTTACCGCCGACCATTACGCCACTGTAAGTGGTAAACGGCTGTTTATTTTGCCCAATATC
>JAEUVM010000426.1 GCA_016787125.1 Chitinophagaceae bacterium | reverse complement strand
GAAAACAGAGGCGGAGATCAACGAAGTGTTTGATGATATTGCCCGTCACTATGCCGGCTACCAGTTTGAGAAAATACCCATTGAACTGGTAAACTACCACGAGAAATGCCCTATTAACTAAGCCCAGTAATCTTTCATCAGCTCATGCGACCAGGCAGGTTGTTTTATTTCCCCTGCGGGTAAAAATTCTTTCATCACCGGCTTAATATCCAGTATGGGTGTTCCGTCGATCGCATCGAGATTCTTTACCCAAATACGGTTGCCTTCTCTTCTTACCAGTTCTGCAATGGTAAGACCGAGCCCATTGGGTCTGTCACGTTTTCGCTGCGAGAATATGCCCACCGCAGGCCAGTTGGTATTGCCGCGTGGATGATGTTTGAAAACTGCTTTGCTTTTATCTGCTAAATGGAAATGAAAAATGATCTCCAGGTGTGAAAAGTTATTAATACCGTCAAACGCCTCCGATGGTACACCCGGTGCCAGCTCAATAATACTGGATACACTTCCCCAGAAATCATCATTGGTGTGCTGCCGGTCATTTGTTACAAACGCCACCGGCTGTAATACAATATCCATACTTACTTTTTTACTTTCACCAATCCGATAACAGACACCAGGAACCAGGTGCCTTCCAGTATCACAAAGGGCCAGTAACGGATGAGATAAGAAGCATAACAGGCAAGCCCGGCACCGATAAGGTTCAGCAGGAAGAACAAACGGCTTTTACCATCAATCAATCCAAATGTACTGCAAAAGAAAGCCAGCAGTATCAGGCCTACCCCGACAGCGCCAACAATATCGGTGTAGCTCATTTGTTTACAGAAATAAATGATTCGATACCTTTTGTATAAACCCTTCCTCTTTTCTCTGCAAAATAATCGGCTGTAAGTGCCAGCGCCGACATAATGGCAAGTGATGCCCCCAACCCTTTCCAGAAAGCAATACTGCCACCAGCTAAAGAGGCAACCTTATTATAGAAAAGAAAACAGATGGCCAAACCGGCCAGCAACAGGCCGATCTCAACATACCGGTACACCACAAAGTTCTTCATCACTTTTTTCATGCGGGGCAATTCTTTATCCTTCAGCTCGGCCGGATTCAGATCGTATGCATACACATTCCGCTTGCGGTCGTCATCACTGCGTTTGTAAACTGTATAGCCCACCACACCCAGCAGCAGGCCTATCAGCAGCGAAGGAATGGCAGCACCCTTGCAGAGGTCTGTTTTTATAAAAAAATAAAAAACAATGGCCGCTATAATGCCGGCAGCCCCGATGAACATGAAGAGAAGGCTTTCCTGCTTCTCGGCAATAAAGTACTTTTCAATATCTGCTTTGGTAAACATGGGATTATTTTTTGATGGCTGCCTCCACTTCGTCGTTCAACGGAGAAACAGATGGTCCGAAATAATTGACAAGCATTCCCTTTTCATCCACGAGGTATTTGGTAAAGTTCCAGGAAGGCAATGTGCTGTTCCACCCGTTTTGCTTCGGGTCTGTCAGCCATTTGAATACGGGATGCTGTTCCGGCGAAGCGACCACCACTGATTTTTTCATCAGGGGAAAACTGACACCATAATTCAATTTGCAGAACTCAGCAATTTCGGCATCACTTCCTTTTTCCTGCTCCTTAAAATCGTTGGCAGGAAAGGCGATCACCACCAGTTTCTCTTTGTATTGGTCAGACAATTTTTGCAGGTCGGCATACTGGTTCGTGTAGCCACAGTTGCTCGCCGTGTTTACCAGCATTACTTTTTTTCCATTCAGTGTATTGAAGTCAAGTGTGTCACCATTATTCAATACACTTTTCAGTGAGTAAAAGGAAACGGCAGGTTGTGTATTGCCCGACAGTTCTTTGGTATTCTTACCGGTGAGTTTGGTCCACCACATCCAAACCGGGTATATGGCTTTTAATACTTTCTGGCGATAGGTCATGTGTTTTGAATTACGGTTAACTATTTCCACGTACACAGCAAAGGCTGCAATAAAGATCAGCAGGCCAATGCCCGTTCGTTTTAACCTTCTGTATGTTTTACCGGTAGCCATTTATCTTATCACCCATTTAAAGAGTTTCAGTTTTCCCCTGAATGGCGGGTACTTGATGGCCGGGTCGAACCAGGTGGGTGTTTTCATCACCGCCTTCTTATGGCTGAACGTTTCAAAGGAATATTTTCCATGATAACAGCCCGTGCCGCTGAAACCCCGCCCGCCAAAAGGCAGGTGGTGATTGGTAAGATGCCAGCTTGAATTGTTCACACAGCAACCACCCGCCGGTATTCCCTGCAGCCATTGCTGTTCTTTCTTCCGGCTGGAAGTGTATATATAAAACGACAGCGGGTTAGGATTCTGCTCAATGATCTTTTTTGCTTCTTCAAACGTATCAAACCCGATCACGGGCAATATGGGGCCGAATATCTCCTCCTTCATCACAACATCATTCATAGAAACATCTGTAAGCACCGTTGGTTCAATAAAAAGTGTATCCCTGTTGTGGCGGCCGCCAAATACCAGCTTACCGCTGGTAAGGTAGCTGCTTATTCTGTCAAACTGTTTGGGGTTAATGATCTTCCCGTAGTTGTAGCTTTCTTCCGGTTTGCCGGTATAGAATTTCTCAACCGCCGCTTTCATGGCTTGTATAAAGGCATCCTTCACGGATGAGTGCACCAGCACATAATCAGGCGCCACACACATTTGTCCTGCATTAGAAAATTTAGTTACCGCTATCCGCCGGGCCGCAACATTGATATTCGCATCGCTTTCCACCACGCAGGGGCTTTTACCGCCGAGCTCAAGAGTAACGGGTACCAGTTTTTCTGCCGCCATTTTATAAATAAGCCTGCCAACAGCGGTACTGCCGGTATAAAACACATGATCGAAGGAGAAATGATTCATCATGGCGGGTATCACTGTGGCACCATCACCTTCAGCATATAATATATAGTCCGGCGGAAAGACTCCGGTAATGATCTGCTTCATAACAGCAGCAGTGGCGGGTGCAAATTCACTCGGTTTCAGCACCACACAATTGCCTGCTGCAATGGCGCCTATCAATGGGTTAATGAGCAACTGAAAGGGATAATTCCATGGTCCGATGATCAGCACCACACCAAGTGGTTCTCTCATCACCCGGCTTCCGGAAGGCATATTCAGCAGGTTGGTGGAGGCCCGCTCCGGCTCCATCCATTCCTTCAGGTGTTTGATGGCAGCATTGAGTTCGGATATCACCATACCGGTTTCTGTCACCCAGGTTTCTTCAGGACTTTTTTTCAGGTCGGTATTTAATGCATCATACAGGTCTTGTTCATGTGCCAGTATGGATTGTTTCAGTTTCTTCAATTGCTCTTTCCGGAAAGCATAGGGCCTGGTGCTGCCCGTATTGAAATACTGCCTCATCTTTTCCAGGCTGGCAATG
>JAEUVM010000418.1 GCA_016787125.1 Chitinophagaceae bacterium | reverse complement strand
TATAAAGAGAAATAAAGTAAGCCAGGTAATATAAAATATGTTGAATGTTAAATGAATAAATGTTGAATTACATCATTTAGCATTCAAAATTCAACATTTAAAATAACAGTCATGCCAAGAATGATCAAATCAGGATTAATCCAGCTAAGTCTTCCAAAGACTGAAGGTGAAGGAACCATTGAAGAAATAAAAGAAGCGATGGTGCAGAAGCACATCCCCTATATTGAAGAAGCGGGAAAGAAAGGTGTGCAGATACTCTGCTTCCAGGAAATTTTCAACACACCCTACTTCTGCCCCGGCCAGGACAAAGCATGGTACGAAAGTGCAGAGACGGTTCCGGGTCCTACGATTGAACGCATGCAGGAATATGCAAAGAAGTACAGCATGGTGATGATCGTTCCCATGTATGAAAAAGAACAGGCCGGCGTGTTGTATAATACTGCTGCTGTGATCGATGCTGATGGAACCTATCTTGGCAAATACAGAAAGAATCATATTCCGCATACATCAGGCTTCTGGGAAAAATTCTTCTTCAAACCCGGTAACCTCGGTTACCCTGTTTTTCAAACCAAGTATGCCAAAGTGGGTGTGTATATCTGCTACGACCGCCACTTCCCGGATGGTGCAAGGATTTTGGGATTGAATGGAGCGGAGATCGTGTATAATCCTTCCGCCACAGTGGCAGGGCTTTCACAGTATCTCTGGAAACTGGAACAACCGGCTCATGCTGCTGCCAATGGGTATTTCATGGGATGTATCAACCGGGTGGGAACTGAAAAGCCCTGGAACCTCGGCAAGTTCTATGGCTCATCTTATTTCGTTGATCCCCGCGGACAAATCTTTGCGCAGGCATCAGAAGATAATGACGAACTCCTCATCGCCGACTTTGACCTCGATATGATAGAACAGGTAAGAAGTGTATGGCAGTTTTTCAGAGACCGACGGCCGGAGACGTATGGCAAACTTGTAGAATTATGATAAATGTTGAATGATGAATTTTGAATGAATTCATTCAACACACAACATTTAACATTCAACATAATGATTGAGAATAACCGATTAACCAACGAGCAATACGAAGCCAACTTCGCCGACATTCACCCGCC
>JAEUVM010000398.1 GCA_016787125.1 Chitinophagaceae bacterium | reverse complement strand
GATTCGCTCAACGCTGATTCGCTGGCCCTGCTGCGACCGGCCCGTGGTTTTTTCCGATACGATGAGGATAATTACCAGAGCCGTTTTACCGGCAGGGATACCTTTACCTATTATTATAATGGTAAAAACAACCGGTGCATTTCCGCAGAGGGAGAAGGCAGGGAGCTTGCCTGCGAAGACTACAGCCTGCCGACTGATACCGTATTATCAGTAAAAGATTACGCCACCGCTGAAACAGTGCTCGGTTATCCCTGCCGCATACTAGAAATGCAGAAAAGCGGCTCTTGGGTAAAATATTATTATGCCACCGGTCTGCACATCGCCCCCGCCACGTATGAAAAACACCGGGCTTACAACTGGGATGCTTACGGAACGAAGGCCGACGGCGGATTGATACTGAAGCTCGAACACCGGTTCCGTTCCTTTACCATGAAAGGTGAAGCCACCCGTGTGAAAAGTGAGACGGCCGGCTTCAGGGCGCTGGGAATAAATGACTCATTATTTTCTTCTGTTTGTAAATAATATTCCGCTATCCGCTTTTCGCAGTATTTATATGGCTGATGCCTGGCTGCAACGGAAAAATTGTGTACTACGCTGATAAAGCAGGCGGCCAAGGAGGAAAAACATTTATGCGCCGGCTTAGTTTTACCAAACTCAGTGATGATAAAATGAGGCAATTCGGCGAACGCAGTGATGACGGCGGCAGCACCTGGACCACCGAATACGATTTGGAATACCGCAGAAATGAATAACCTGACAATTTGTCGCCCGTTTGCTAACGACAGCTGCCGCCCGAGGCGAGTTTGCCGCAGTCGAGTTATAAATAGCACATTGTCAACCCATTACGGATATATTACGGGATAATATAAAAGCTGAAGGGCCGAAAACATCACTGGAACGACCTCGTGCATTACCGGAACGGCCTCCAACATCGCCGGAACGACCTCGTGCATTACCGGAACGGCCTTCTGCATGATCAGAACAACCTCATATACAGCCAGAACGACCTGCTGCAGGACCAGAACTGTCCCTTACGCTAAAGGAACGATCATTTACGCTAAAGGAACTAGCTGAAACTTGCCAGAACGGGCATTTGCGCTACCGGGTTTAGCATTTTACACTGCCAGAAATGGCATCTACAGTGCCGGAAAAGCCTGAAATCGAGTCAAAACAAGGAACGATTTCAAAAAAAGAAACCTCGCTTCCAACGGAACGGGCTGCTACAAAACCGGAACGAACAGAAACTGTGAAGAAAAAATCAACACCGCTGCCGGAATGACCATCTCCGCCGCCGGAATGACCATCTCTGCTGCCAGAACAGGCTTCTCCATAAGCGGGATGGATACAGCAGGAACAAAAATTAAACGCTTCTGGCAGAAAACGGGTATAAGCCCCCTTATTTATTTTGATAAACGGCTGTGAAAAACCCGGCCGTTTGCTGAACTTTAAGCAAAACCAACCACATGAAAAAGGCCCTGATCTGCTGCTTCACGGGCAGCCTGCTCTTTATCGCCTGCCAGCATGATAAAAAAGAAAGCCCTTCTCCCGCATTTGATATAATACCTGTAAAAGCCTGGATTGATTCTGTCAATAAAGTGTACGGCGACCGGTTTCAGCACAACGATACCGCTTATTATTTTGAAAAGTATTGCCGCGATGCCGTTATCATGCCCGAACAAATGCCCGCCATCGCCGGGCGTGACAGTATCCGGCACTTCTACTATAACAACGGGCAGAATAAAGATTTTAAGATCAGCATTACTGCCACCGGCATTTATGGCAGCGCTGATGCAGTGGTGGAGGAAGGCTACTATACTTTTCCGGGCGAAGATGGTGTGATATATGACAAAGGAAAATTCATCGCCATCTGGAAACAGGAAGATGGAAAATGGAAACTGTACCGTGAAATATGGAATGGCGATAAAGCCCCGGCAACCAAATAGTATTTAAACATAACCAATATGAAAAAAATCGCATTGCTGGCTGCCGGTTTATCACTGGTTACCTGTCTCTCAGCACAAATGGACCTTCCGCCCAGCGGTGGCAACCCCCGTGCCGCTATCAGCGAGGAAGTGGGCATTACCTCCATTACTGTAAAGTATTCAAGGCCCGATGTAAACAAAAGGGAAGGGAAAATATTTGGCGATGGCAACCGGGTGCCTTACGGATTTAAAGAACAAAACAACGTATCAGGTAAAAACGATGCTCCCTGGCGGGCTGGTGCCAACGAAGCCACCACCATCACTTTTGAGCATGATGTAAAAGTGGAAGGCAAAGACATCAAAGCGGGCACCTATGCACTCTTTATGGCAATGGGTGCCGAAAACGTAACCCTGATTTTTTCCAACCAGAATGAAGCATGGGGCAGTTTCAGCTATAAGCCGGAAGATGATGTGCTGCGGGTTGATGTGAAACCTGTAAAGCTGGAGAAAAGCGTGGAGTGGCTGAAGTACGAATTTATTCAGCACGGGGAAAAGCATTGTGTGATTGCCATGCAGTGGGAGTTTATATCTGTGCCTTTCAAAATTGATGTTGCCGTGGATAATATAGTAATTGAAAAACTGCGGAAAGAAATGACCGGCCGCAGAAGCTTTATACCGGCATTGGAGCTGCAGGCGGCCCAGTACTGTCTCAACAAGAACATTAACCTGGAAGAAGCCCTTGCCTGGAGTAAGAATGCCATAACAGGACCGGCAGGCCAAAAAACATATATCACCCTCCGCAACCTGGCAACGGCATACGAAAAACTGAACCGGGTTGCTGAAGCAGATTCAACAATGGATGAAGCATTACTGATTGCAACTGCCAATCAGTATACTGCCTATGGCAGGATATTGATAACACAAAAGCGGGTTGATAAAGCAATGGAGATATTTAAAGCAAATGAAAAGAGATATGGCGATGTATGGGGCGTAAACAATGGCCTGATGAGCGGCTACAGCGCCAAAGGGGATTTTAAAAATGCCATTAAATATGCGGAGAAAGCATTGGCACAAGCGCCTAACGATGCTGCAAAGAAACAGATAGAAGATTTTTTAGTGAAACTGAAAGAAGGAAAGGATATTAACCAATAACTATCGGCAGCACCGGGAACATAAATGAATGATGCATCAGCAACCGCCTTTTGTTAAAAAATAGCGGACGGGCAAAAAAAAGGATGGTGGGATTGTCCTGAAAAGGATTTGCCGGGCGTCAAAAGAAGAGCCGAAAATGTGGGGCAGCAGCATCGTGGGCTTTGGCACATACCATTATAAATCGGAAAGAAGCCGGCAGGAAGGAGATTGGTTTATGATAGGCTTTTCGCCCCGGAAGGCGAATCTTACGTTGTATCTTATGCCGGGTATTATGTACTATAAAGAGTTGGTACAGCAGTTGGGTAAATGTAAAACAGGCGGCTCCTGCGTGTACATTAATAATCTGGCCGATGTGGATCGTAAGGGGCTGAAGGAGCTGATTGCTGCAGCCTTGAAAAAAATGAAATAGACTATTGCAAAAAAACAATAACACCGTATGCAGGCTGCTGAAATTACCGGTTATATCAGTCGTGGCAGAACTGATCTGTTTGTGGAGTTGCTGAAGCTTCCCGGCTGGCAGGATATTCTCCACGAAGGACAGATAAAACCGCTGCAATGGCTCGTTTATTATAATGATGTAACGGCATTACGGCTATTGCTCGACAAAGGCGGCAACCTGGACAGTATAAACCTGGATGATGAGCTTGGCAATGCGGCCTACTTCGGCCACTGGAAGGTGTGCGACTTTCTGATCTCACAAGGAGCGAATGTAAATGCCCGTGTGCCGGATACAGGTGAAACGCCACTGCATAGTGCCCTGAGCAAAGCAGGCAGGCCGTATTATATTTACACCGTGAGGCTGTTGCTGGAAAATGGAGCCGGCGTGAACGCAAAAACAATACCCGGCATAAGCACCGGCGCTTTCATGCGGGATGTACGAACCAAAGGCGAAACGCCATTACACCGGGCAGCAGCTTATGCAGATGAAGCTGCAATACGGTTGTTGCTTGAGCATGGCGCTGCAAAAGATGAGAAAGACGCCCATGGTAATTCACCACTGAGCTGGGCAAGCGAACACCTGAGACCCGGATCCGTCCTTGCTTTATTATCCTATGGTCCGCATAGTGTAAGTGAAGCGCATATTAATAAAAACAAAAGCGATCATGGACAGGGGTGGGGCAGTGGAATGGACTGGAATCTGTTTGGTGACTACCTGCCCGATAAAAAACAGACTTAACAAACAAATGAATAATAAAAACAACCACAATGAAAAATGCAATCAGCTGGTTTGAAATACCAAGCACCGACATTGACAGGGCGCAGAAATTTTATGAAGCCATCTTCGGCATCACCATGGTGCCGATGGATATGGACAATATAAAAATGCGCATGTTTCCGCTGGATGATCCCATGCAGGGAGTAGGCGGTACTATCGTACAAACCGACGGCTTTCATGTGCCATCCGCCACCGACGGGCCGCTTATTTATCTCGATGCCAATCCCGATGTGCAGAATGTATTGGGTAAAGTAGAAGCAGCCGGCGGAAAGATACTGGTACCCAAAACAGAGATCAGCCCG
>JAEUVM010000329.1 GCA_016787125.1 Chitinophagaceae bacterium | reverse complement strand
CCGGTACACTGCTGATACCGGGAAAGAGGGCAGGGGAGGCGGCAAAATAAAAACCAATGGCCCCAATGATCATACCCATGATGATCATGGGGTGCAGACGAATAAGTCTTCTTTTGAAAAAACCGGCCAGTGTCATCTTATTCCAGCGGTCGTCATACGCATACCCGATCACAAAACCCGAAAGGGCAAAGAAGAAATCAACGGCCAGGTAACCATGATTGATGAGCTGCTTTGAATGATCACCACCGGAGAAGGCTTCCAGCAAATGAAACACCACAACCATAATGGCAGCCACACCCCGCAGGCCATCTAATATCTCATAATGCTTTTTGGAATCGGAAAAAACAGCTGCATGTGCAAGAGAGTGCATTCGGTTTGTGTTTAAAGCAAAATACTTTATTTCATCTTTTCAAGAAAATGATACTTTCGGATAGCATAATGGCAACAAATCAGTACCAGTTTCCCGGCGTGTTTATTTCAGACAAATAAGAGTAAATTTCATCAAATTATGCTGTCATGACCACAAAGACAATCCGCAAAAAACTAATCAGCTATATTGCTGATGCTGACGATAAGAAGATAAAAGGCCTGTATATGCTGGTGGAAGATGATATCAGCCGTCAGCAGCAATTCCAGCTGTCAGACAGCGAAGTAAAACTTCTTGAGGAGGAGAGGAGAAAACATATTACCGGCAAAAGCAAATCTTATACCTGGACCGAAGCAAAAACTATCATCAGGAGTAAAGCAAAACAATAGTGTATAACCTTATCATAAAGCCCCGTAGCTTAAAAATGATGAAGGATGCTTACGAATTGTATGAGGGGCAAAAACCGGCCTCGGCGAAGAGTTTCTCGAAGAACTCGACAAAATATATTCCCGGTTAACACAACATCCGTCATATTTTGGCAAGGTCAAAAAGAATTTTAGGCAGGCTGCCTTGAAACGTTTTCCATTTGTTGTGGTTTATGAAATTATAGGGTACGAAGTGATCGTATATGCAGTATTTCACACGAGCCGTAACCCCAGGTCAAAATTCGGGGATTAATGAAAAGTAGAAATCCCTTTGCATAAGCTTGCATTGCGCTAATGCCAATAATCAATAATTAATAATCAATAATTCTACATCAAAGCTTTTTCAACAACACCCTCTTCTGCGTAAAGTTAAAAGCAGCATCAAGCATTTCCACCAGCTTCGACCAGTCTTCTTTTTTGATATTACTTTGTTTGTAAACCTTTTTAGTAAGGATGGTGAGCACATTACCCTCCACCGTGGCCTGCACGGCGAAGTTGCCCGCTTCATTGTCAATGTTCATGTTCAGGTTTTGCAGTCCCACCACTTTGTATCCATCCGGTATGGTAAAGCGGATCACATTCCGGTAGCTGCGGGGAAAGCTCATATAGGCATCCACTTCCCGCTTGCGGTCATCCTGTGATATATACAATTGGTCGCCGATGAGTGCCGGCACAGATACCAGCAGGTTGTTGCCGGCCTTCTTTACCATCTCGCCCAGTTCAAATTTGCTGGTGTAATTGAGTTCCTGCTTGCGCCAGGTGCGCCCGTCCGAGTTGAGGGTGAATTCAGAATACGCCACCACATTGTCATAATCATCTTCGAGCGACTTCTTCATGTATTCCAGTTTACGGGTCTTGTCTTCCTTCTTACGCTCCCGAAGCTTTTCTTCATAGCTCTCCAGCATGGCGCCTTTCATACCAGCCCGCACATCATCTTCACCACCATAGCTGCGGTGGTCATCATCAAAGGCAGCGGTGTAGATAAGTCCTTCCGTATTGTAAAAGGTTTTGCTCAATCCTGTTACGGCCGACTGGTTTACCACCAGCAGGTTTCTGCCTGAAGTATCAATGGAAGCGGTAACGGTATTGGTGAGCACATTATCATCTGGTTTGCTGCCGGGCAGCGTGATGGGCGTAGCCGTAGGATTTTTTCCCAATGAAATAATATAAGCAGGTGTATTGAGAAACTCTTCTCTGAAATCATATGGGTTGGAAAACACGGTGGCATTGAAGATAAACTTATCACGCACCTTCACCATCCATTCCGGCTCGGTGCGGAAGATGATGTTTTCGGGTTTGGTTACATTGGCCGGCGTGGTTACCACGAGCTCGTAAGGAATTTTCCGCAGGTCGAGGCATTGGGTAAGACAGGAAGCAAACAACTCACTGGAAAAGCCATTGCCACGGTAGAAAGACATGTGGCGGAGGATATAATAAGTTTTCTGGATAAAATCCTCTTCCCGCAGATCATTATAACCGATCTGTTTCAGGTAGCCTTTGGCCATGCTGTAATAGAAAGAACCATCAAGCCGGTTGTACAGGTTGTTCATCTTTTTGGCCAGCTCTTCCGGACTTATATTCTGTTTCAGTTCACCACGGTCGCCGATAAAAAGATCAGAACGGTTTTCACTGCGTGAGAAAACGATCTGGAATTTCAGCATGGGCAGTTCCACCAGGCGGTTTACCCAGCGGGTATCGCTGAGCTTGTCGCGGTTGCGGTCTTCCCAGGTGTATTCAGCATTACTGTTACCGGTTTCCTTAAAAGCTGGTGCACCCATGGTGGATTTTGAATTGACAAAGGAATTATTGTCGGTGTCTATCTCAAACTTCTGGCTCAGTACCGGGTACTCACGGGTGCATACAAAGTAGATGGGATCAAATTCGATATAGCTCATCTTCTTTACGGTATTATCATCGTAGAAGATGGTACCGTAATCAATTATATCGCCGGGGTCGAGGTCGGGCACGGCCACTTTATAATAAATGATGCGGCTCCTGCTTTTATCATAATAGGTATTGGCCTTACCGATATAGGGAGCGAAAGTGGAAGGCACATCAGAAGGGTCTTCCACATACACGGCATTGCGGAGCGAAACATCCTGCACGGTGCCATTGGATTTAATGATCCTGATACCGGCGCCATCATAAGCAGAACCCATACGGAAGTACACGGAAGAGTAGTTATTTACGGCATCACGGTCATTCAGTTTGATACGCCGGCGGGTAACCTCATACACGGCCAGTTTATTAGCATCCTTATCAAAGGAGAAGCGGGTTTTCTGGGCAAGGATGATACCGCTTTCTTCCTTCCATTTTTCCGGAACAGCGCTGGCGCTGAAATCGGCATCATTATCCTCCCACACCATTTTCATGTTTTTGGCAATGGACTCCAGTTTGGAAGGAGAGAAGGTATCATCATCATCCTGTGCGGAAACGCAATGCCCGGTAAGTAGAATAATTAATAATAAAAAAAACTTCTTCATAATATTTAATTTTTCCCGCAAAGGCGCTAAGAACACAAAGGCTTCCGGGATGTTTTTAGTATACTTTGCCATTTATCTTTCTGTGAATGCCGTCTTTAATCAGCTCCACATTAAAATTGATTAAGAGACCCAGTTGAATCCTTTTCAGCCGCATATAATTCAGTGTGATTTAATGATGCACTTTCTCAAGCCGTTCTGTTGATTTTAGTTCAATCAGCAGTTTGTCACACATAATAATATCTGCCCTGAAACCTACTCCTAAAACATTCCCGTCGTACACTGCTGCTATTGGCTCTTGTTTTGTGTAGGGAATCATCCTTTTGTCAAGTTCATAAGCAAAGGCAGCTTCATATACACTTTCAAGAAGCCCGGGTCCCAGTGTTTTATGAATGTTAAAAGCTATGTCCACTGCAATTGTTGCCAGTTCATTCTCAGTCATATTTTGATTTATTAATTAAAAAACCTTTGAGCACTTTGTGCCTTTGTGGGAAATGGTTATGGTTTCTTAATCAAAATCAGGTTACTATTAAAATCCTGCAGCTTCTTCGTAAACGCCTTCCAGTTTTCAAAATCAGCCTTACGGATGCGGCCGCTGTTGAATGACAATATCTTTTTAAACGTTACTTTATTTCCTTTTTGTTCATACACACCGGTTATCTCATAGTCGGCAGCCTTCTCGGTGATAGGCCCGGGCAACGATACAATGGTATAACCCACAGGCAATACCAGTTCTGTTTCATCCTGTGCCACATAGCTTGAGTGAAGGGCATAGTCCTGCTGGCGGTCCTTATCCGGCTGCAGGCCACGCAGGTCTTCCGGGTAAAAGTCAATACCAAGATAAATTTCTTTGTCTTCGGTGATCACATAATTGCTCAGGTCAATATCGCCTTCCACCACTACCGGTATCTCACGGTTATTCAGGTCAGAGGTTTTTACATTGGTCACCACCAGGTTCTTATTGCCAAACTCCAGGAAGCGCTGGATCAGTTTCTTCTTATCATCATTGGGCAGGTCATGATAAAACTGGTGGAAGTTGGTGCGTTGCTCACCGGTCAGCGTGGCCTTCACATGCCCCTTGAGTACATTATCTTTCAGTTGAAAAGTGGTTTGTGTAAGAATCTTATTCTTTTCCTTATCCGTTACGGGTATCTTTTTCACTTCATACTTATCACCCTTGCCGATCAGCACTTCTTTTCCCTGTATCCGCCAGGCGTATTCGCCAAAGGGAATATAGTTTTCGGTGCCATCCAGGTAATACTCTTTGCCACCGATTACTACGGTACTGATGCAATGATTATCCACCGCAAGTGATGGAAGGGTGTAATCATACGGCAGGTGGCGGGTGCCGATCCATGTCATATAGGCTTCCAATCCTGCAAGCTTCAGCATCTCGGTCATCAGGTTGGCCATGCCTTTACAATCGCCGTACTTGGCTTTGAACACATCCTGTGCTGTGGCCGGAATAAAACCGGCAAGACCATCTTCAAAAGCGATATAGCGGATATTATCCTGCACCCAGTAAAAGATGGCCTTGGCTTTATCAATATCGGTGGATTTGCCCTTGGTCAGTTCGGTTACTTTCGCTTTCAGTTCATCAGGTTTGTTCACACATTTTTTATAGAGGAAATTGTACCAGCTGTACAGGTCGGCCACATCGCCAAAGCCTTTTACCGTATTACCATCATAACTGAATGATTTCATCACCACCATGATGTGCGGGTACATATAGGCAGTGCCGATACCGCGGGATTCACTTTTCATGGCAGCCAGGTTCTGTATCTTGAAAGAGTAAACGGTTACACCCTTCTCCTGTGTTTTTTGCTTTACGATCTTATAGCCGTCGAAGTTAAATTCACGGAATTCCACCTGCATCCAGTCGGGTACCTTAAAGAGCACAGTTTTTTCCTTGATGGGAAAAAAGCTGTGGAAGTACACCCCGGTGAGGTACTTGCTGTCGAGGTATTTCTTTTCCGTTTCCACCCTGGTGGCATCGCCATAACCGGAGAAACCGATGTTGAAGTATTTAACACGGCTGTCGTCGGAAAATATCTCGCTGCTGCTGGCCGAGCGGTCAATAGCATAGCCAACATTATAGTTCTTCTTTACCCCAAACATGCCCTTCATCTTTTCCAGTTGCTTGAAGGAGGTGATGCGGGTGAAAGAGTTGTAAAAATCGTAGTATTGAATCCCGGCCCTTTCCCGGAGGGCAAGGAAGTTGATGCTAACATTGCGGGTGGCGGTAACCACGGGAAGTTTATCCTCGTTCTTACCCCTGTCGAAGGTAAATTCCTCCTGCACCATCGTAGCGGCCACCCGGTCGTCCGGAAATACCTTTTTCAGGCGGTTGGCTTCATAAATATCTTCGTCGGAGATCTGGGCCTGTAAAAATACGGGCAGGGCAAGGCAGACTGCCAGGAAGAGTTTTGATGGCTTATACATACAGATAATTATACACCAATATAGAATTTGTTGCTGATATTTATCATAAAGGCCGTGAGTAATTTGACCAAAATCAATGCGGTTTACAAGCCCAACTTGTTTTAAATTCGCAACACAATTTTTAACTGATGATAAGAAAACAGGAAGTATTACAGGATGTGGTGATCAAGTTTGCCGGCGACAGCGGAGATGGTATGCAGTTGACGGGCAGCCAGTTTACCAACAATACAGCATTGATGGGAATAGACCTCGCCACCTTCCCGGATTTCCCGGCCGAGATCAGGGCACCCCAGGGCACCCTGCCCGGTGTGAGTGGTTTCCAGCTCCGTTTTTCCAGTGATAATGTATACACCCCCGGTGATGCGGTGGATGTGCTGGTGGCTATGAATGCCGCAGCGCTGAAGGTGAACCTCACATCGCTCAAAAAAGGAGGGAAGATCATTGCCAATACTGATGGCTTTGATGGTAAAAACCTTCGCCTGGCCAACTACCCCGAAGGCGAAAACCCGCTGGAGAATGGCAGCCTGGCCAACTATGATGTGATCAAAATGGATGTGACGAAAATGACCCGTGAAGCACTGAAAGACATCACCCTCGGTATGAAGGAAAAAGACAGGGCCAAGAACATGTTTGTGCTCGGCTTCCTGTACTGGATGTACAACAGGGATATGGCCAACACCATTACCTTCCTCACGGAGAAGTTTGGCAAGAAACCGGAAATACTCGACAGCAATATCAAAGTGCTGCAGGCCGGTTATAATTATGGCGATACCACCGAAACCTTTACCACCACCTATGCAGTGGAGAAAGCAAAGATGGAACCGGGTACCTACCGTTCCATCATGGGCAACCAGGCCATTGCGTTTGGATTAATTGCTGCTTCGCAAAAAAGCGGGCTGCCATTATTCCTCGGTTCATACCCCATCACACCGGCCTCAGATATCCTGCATGACCTGAGCAAGTATAAAAACTTTGGCGTACGCACTTTCCAGGCCGAAGATGAAATAGCCGCCATCACTTCTGCTATCGGCGCTGCCTATGGCGGATCATTGGGTGTAACCACCTCCAGCGGCCCCGGTATTGCCCTGAAAGGAGAGGCAATGGGACTGGCGGTGATGCTGGAAATACCACTGGTGATCATTAATATACAACGGGGCGGTCCCTCAACAGGCCTGCCCACTAAGACAGAACAAAGCGACCTGATGCAGGCATATTATGGCCGCAACGGTGAATGCCCGATGCCGATCATCGCTTCGAGCACACCCGCCGATTGTTTTGAAGTGGCTTATGAAGCCGTAAGATTATCGGTACAGCATATGACGCCGGTGATGCTGCTGAGCGACGGATACATTGCCAATGGCGCCGAACCCTGGAAGTTTCCGCAATCGGCCGACCTGGCCCCGATAACAGTGAAGTTTAAAAAAGAACTGGGTCATGGCGAAGAAAAATTTCAGCCTTACCTGCGAGATGAAAAACTGGCAAGGCCCTGGGCGGTGCCGGGTACTGCGGGATTGGAGCATCGTATCGGCGGACTGGAAAAGCAAAACATCACCGGTAATGTGAACTATGAACCTGAGAATCACCAGCTCATGGTGAAGATCCGCCAGGAAAAAGTAGATAAGATCGCTGATTATATACCGGAACAAAAATTAGACAGCGGCCCCGAAAAAGGAAAGATACTGGTACTGGGCTGGGGCTCCACTTATGGTGCCATCAAATCGGCCGTGGCGGAAGTACAGGCCAAGGGCTATGCGGTGAGCCATGCCCACCTGCGCTATATCCGTCCCTTCCCCAAAAACCTGGGCGATATCATCAAAAACTTTGAAACCATATTGATACCGGAGATCAACAACGGCCAGCTTATCAAGATCATCCGTGATATATATATGGTGGATGCAAAAGGATACAACAAGATCATGGGTGTGCCCATCACCCGCACCGAACTGGTGATGAAGCTGGAAGAGATGCTGGGAAGGGTGAACTGATTTATTTAAAAACTTCTTCCGGAGTAACAGGCATTTGAAAAAATGCCTGTTATCATTATAGCCCGGCCAGTGTGTATTCAATGATAACACTTTTGAGAATGATGGCTGATCCAGGCCAAAGGCCACCCGAAGGCAAAGCATAAACCACGTAAGCGGTTGTGGCATTGGAAATGCCGGGGCTGGTAATGCTGTTGTCGAACAGGGAGGTTTCACCCGGCGAGCCGGAAGAGGTAATACCTGCCATTTGAGTAATAAGGTGGCTTTGTTGTAAAAAAACATTGAGATTGACAGCCGCCGAGAGATCGTTGAAGTAAACAGTCAGTCTTGTCACTGTTGCATTGTCGGGCAGGTGAACCGGCGCTACAAAGCCGGATGAGGAAGAACTGCCAGACATATATATCCCTCCGCCGGAAATACCCTCCGTCTGAACGGTATTGCCGGTATTGACTGCTGTAAAATCAGCCCCGCTGAGCGAATAATAATATGTTTTGGGTGAGGAGAAAACAAAACCACTTCCTGATACATTTCCGGTGCTGAACAGGCTGCCGTTGGCGGTAATGTCTGTTGCGGCCACTATATTACCGTTTACATGCAGTTTGTGCAAAGGAAAAGTAAGGCCGATGCCAACATTACCGTTTTGCAGCAATGTAAACTGGGCGGCCCCGTTGTTGGTGTATAAATGAAACGGGTTGTTGGTCACCGTACCCAGGTAAGCACCGCTTCCGTCTATATAAGTGGATAGTTTAATGGACGATGACTCATGTGAGATTCCATATCCGCCAACGGAGACCACACTTAGTTTTTCGGCCGGTGTACTGGTACCGATACCCACATTTTGGGCAGGAAGGTGCTTTGCCGGATGTGCCAGGCAGATAAGCAGGAGGCAGTAATGAATTTTCATACCCAGAGGCTTTGAATGGGAAAATAACTCATACCGGGCGGAATTTATATGATGGCTGTCAGGCGGGTGCACTTTTCACAGGGTAGCCGTCCATAATTTTTTAACCTTCAGCTACGTAAAATGAAATTACTTTCAGGCAAAACTTATTTGTATGAAAAAAATATTTTACCTGCTGGTACTTTTCCAGGCAGCATTCCTGCTTACGATACAGGCGCAGAATAATGATATCAAAAAAGAAAAATGGCATTGGGACAATCAACTGAAGCAAGACACAAGCGCCGGCTATGTGCAGGTGGTGAAAGTGGATAATGTGCTGTATATATCAGGCGCAGTGGCCCTGGAAGTAACACCGGAAGGTATCACCCGGGTGTATAAGGCTTTGGAAAAATCACTGAACAGCTTTGGCGCCACTTTTCAAAACGTGGTGAAGGAAAACCTGTACACTACAGATATGGAGGCAATGAAGAAATACAATGACGCCCGTAAGGTTTTTTATAAAGGCGACTTCCCCGCCGCTACCTGGGTGCAGGTGCCGAGGCTATATATGCATGAAGCAAGGCTGGAAGTGGAACTGATCGCTCATTTACCAAAGTGACTTCTGCCGCTCAACAGGAGTATCTTTTCGCCCAGAGGGATAAGAGAAAAAGAGTTAAGTGAGGGAGATAAGATTTTCAACCCTCTTTTCCTCCTTTTTCTCCGGACGAAATAATAAATTGTATTTGTCGCCCAGAGGAAACAGAGAAAAAGAGATAAGTGGGAAATGTATTTTCATTTCTCTTTCCCTCTGTTTCCTCCGGGCGGTAAAATAAATTGTGTTTGTCGCCCAGAGTGAGCAGAGAAAAAGAGATAAGTGAGGGAGCTAAGATTTTCAGCCCTCCTTATCTCTTTCCCTCTTTTATCTCTTAGCCCCCAAAAAAAACCACCCGCCTTTCGACGGATGGTTTTCTTATTAAGCTGAAACGCCCCTTTATTGTTTTACAAACTTACCGGTCGCTGTTTCGCAATTAGCATTGCAGCTAAGCTTCACGAGGTATGAACCGTTGGTGAGCTTTGCAATATTCACCGGAATAGTATTGCTGCCGGTTTCTACGTTGATGGTTTGCTGCATCACCGTTTTACCTGTTGCATCTATTACCAGCAGTGTCACCCTGTCTCTTGATGGTGCATCCACCAATACATTCACCTCTGCAGTGGCAGGGTTGGGGAATATACCACTGATATCCAGTGTAAGAGGTTTGTTTCCTTTGATGAGCACCACATTACTGAGTTTGGTGCGGCCATCGAGGTCTTCCTGGCGAAGGCGGTAATACTGCTTGTTACCTGCCGGGTTGTTGTCGGTATAAGTATAGGTCAGCTCATCAGTACTGTTGCCGGCAATGGCCTGGCTGTTTACAAATCCAAGGTCTGAATAGCTGATACCATCTGTTGAACGCTGAACAGCGAAACCTTTATTATTCAGTTCTGAAGAGGTCGTCCATCTCAGTTTATTAACGGCTCCTTCCTTTTGTCCTGCAAAACTGAGCAGGCTGGTGGGCAGTGTGGCACAGTTGAACGGTGGCAGCAGGAAGTTGGCTGCTACCGGAGTGCCGCTGCATATATCAATACCGGCTGAAATCACCACCGGTTCAAAAGTGGCCCCGGTGGCATAAGGCAGGTAAAATGCCTGGCCGGCGGGACGTACTGTACCAACCGGATCAGCCATAGGACCACAGGCGGTGCAGGAGGTCAGTTTTACACCCAATGTAAATCCGCTGCCTGCGCAACCGGCAGAACCTGTTCCGGCGGTAAGTGATGGAGTAACAAATGGTGTGCAGTTAACCGACCAGTTGGCTGGCGTGGCAGGCTGCAATATTGCAGGGCCGTACACGGTAAACTCAAACGGATCACTGGCACAGCCAAAATTACCGGCGTTGAAATCAGCCACACGCAGGGTATGGCATCCGGGGCCATAAGAGCCGAGTGTGGGACTGAAGTTTGAACCATCCACACTATAATAGGGCGTATTGGGTACACCTGTAAATGTGGGTGTGATGGTGGTGGTGCCGCATGCAGTTGTTTTGGTAACGCTTGTCACCACCGCTTTGGTTGGTATATTAATAACGATGTCGGCCGATGATGTTTGCAAACCACATCGGTCTCTCACAGCAACCCGGTAAGTTCCGCTGGTGGTTACCGTAAAGGTGCTGGCAGCACCAAAAGCGCCGAATGTGGTACAGCCCGAACCCGAACAAATAGCATAAGTATAAGGACCGCTGCTGCCGCCACCGCCATAAGTACCAATTTGTGCGGAACCGGCACAATCAAGCGCCGTAGTGGTGCTGATGGTGGGTGTGGTGACAAGGTCCCCAAGTACCACATTGGCAGAATTGGTCACCGTACCACAGGCATCGGTTACCCTTACAATATAAGTACCTGCAGCCAGGCCGTTAAATACACTATCCACCTGCGGGCCGGCTACGATGGCACTGGTTACCTGGTTTACAAGCGTATAAGTTACCGGTAATGAACCGCCGGAAGAAGCGCCTCTTATTGATCCTGAACTGCCACCTGTACAAGTACCAGTGGCGGTACCGGAGGCGGTTGGTGAACCCGCACCCGATGCCACCGTTGCAGCAACAGTTCCTGTTGAACCACAACGGTCGGTAATGCGTACCGTATATGTCGCAGGCGCTACATTGCTAAATACAGGGCTGGCTTGTGCCGGCCTGATTAATGTGGTATTAGCTGCATCATATAATGCATAGGAGAAAGTACCGCCTGCCAGTGTGGCACCCGTACCAGGTGTTACAGTAATAACACCGGTGGCAGGTGTGGCACAGGAAGGCACGGTCACTGCAGTGGCCGTGGGAACAACCGCCGCCGGGAATGGTAAAGCAGTGCCTGATGTAACTGTATTTCCACAGGCATCGGTGGTGCGAACAAAATAACCAACAGCATCGTCTGGCACATCATTGAACGTAGTGGAAGTTTGTGGTCCTGCCACCACCGCCAGTGTAGTGGCATTGATGAGTGAATAACGATAGGGGATCAAACCGCCGCCACTGCCTGTGGTAACCTTTATTACCCCTGTATTTGCAGCAGCACAGGAAGCGGTTGTGGCAGAAATAGTGGCAGCTGTCAACGCCGCTGGCGGATTAATGGTAACTGTTGTAGTACTGGTATTACCACACACATCGGTAACCCGGATAGTATGGGAAGGTGCACCAGCCACCGGAGTGATGGTTGAAAAAATATTACTGGCCTGCGGACCGGCAATTAATGTAGTGTTGGTGGCATCGTAAACAGCATACGTAAATGGCCCGCCCCCACTTCCCGGAGGTATGGGCCCGCCGGTTGTAAAGTTTTGCGGGTTGGTAACAATAATCTGCGCCCAATAACCTGCACCATTACAGGCTACTACCGAACCACCGGCGGCGGGAGTAAATGCACCAGCCGCAGCAATGGTGGTGGTGGTGGTACCCGTTTGCCCGCACTGATCGGTTATCTGTACTGTATAATTGCCGGCAGGTAAACCGGTAAAGATGGGTGAGGCCTGGTTAGGTCGGGTTACGGGTGAAGGGGCAATCAGTGCAAAGAGATAAGTACCGCTACCCTGGTTATTGTTGGTTAAACAGGTAATGGTGCCCGTGTTGGTGGCACAACTGGAAGTGTTGGTTACCGTAAACGTAGGTGCCGCAGCTGCAGCCAGTGCAAGTGGTGTGGCACTGTTGTCCACCTGTGTGCCGCAGGAGTCGGTGATGCGTATTACATAGTTGCCGGTAGGCAAAGCATTAAACACACGGCTGTATTGCGCAGGCCTGGTTACCGGTGAAGGGGCGATCAGTTCGTACCTGTATGCACCCAACCCGTTTGCAGGCTGCGCTACGGTAATCTGCCCGGTAGAACCGGCGCTGCAAGAGGGTATTGATACCGAGCCGGCGGGGAATGTTAATGCGGCGGGTGCGGCAATGGTCGCAGTTCCCGTAACTGCCGTACCACAGCCATCCGTCATTCGAATGGTATAGCTGCCCTGGTTCAAACCAGTAAAGATGCTGTTAAACGTATTGGCGATATTGCTTCCCTGTGGTGGCCGGATAGCGGCACCCGGGCTGATCAATTCAAATGTAAAAGGCGACAGTGAGGAAGCACCCGGTGTAACGGTAATGGTTCCGCTGGCTGGCGTGGTACAACTGGAAGTGATGGCGTTGGTGAAAGTGGGTGCCGTTGAAGCGGCAACGGTTACCGTGGTAATAGCAGAAGTGTTACATACATCTGTCATCCGTACCGTATAGGTGCCCGGCGGTAATCCTGTGAACGTATTATTGTTCTGTACAGGACGGGTAACAGGTGATGGTGCAATCAACGCATATGTATAAGGAGAACCTCCACCCGCCACGGTACCGTTTTGCACTTCTATAGTACCGGTGCTGCCATTCGGGCAGGAAGCGGCGGTGAAGGAGGTGCCAAAATTAGGCGCCACCGCAGTAGTAACTGTTACAATTGCAGTACCAACATTACCACAAATATCACGAACAGCTACTGTATAAGAGCCGGGAAGCAGGTTTTCGAAAACTGAAGAGTTTTGGAATGGCCTTGATATGACAGAGGGTGCAATTAACGCATACTGGAACGTACCCGGTGCGCCTGCACCAGATAAGCCAGTGGCAGCCGTTGCGGTTACCGTTATGGTTCCGGTTGCCGTGCCTGCACAAGAAGGGCTGGTAACAGATGTGGCGATGGGTGCTGTACTGGCGGCAACGGTAAAGGTGGCCCGGCGCAATTTGCCACAGCCATCTATGGCTTCAACCGTATAAAGGCCCGGCAGTAAACCCGTGAAAGTAGTATAATAAGTAGCAGTGACTGGATCCCGCTGTATGGCAGGTAAGGCTCCGGTGGTAACAGGCGAACTGTTTACCAATGCCATGGTATAAGGCGGCACTGAGCCATTTGCAAAAATCGTGGCCGTGCCCGATGGGGTGCCGTTGCAGGCTGCCTGAATATTCTGTATTCCCAGCCCGATAGTGGAATTGGTGGCTACCTGGCCAACGGTAATAACAGTGCTGGTGGCTGATTTACCACAGGCATCGGTAACCTTTACAAAATAACCACCCGGCTGCAAACCAGTAAAAGATGGAGAAGCCTGGGGTGCCCGGGTCATCGGTGATGGCGAAACCAGTTCGTATGTATAAGGCGGTGTACCACCTGTAACACCCGGTGTGGTGGCACCTGTGGTGGTAACCGTCAGGGTGCCATTATTGGTATCACTGCAGGCCAGGGTGGCAAATATTCCTGATGCCGTTAAAACGGGTGGTGTATTATTAAAAATAACCGCTTTACGGATATCAGTTTCACAGCCATTACTGTTGGTGGTGGTAAGCGTTACATAATAAGTACCTGGTGTGATATAGGTATGCGAAGGGCTGGCTGCTGTGGAAGTGCTGCCATCACCAAAATCCCACAAATAACCGGTAATGGGAACCGTGGTGGTGGTGGTGCTGGCGAAATTGTAGGTGCCGCTGCAGCCCGATGCGGTGGTAATATTAAAGTCTGGCCGGGTATCAAATATACCGGGAGTTGAATTAAGATAAGGGCTTTCAGGGTTACCGGTAAACTGCACACTGAACAAAATGGGCGTGGTATTGGAAAACTGATCAACTATTAAAGCATACCAGTTGCCCAGGGTAACATCGATGCCGGGGTTAAACTGGGTGGCCGCAAAAGGAGGAGTGGCCATACCTGTGGCGCCCGCTATGCCAAACACTGTGGATGAACCGGCAAAATTGCAGGACAACTGTGTTTTGTTATCACAATTGGCCACTCCCGGCGCACCGGGTAATTGGTAAAGGCTCCAGTCTACATCCACAACGGTGGGTAAGCCGGCCAGTGTAAAGGGGCGGATAACAAAATTAAGTTTACCACTGGCCTTTGCCTGGAAAGCGATCCACACACTGTTGTGTTCAATGCCTCCACAGGCCAGTTGTTCCAGCTTGCTGCCCACACCGCTTGGGTTAAATGGCTGGGTGTTGCCGCATACAATAACAGCACTGGAGCAATCTGATTGTGCTGAAGCCTGCTGAAAAATGGTCAGTAAAAGTAAAAGGAGAAGTGTTTTGGTTTGTTTCATGTTTGGTTTTTTGCAGTATAGAAAATCAGAAAGGGGTAAGCTGTATAGGAAAGCATTTACACGGCAGTGCAGCGCCGGTTCTGTTAATACAACAAGGGAGGAGTATTACAGGAAAGTGCAAATGGTCTTGGTTTAGGTTTTGGATTTGTTTTGGCGCTGTGAATATAGTTTCAAAATTTCAAAAGGGGAATTTTGCTTCGTTCTTTTTCATGGCGAAAAGTGCTTATTGGGCACCCTCACAGTATAATTACCTGTTTTTTCAAAAAGGATACATTGGGTTTGGTAAGAAGATATAATTAGAAAGCCGCTCCGGTAAGAGCGGCTCTTTTAATCCTGCTGCAGAACATTTATTTATTTTTCCTCATCTGTTCCGGTAGCACCAACGCTTTTGCATCAACACAGGCGTTACTATTTGCATAGTAACGGCCTGCTTTCCCATTTTACTTATATAGATTACTTACTATTTCGGCCCGCCCACCAGCCTGATATTTTCAAAACTTCCTTCTGAAATATTTACTTCCTGTGCCGTACCCATTCTCTTCATCTCATATACCTTATTGTACATTTTGGCGCTGAAAGTGCCGCTTACCCTGTATTCGGCATTGCCCAGTTCATTGACCGATTTTTCAACTTTGGTAAAGGTGATGGTCATGCTGGTTCCTTTGTCTTTTTCATCAGCTGTGGCCTGGAAATCAGTGGCACCTCCTGCATTCTCGGTTTCATACCGGGTAAAGCTGCCCCATACTTTATCATTCATCGTATAAGTGCCGGGTTCAAATTTGAATTCATCAGTAATACTCACCCGCAGCCATCCCCGGTGTGGACGGGAGGGTACATCGCCCATCAGGCTCAGGGTTAAAAATTTTGAAGCCGCTGTGTACATGCCAATAGGTACTTCTGTATCCTTTGCCATTTTCTTTGTTTGCGCCAGCGTGTCATTTACTTTAAAGCTCACAGTTCCGTCTTTACCGTCATCAGCAGGTTGTGCAGTACTGCCTGTCGTTGTGGGTTCTGTTTTACCGGCTGGCTCCGTACCAGTTGTATTATCACTCCTTTTATTATTACTGCAGGAAATCAGTGAGGCCATGAAAATTGTAAATACTGTTGTTTTCAAAAGTTTCATATTGTTGTTTTATTAGGTGCTGATTTATTTTTTTAAATAAGTTCCGTTGGCGCAAATCCAGTAGGTGCCTGTTCCTTCATAAATACCACCAAACGTTGCCCCGTCCGGCCGCATGGCTGTAAGCGTCATCTTAGCCCTTATCATATAGGGAGTGCTTTCATATCCTTTGGTGGTTACCCGCAGGTATACGTTATAATCATAAAGGGTTTTGTCATCTTTCTCCACAGTACTTTCTGCCGCTGTATATAAGAACCAGATCACGCCGCCATGGTTCCAGTAAAATTCAGACACTTTACCTGTTTTCTCATCCCATGTGAAATACATTTCTTCGGCAGGGCCCGGACAAACGCCAAAGTGAAGTTCACTTGTTTTGAATTGTTTGTTTTGGGCATTTGTTTCATCTGCGATCAGTAAGAAGAGGGCTGCTGACAGAAGGGTGATTATCCTTTTCATAGTTATTAAGTTGTCTGGTTTATAATATCAGTTATATTGTTGCAATACGTTTTTCAGTTTCTCAGCCACATGAGAAGGTGCTTCAGCCGGGATGATAAATACAGAACAAACATTACAGCCCGGGTCAATTGGTTTGGGTTTTATGGAACCCACTTTGCCGCCTTTCACTTTTACCGGTTTCACACCGGTTGGGTTGTCGGGATTATCTGTAGGGGGTATGGGCGGTGGCCTCCAGCTTACTTTGTCCTGGGGGTTGGCAGGTTTATCGCCTGTCAGTCTTTCAACAACGCCCTTGTCATTTATGACGGAAACTGTTCCGTAAGAATAAGAGAAGAACTCAGTGTAATACGTATCCCAGTCTGTTTTGCTGATGGGCTTGGTGGCTTTTAAGGTGGTTTGCGCATGCAGGCTGCCAATAAACAATGCAGCGGCTGCCACCATCATCATTTTTTTCATAACATAAAGTTTAACGGTTAATGATCTATTGCTTTACTACCAGTACATTAAACTTAGCTCCAACCGGCATGGCTCCTAAATCTTGCCGGAAGATGCGCCAGGTGCCTCCGGAAAAATATACTCCTATGGTTGCATTCAGATAGACGCCATCCCAGTATGGGGTAACGATCAAAAGGTCAGTTGCACTGTTTGCCAATGTGCTATTGGGAATAACGGTCTCATTAGATGCGGTATTTCCAGCAGTAGCCTCATGTTGAAATACAGTGCGGTTTGCTCCGGATACTTTCATTGCACCGTTATTCAGATCGATAGCCGTACTCGAAGTACCAACGCATAACGCTTTCAATGCGGGACCGGTGGCATTGATCGCATAGGCCAATACACCTGCAGAGCCATTAGACGTTCTTCCTGCTACACCGGCTCCGTCCACACTGCTGGTAGAGCCAACCACTCCATATGCATTTGCGGCGGCGCTGAAGTTAGTACCCAACACACCGCCTGTGATGACACCCGGGGAAGGGGCATTACTGATTCCCAATACACCTCCACCAACAGCGGTATTCTGGCATTCACCCACCACCCCATAATTAATGGTGGGAGTATAAAATACTGCCGCCCCACTTCCGGAAACAGCATGTATACCCAGTGAGAAGTTGCCGGGTGAATAGTTGTATGCGTTGGCAATGTACATACCCCTGTTGTTCGGCGAGTTTCCCATTTGAACATAAACACCATCAGTATTATTTCCGGTGTGAGAAATATTAATACCTCTTGTATTATCGCTGTTGGCGATATCCAGTTTGTGGGCCGGGGCAGCTTCACCGATACCCACATTACCAATGGCATCTACCGTCAGGCGGGTATTAAAGCTTGTGGAGAGATGTATTTTACCTGTGGCTTCGTAATTCATAATATTAAGATCGCTGTTGAGAAACCTGAAACGGGCACCCCGGAAATTAGCTGGGCCGGTTAGGGAATTGGTAAGTGAAATACTTACATCCTGGCTGGCTATTTCATCGTGCACAAGCAATTTGCCATACGCATTGGGCGTGCTGGTGCCAATACTTACCTGCCCGTTGCTCAACACCCGCATTCTCTCGCCCGTGCCTGCTGCAAATACCACCGGAGATACTCCGTCGCCGGTTGACAGTACCAGTGCACCAGCATTACCTCCCGTGGCTATTACACTGAGATTGTCTTTCGGCAGGCCGGCATATGTACCGGTAGCGCCGGCAGCATACTTGGAAAATTGTAAAAAACTGAAAGGGTTATTGCCTGCGAGTAAACGAATACCGGCTTCACTTCCGGCAGGAACACTTTCCACTCTCAGGTGAACATCATTCAGCGGGTCCAGCACATGGAGTTTTACAGCAGGTGTGGTGGTACCGATTCCAACATTTTGGGCCGGCAGCACACCACTAAGGGTAAGGCTCAATAGGAATAAGATGTATTTCATGACAGGTGATTTTGATAACCTAAAAATCCCTGAAATGAACGGTTAACAGGTGATGAAATGAGCAGTTTGCAGATTCATTGAGCATCCGGCAACTTAAATCCTCCGGAAGCTTTCCAGGAAGGCCTCCTTCCGGTTACGGCTTATCGCCACCTGGGTGCCGTCATCCATCATTACATAGCCGCCATCGCTGCGGATCACCTTTGTGATATGCTTCATATTCACGAGATGGCTGTGATGTATGCGGTAAAAATCAAAGCCGCGGAGACTTTCCTCCACTTCCTTCAGCGTTTTGGCGGTAGTGATCTTTTTGCCATTAGTAAGAAAGATATGGGTGTAGTTGCTGTCGCTTTCACAACGAAGTATTTCATCGGGGTTGTAAAACTGCATCGCATCACCCGCAGGCAATGCAATCCTGGCAGAGGGGGCCGGCTGATACTGGCTGAGCAGCATTTTCAGTTTCTCTTCCAGGCTGGTGCCGCCTTTTCTTTTTGCCGCTTTTTCCACAGCTGCCTGCAGTTCTTCAATATCCACCGGTTTTAATAAATAATCAAGGGCAGAAAAACGGAAGGCTTTGATGGCAAACTGGTCGTATGCCGTGGTAAAGATCACTTCATAATCATAGTTGCTGGTGGCTTTCAGCACATCAAAACCATTCTGGTGAGGCATTTCAATGTCGAGAAATACCAGGTCAGGCTGGTGTTGCCGGATGGCATCAATCCCTTTTTCGCCACCGTCACATTTGGCTATCACCCGCACATCTTTACAATAACGGGCAAGCTGCATGTCAAGCACCTCCAGTGCATTTGTTTCGTCATCTATCAGTATTGCATTAAGCATAGGAATTAAGGTTTAATGGTAAAGAGGGTTAACGGGTATTGTCAGCACCACAGTGGTACCCGCCGGCTGGCCCTCCGGATCTTTTTTATCTATTATTCTGCAAGATGCCTGCCTGTGCTGGTTCCTGTTGATAATGTCAATACGGTCTCCGGTGATCTGCATGCCATAGCTTTTCTTTTTCAGCACCTGTTTGCTTTTGAGTTCAGCCGCTTTTTCACGGCCAATGCCATCATCATCTATTGTTACGGTAAGCATGCCCGGTTCGTTGACAGAAAAATGAACATCCAGGCGGCCCTTTTCTTTTTTATGAAGCAATCCATGCCAGATGGCGTTTTCAATATAAGGTTGTATAAGCATGGAAGGCAGTTCGAGTGTGTCAGACTGTATATTTTCATCCACCCTGAAGCGGTAATCAAAACGATTGTCGAACCGGAGACTTTCCATTTCAACATACAACCGAAGAAGGTCCAGCTCGCTGCTAAGCTGAATGGTGTCCTGGTTGCTGTGATCCAATATCAGCCGGATAAGCCGGGAAAACTTGGTGAGGTATTGCGAAGCTTCAAAATGCTCATTTTTTAAAATGAATTTCTGAATACTGTTCAGTGAATTGAAAATAAAATGCGGGTTCATTTGCGCCCTCAGCGCTTTCATTTCCGTTTCAGCTATCTTGTTCTGAAAGGATGCTTTCAGTTGCTCCTCTTTCTTTGTACGGATTATCTTCATGCGGTTCCAGCGATAAATGGCTGTTGCTGCCAGCAATGCACAAATGGTGATAAACCACCACCTGGCATAAAATGGCGGACGGATAACGATCTTCAGTGTTGTTTCAGGCCCCCACACACCATCATTGCCTGCACCCTTCACCCTGAAGGTATAGGTGCCGGGTCTGAGACCGGAATACGCAACCGTATTTACCTGACCGCTGTATACCCAATCCTTATCCGCTCCCTCCAGCCTGTAGGCGTATTGAGACTGGTTGGCGTTATTAAACAAAAGGGCGGCAAATTCAAATTGCAGGAAATTACGGTTATAAGGCAGTTTCAGTGTTTCCGTACCACTGCTGAACTGGTATACCTGTTCTTCATTCATCACTTTCACTGAATTCAGTTGAACAACAGGCTTGAAACTGTTTTTACGGTAAGTGTTGAGATCAATAACATTTAACGCCCCGTAAAAAAGTTGCACCAGTTTTTTGTCTGGGAATACAGCAAAGGTGTATCCTCCTCCTTCTCCATACAGTCCGTTTTGCATATTTATTACACTCACCACCCTTCGCTGAACCGGGTCAAACTTTAAAAGGCCTCCGCCGTTGCTGATCCAGAGTATACTGTCGGTGGGGTCACGCAGTATCTTTTCGCAATAATCGGAAGGCAGGCCGATACCGGAATTAATGTTGTAGTTCTTCCATGCATCTTTCCCGTTTTCGGTTGCCAGTTCATACAGTCCATTGTTAATGGTGGTAACCCAGATATGACCATTCCTGTCTTCTGCTATGTATCTTGATTCTGTTATAGTGGGTAAATCATCACTTCCTGGCGGCACATGCTGGTAATATTTTTTATCTGCCTGGCGATATTCATATATACCATTGCTGCCGGTAAACCAGATGTTGCCCTTGCTGTCTGCAATGCAGGGAGCCATCTGGTTATC
>JAEUVM010000307.1 GCA_016787125.1 Chitinophagaceae bacterium | reverse complement strand
ACCTGCCTGTGAAAGGGATAATTCTTTTAAACTGCTTGCCAGCGGCGTATATGAAGAAACAGAGGCAGGCCTGGCTTGCTCACCTTCCTCCGCAGAAACAGGTACGTGGTCGCTTTCCGGCACTACTATTATAAGTGATGGGGAAATAACCGGAAGTATCGAAAGCTATGATTGTCAGAAGCTCGTTGTTTCCACTTCTGATGTACTTATTACTGGTGATAAGGTTATACTGACTTTGCAAAGGCAGTAAGCCACATGATAATTAGTCGTCTTATTAAAGAAGCCATTTTTCAAAAAGCGGCTTCTTTTTGATGAATGAAAGTGGTCAATTGGTGAATTCGAGGTAGGGTTCGATCTTTTTAAATATTTCGTCTGTAACCGTTATGACTTTTTTAAGGTCGCCTGGTTGATAGAAATGGCCATGTTCATTTCTGTAAGCAATAATGGTTTTAGCAAGTTGCCAACGTATATACGGATGTGTTTTTAATTCCTCTGCCGTGGCTGTGTTGATATTGATCTTGCGGATTTGAGATGGTTCTGCTTTCAGGTATTGCTTTATTTTCTGAAAAGTGGAGTCCGGCAATCCATAGGTTTCCTTTACCTGTTCAACAGCATAAAACCCGCCGAGTTTATCCCTGAAATTAATGATACGGGATGCCAGTTTGCTGCCGATGCCAGGCAGGGAGATAAAGGCGGTGGTGTCGGCAGTATTGATTTCAACTACAGCATAGCGGGGCTGTGCCGGCGGTTCAGTAGCCGTTGTTTTGGGGGGATAAGGGTAGGAGGTAATGTCTTTTTCTTCATTGCCCGCTATCCTGATGTAGGGTGCAAGACGTTCATACTCGTCCGGGAACAATCCATAGATCCTTTTCAGGTCTTCGGGCTTACGGAAGCGGCCGCCTTTTGAAACATAATTGAGAATGGTTTTCGCTGTTTTCTCCCGAAGCCCGAGTCTTTTCCAGTCATCATCGGTGAGGGTATTGGGGTCGAAGTAAAAAAGTTCGCCCCCGGCGGCTGAAGCCTCGCGGTAATTTCCATAATTGTCATCGCTGTAATGCCGGGATGGTCGCTGGGGCTGGCTGTTTTCCCCGGGAACGGGCTTTTCTTCCAACCGGGCCACACGGTTCATCCAGGCTGTATCAGAAACGGGCTTTGAAGCAGAGGTAAATAACCGGGAGGCTTTTGGCAAAAAAAACACACCTGTAATCAGCAATAAAATGACGATCACACCCACCCGCTCTTTCCGGGAAAAGGTGAAATATTCCCGGAGGCTTTCTGTTAGTTTCATATACGGATTTGTTGCAATGTAAATTGAATGGAACAAAGCCGGGATACCACTTTTATGGTATTTTGGCCGGGTTATTGTGAGCAAACTTTTCTTGGATGAGAATTATAAATCCTTACCTTTGCCATCCTTTATTTTGGCCAAATATATTTTGACATCCCAAATCATGTGCAAGTAATTGATTTACACAGGTTTTCTT
>JAEUVM010000270.1 GCA_016787125.1 Chitinophagaceae bacterium | reverse complement strand
GAAAAAGCGACAAAGACAAAAAAGCTGACAACCCTGATACAGCCACCACCAGCACGCCTCCTGCTGAACCAACAAATGAGCCGGCCGGTGAAAAGAAAGGCATGAGCGTAGCCGAAGCCAAAGATTTCCTGGATGCTGATGCGGCCAACAGCGGCAAGGAAGTAACGGTATCTGCTTACAACTGGGGTATGAATGAAAGAATGGATGAAAAGGTGCAACTGAACCTCGGCGATGAAAAAGCAGAAGGAATGGTGTCTGCCAGTTTCTCCTGTATGTTTCCGAAAAGCCAGGCCGGTATACTGAAAGCCATTGAAAAAAATGCGATGGTAACCATCACCGGAAAAATATCAAAAGGAGCTGGTGGTGTGGAACTGAATGATTGTAAAATAGTACAGTAATAAAGTACCCTGAGCCTTATACCAGCCACCACAACCAACCATACCCCGGATTTTCCGGGGTATTTTTTTTTCAGTAAAAAGCACCAACCGCTTCAATTAATATCAGTTGGCTGTCCCGATGAAACTGATTCCGTCGCCATCTCATATATCATATCCATTCATCCTGCAGGCTGGTTATTGCCGGTGCATAGTTGAGGTATTGTACAAATCTCGGACTCTCTGCCCTGTTTGCACTGGCGGCATGTGGTAAGGCATGATGCCAGATGATCAGGTCGCCGGCATTGGCAGCAACTGGTTTTACGCCAAGTTTGTAAAGGTCTTCCTTCCTCGGGTCGGCACCAGCTGGTAAACTTTGAAGCCACTGACTTATCCTTCGATGAAAGCCGGGCACCAGGGTAAAAGCGCCCTGGAGAGCAGATGTATCAGAGAGATATAAGATGCCCTGTGTACCGAATGGAACCGGTTGTTTTAAACTTACATCCCAATGCAAGCCCGAACCCGGAAATTTCCAACTGCCGGTTTCAGGAGGATTAAAGCCAACCTTGTCTGTGTTGACCTGCAGATCACCGCGGCCCCATAACTGCATATAAGCATTGCGGATACGCTGTGCATGCCGGATACGCTCTATTACCGGATGATCAAATAACTGTATCATGATCCCTTCGCGGGCGGGATGAGGATTGTACCAGGTGGAGGGGGCGGAAAGATCAACAGACAGCAGCTCACAAATAGCAGCCACAGCCTCGTCACAATCCTCTTTTGGTATTGACTGTCTAACTATCACATAGCCTTCGCTGTTCCAATGCGCTATTTCTTCGTCTGTTAAAACAGGTTTGGGTAAAACAGTATTCTCCTGATTCATGTCACCAGATGTGATGAACCGGTTGAATGCAGCCACCCGTTCCTGCAAAACCGTTTCGGACTGACGGGCTGCTATCCAGTCTTCAAATGCTTCAAACGTTGGCTCTTCTGCATAGAGGTATTTCAATGTTTCTTCCAGTCCAAGCCGCAGTGTATTCAGCAGGTGGTTATCTATTTCCCATTCAGCCGGTAAAGTATCATTCAAGACCATACCATTCCGCTGCCACCTGATTTTTGCCCAGTAGCGTTTCAAATGGGCCACACCAAGCCTGCCTTTATCTGCCGAAGAAGGCATTGAAGCCGTGGGAGCAGTCATATCTTTTTTTGATTAAAAATAAAAAAAGAGAGCTATTTAAAATGAGGAAGACTGAGTGTAAAACAGATTAAGCTACCGGATGGGCCTTGTTGAGGAAGCTGGTATACAGGGCCTGCTATACTTCTGATAGCCTGCAAGTACGTTGTCAGCCGGGAGTTAGTACTGAGTCTGCCCCGGTTTTGTACCTGTCTGGGTACCTGTAACACACCTATAATACACCTATAGCACACCTATAACACACCTATAACCCGAGGTTTCTGTTCCATTGAGCCTGTGAGAAGACCGACTGGCCAGGAAAGTGGTTACGAGGCCAACTATCCGTCAACCCCATTCTT
>JAEUVM010000264.1 GCA_016787125.1 Chitinophagaceae bacterium | reverse complement strand
CATGGTACTATACTTTATTTTGTGAAGCGGCAAAGATAAGAGGTGATCAGAAACCCAGTTCTTTGGCCGGATCCCAGAAGTGTTTTTCAAAATCAACCACCTGGTCGTTCTTAACCTTTATTCCTTCTTGCTTCAGCAGCTTTTCCATCATACCTGGTGGTTTAAAATGCGCCTTGCCTGACAGCATTCCGATACGGTTTACCACCCGGTGTGCAGGTACCCTTGGCCGCACCCTGTGACATCCGTTCATAGCCCAGCCAACCATACGTGCCGACGAGCGGGCACCCAGGCAGGCCGCTATGGCACCGTAAGAAGTAACCCTTCCTTTCGGAATTTGTCTTGCCACTTCGTATACCAATTCAAAAAAGCTTTCCTCACGTCTTCCGGAGGGAGTTACAGCTTTTGGATTTTCACGGGCAGCCGTTTTGCTGCGCAATATTTTTTTAGCGGCCATAAAATAAAGATAAGCACTTGCAGAGAGGATAGCCGGTGATAAATTACCGGGGAAGAGATCCGGAAAAGCCATTCTTTTCATTCAATAATGCCGTACGCCGTGGCTCAGGTACATTTTCATACTGGTATGGGCAATGCCTGCACCCGTTTCCACAGCAAAAACCTTTATTGAGATGGTACTTTTCAGTAAACACCACATAACCATCTTCATTGACATAATAGTCTTCTCCTTCAATCATTTCCTTCATATGCCAGTAGTTTTTGTTTCAGCATTTCATCAGCTTCTGTTCCCTTAATTACTTCCGGCAGTGAAAAGCAGAGATAGTGCACTTTTTTACTGCCGGCGATATCCAGTGATTCATAATGCGTTTTGATCTTCAGTTCCTCATTGACCTGTTCACCACCGAATACATCATTCATATCTGTATGAACAATACAATCGTACATCTCAAGCACCAGTTTTGTAAAGCGGTACAGGTCCGGACTATCCGTTTTCAGATGAATCTGGCCGCCGGGTATAAGAAACTGCTGGTAAAGCCGGAGGAATTTCGGGTGTGTAAGTCTTTTTTTAGCTTTTGAAAAACGTAATTGAGGATCGGGAAAGGTGATCCAGACAGCGTGTACTTCGGCCGGTTCGAAATACTCAGCAATACGATCTATTTGTGTACGCAGAAAAGCCACGTTGCCCAGGTTTTCCTGTAGTGCTTTCTTAGCCCCAACCCAGATGCGGTTGCCTTTCTGGTCCACGCCAATAAAATTGCGGTCAGCATAAAGCCGGCCAAGCCCGACAGCGTATTCACCTTTGCCACAGGCCAGCTCAAGTGTGATGGGGTTTTTATTGCCGAAAAAATCACCCCATGTTCCGGCTGTGTTATTGGGATACTGCAACACATTCCGGAAGGTTTCCAGTTCTGTAAATCGTACTAATTTTTTCTGACCCATGGGGCGCAAAGATAACTGAAAACACCTGCGAAGACGGGCGTTGTGGAGCCTCAGTCATAAAGCATAAAAAAATGACCGGGGGTTATATTTATAACTTTATATCCTCCAGGAATGCCTTAAGTGAAGCTGATATTTTCAGGCCGTTGTTCCCTTTAATATTAACCACACTTAGTTCGGATAATGCTGTAAGGCTTTCGGGAAGCGAGGTGAGCTTATTGGCTTCCAGGTATAATTCCTTCAGGTTTGAAAGGCGATTGATAGTGGCCGGCAGCACGGTAAGTTTGTTAGAATTCATGTCCAGCACCTCAAGCGCCGGGAGGCGTGTAACATTATCCTGCAGGGTGGCAAATTTGTTATACGGCAGGGTGAGATAGCGTAGCTGGGTGAGCTTAACTATTGACTCAGGTAAAAAGAAAAGCATATTGCCGCCTGCGCCGAGTTCAGTAAGCTTTGTAAGGTTGCCAATACCTTCCGGCAAAGAGGTAAGCAGGTTGCCATACAGGTAAAGTTCATTTAGTGAAGACAGTTTAATGATCGCTTCAGGCAGGGAAGAGAATTTATTGTTATTGAGATAAAGGATTTTCAGGTTTTGCAGGTTGGCCAGCGAGGATGGCAAAACAGAACAGTTGTTGCTGCTGAAATCAAGTTCGGAGAGGCCGGTAAGCTGTGTAACCACTTCCGGCAATGTGTTGAATTTATTATCACGCAGATCAAGCTCAGTAAGATGGGTAAGTTGTGTGAGGCCCGTGGGCAGTTCAGTAAGCCGGTTGCCCGAAAGGTCAAGGGAAGCAAGATTGGTAAACTTCACCACAACTTCCGGCAGCCTGGTGAGTTTTTTATCGCTCAGCGATAGTATATATACATCATCCGGATTTTTGAGCGCCTCATCCAGTGATGAGTATACCTTATCTTTTTGTGCAGTGCAAAGTAGTGTTGTAAGCAGGAAGCTTAGAAGAAGTGTCAGTTTTTTCATGATAATGGCTGGTATTTTCGTAGTGGTATAAAAGTACAGTCTTCTTTTTTAAAAACATAACTGCACGGGCATGCTCCTGCCAAACTATCTTTCACCCTGTTGTGTCAGAATTTAACCTGCAGGCCGAGGCCAACCAGTGATTTTATCTGTGTGCCGGGCGAATTTTTTCCGGAGCCGAATAACCTTACATCATCGTCATAAATAATATCCAGACTCCATGTCACCGCCAGTACTTTGCCCAATTTGGCACTGAGGATATTTGACATGAATACATCAATATTCTGCGGTTTATTGCGGTAGTTGGAGAAGAGGTCAAGCCTTCCTTTATAGGTAACGTTCTTATTAAATTCTTTCAGGTAGTTAATGGTGGCAAAGCCGCCAAATTCAAGCGCTGATTTTTTACCCGGCTCCACTCCATACAGACCTTTGTTTGAAAGTGCAGTGTCTCTTACGATCACCCAGCGGGCGGTGGCTGGTGAAAAGAAAATTGAAAGATTTTTTGTGGGCTTGTAGTCCAAACCGGCACTCAGCAATAAATAACCAGGCGCCATAAAATCGGACGAATATGTCTTTACATTATCTGGAAATATGTATCCCTTAAAAAATTGCGACCGGAGGTTGAATAACCCGGCCACATTCAATTTAGGATTAAGTGCATAGCCGTATTTTGAAAGCAGGTCGAAGCGGTCATCATTTTTGCGGCTGCCCAGGCTGGTGGTATTTACATAACCAAGGTTGAAATCGAATGTATTATCCCAACTATGTTTTTCCTTCTTATAGAACGCAAACAGGTTTAACAGTGAGTTAACCGACAATGAAAAGTTATCGCCGCCGGCAGCCCAGTTGCTCAACGAACCCTGTGAGATATTGATTCCATAAATACCGCCTTTCCGCCAAACCTTGCCTGAGGTATCGGCTTCCTTCTTAATGTTCCGGTCTGCTTCACCTTTCAGCTTCTTTACAGTTTCGTCTTGTGCGGCCGTGGTCAGGTACGTAAAAACAAAGAACAACAGGAGTCCCTTTTTCATGGTTAAATTTTGGGCAAATGTATTTTAAGAAGAGAAATATCTGAATGACCAGCAGTAAAAGCAAATAAAAAGCCTCCCTGAAACAGGAAGGCTGTTGTAATGTACCGCCGCGGAAATAACCGGGCAAAGAACAATGTGCTGTAGGGGGAGGGTTCGAACCTCCACGGAGTAGTTAGCTGTAAGGCACTGCTAGCATTAGTGGTCAACCCATTACCTTACGTTTATCCTATTGGCCCGCCAGTACCGAAGCACAGGCTGGTTTTCTCCACCCCCGAGACAAGAGGGCATGTCTGCCAAAAATTTCATCACCCCACAGTATTTAAAGAACTCACGGCTTTTTTATTACCGTTGACAGAACAAATATAGGCCGGGCGACCTTTTCTTTCCAAATTTTCCAATAATTATTTTGAAATTATAGAAAATATTCAAACATTTACACTGAATACTAAACATTATTCAAACTAAAGGGGATAAATGGCCGCTAAATTGAATCTTGATAAACTGGACCTGCAGATCATTCAGCACATGATGGAAAATGCAGAGATCTCTTATGCCGACCTCGGAAAGAAACTCTTTGTTTCGGGAGGTACGATCCATGTTCGTATCAAAAAGCTCCAGGAAGCCGGGGTGGTTAAAGGTACGAGGCTGCAGGCAGACCTGAAGCAGTTGGGGTATGATGTGATCGCCTTTATCGGAATTTATTTGAAAGAAAGCTCTCTGTATGATGCGGTGGCCAAAGACCTTCAGAAAATACCTGAGATCGTTCGGCTGAACTATACCACAGGCAACTATAGTATGTTTGCGGAGATCGTGTGCAAGGATATTGGCCAGTTGCGCTTTGTGCTGCATGATCAGCTCCAAAAGATAAAAGGAATTGAACGCACCGAGACATTCATTTCACTTGATGAGAGCTTTAACCGCAATGTAAAAGTGATGTAGGATCAAATTGATTACACTAAATCGTATTACATGCCTGATATTTTTGACCTGCTGAGACGTTGGTGGAAACCGGTGACTGGCGTAGTATTGCTTTCGCTGCTGGCCGTAGGGATCATAACCTTCCTGAAGCCCCGTCAATATCTTTCTGTTGCCACTGCCGTACCTGCCAGTTCAATGGCAGCAGACAAAGGCCGGATCTTTAATGAAAATATCCAGGAGCTTTACTCTGCACTCGGATATCCTGATGATCTTGATAAAGTGGTGGGCACTGCTGCGCTGGATACCGTTTACCTGGCAGTGGCTGCAGCCTTTAATTTATATGATCATTATAAAATAAAAGATGAAGAGAATGCTTTGCTAAAGTCTGCACGTGAACTTAAAAGCAACAGCACTGTTCTTAAAAGCGATTACGGGGAACTGAAAATAAAAGTTTGGGACACGGATAAAAACCTGGCTCCCCAACTCGCTAATGCTATCCTTGCCAACCTGGATGCCCTTCACCGGGATTTGCAGAATGCGGGTAACCAGGCCAGCCTGAAAGCTCTTGAACAAAGGTTGCAAACCCTACGCCGGACCAGCGACTCAGCAACTGCTGATCAAAAGATCAAATTGCTGGCAGAAGCGGCCGGGTACGAAAAACTGATCAATGAATACCATGTGCTGGCAGAAGCAAAGCCCCCTGTACTTATTACTGTAGAAAAAGCCAAACCGGCGCTTCACCCCGACCGGCCACAGCGGTTAAAGATCATGCTTGCAACTGCTGCATTCAGTTTTCTGTTTGCCATTCTGGCAGCCCTGGCTTTTGATAGCAAGCGGCAAAACGATCAACAGTGACATCAGCTTCAGCAAAATCTTATTCTCTGTTTGCCGGCTGTGCAATTGCAGCCCTCCTCGTATTTGCAGGTGCGGCAAATGCAGGCCAGCCTTCTTGGATCGTGCTGCCATATATTTTATTGTTTTTGTATGCTGCCTGGCAAAAGCCTCATTTTGCCTTCCTTCTTCTAGCAGCAAGTCTTCCCCTTTCGATTGAGTTAAATATTACCCCTTCACTTGGCACAGATGTCCCGGATGAACCTTTGATGTGGTTGTGCAGTTTTCTTTTCCTTGCCCTGCTGATTCGTAATCCGGCACTGGCCGAAAAAGAAAAATTCCGTCATCCGCTGGTGGTTCTGTTAGTTGCTACGCTATCCTGGGCTATATTGAGTAGTTTATTTTCAATACATTTTCAAAATTCCGTAAAGTACATCCTGGCCAAAGGATGGTACGTTGCCACTTTCGTCTTTTTCCCTTTTATTTTATTGAAAAACAAAAAGCAGTTTGTGGTATGGACAGGTGTGCTGCTTTGCGCAATGATAGGTGCTGTACTGATAGTTATGACAAGGCATGCATATGGAGACTTTCGTTTTGCAACTGTTCATGAAGCGGTAACGCCCCTGTTTCGCAACCATGTGAACTATGCTGCTATGCTGGTTTGCTGCATTCCGGTTTTTGTGGCTGCCCAGCGGTTAAGCGATGTCCGGTACAGAAGGCTGTTTTCTCTGGTACTGATTTTCCTGTTAGCAGCTCTTTTCTTTTCCTATTCGAGAGGAGCATGGCTCGCCCTTTTTACCGGTCTCGCCACTTATTGGCTTATTAAAAAACATAAGTTGCTGATCGCATACATCGCTGTGGCGGTTTCGACAATACTGTTGTTTTGCTGGATAAGTTCGGGTGACAGGTACCTGAAGTATGCTCATGAGTACAAAACAACGATCTTTCATACAAACTTCAGCGAGCACCTGGTTGCCACTTATACACTCAAAGATGTTTCAACAGCCGAACGTTTTTACCGGTGGACAGCCGCCATTCGAATGATAAAAGAAAATCCTGTTACCGGTACCGGTCCTAATACTTTTTACCCTGCCTATAAACCTTATGCCGTGCCGGCTTATAAAACATGGGTAAGTAATAATCCTGATCATTCCACAGTACATAATTATTTCCTGCTTATGGTAACGGAGCAAGGTGTACCCGGCCTGGTATTGTTCCTGTTCCTGCTTGGGGCCCTGTTTTATTATACAGAAAAAATTTACCGGCGTACAGATGATCCTTTTTATAAACAGGGAGCTCTTGCTGCCGGTGTGATATTGGTGATGATCTGCACACTCAATTTCCTGAGCGACCTTATTGAAACTGATAAGATCGGAAGTCTCTTCTTCCTCTGTATTTCTTTTTTAGTAATGGCCGATGTAAATACCCGTAAAAGGTCAGAGCCGTCCTCTCACATTCAGCGCATCCCTTAACCCGTTACCTAACAGGTTAAAAGCAAGTACCAGCAACATAATGGCAAAACCCGGTGCCAGTGCCAGCATGGGATTTTGTGTAATAATAAAGTTGTAATTCTCTTTTATCATCAACCCCCAACTGGGTACGGGAGGCTGTACACCCACACCGAGAAAACTCAGCCCTGCTTCTATCACAATAGCGGAGGCAAAATTCCCGGCAGCTATCACCATTACGGGTCCCATTATATTTGGCCAGATATGCCGCACAATAGCCCTCACACCAGAAAAGCCAAGCGCCTTTGCCGCTTCTACATATTCTTTTTCCCTTTCTGCTAATACCTGCCCTCTCACCAGCCTGGCTACATTCACCCACATGGTAAGGCCGATAGCGATAAACACCTGCCAGAATCCTTTGCCAAGTGCCAATGTAATGGCAAATACCAGCAGCAATGTGGGCATGCTCCAGATCACATTGATAAACCACATGATCACTTCATCCACCCAGCCCCTGTAATACCCGGCAAGCGAACCCAGCAGCAGCCCGATACTTAATGAAATAAGAACCGCAATCAGCCCTACACTCAGGCTTACCCGGGTACCAACAATGATACGGCTCAGTATATCCCGTCCATATTTATCTGCACCCAGCCGAAAATGAAGTGTGGTAATGGGGTCATCGGCGAGTTTACTTTGATGAAAAGCCATACGTTCAGAAACTCCCTCGTCCACATACTTCTGAACGATCATGCTGTCTGCCTTTTTCTGATAGCTTATTATAGGAATGAAATAGTATGCATCCTCCCTGCCATTCAGCAGGTGCTTAAAAAATCCGGGACTAATCACTTCTTTTTCCTTCTTCACCTTAATAAACTCACGGCTGTATCCTGGCTTTTCACCACCAGCCTCCAGAATGATCCGGTTGGCATTGGGGGAATGGTCCGGGGCAAGAAAGTAAGCAAGAATGGTTATCAGCAGGGCAACAGCAATCACCACCAGGCCAAAGACAGCACCCTTATTTTTTTTCAACCTTCGCCACGCTGCCGCCTGGAATGATTGTGATTTGCTCATGGACGAAAGTTAGTAAATGATGATTGAATAACTGGTACCCTTAATTTACCCGGCGTCCTTTCCACTGATACGATCCGAATTGCCCGAAAAGACCTGATATAATGGTATATGCAATATGCAGCGGCTGGAAAAAAAAGAAGTAAACGAGCAGTGATCTTTTTCCAAAAAAAGAAGCCACACCGCCTACAAAAGGAAACTCGATAAGCGTTTTGGCTACCCATAAACCCAGCAGGTACAACCACAACACCGGTGAAATAAACCCGGCTACCAGCAATCCTAAAAAACAAAGGTTGAGAAGGTACACCAGCGTAAGCACAACAGTTATTTTTTTATCCTTGTAAACCGTCGCTTTACTTGCCCAGCGGATACGCTGCCTGAAAAAATCCTTCCATGTTTCCATTGGCCGGGTAGAGACTATTGCATCCTTTGATTTCAGGTAATGTACCCTTTCGGGGTATTTGCTTTTTATCTTATGCATCAGCAGCATATCATCGCCGGAGGCTATGGCATCAATGCCTGTAAATCCTCCCACATCGGTAAACACCCGCTTGTCATAAGCCAGGTTGGCGCCATTACACATTGAAAGAAAACCACGGTGAACTGCTGCTCCTGTAATACCCTGCAGCGTAATAAAGTCAAGCGCCTGGAAAACCTGTAACAACGATCTGTTGTTCTTAAAAACGACCGGGGCTGCTATAAAGGCTGATTCCTTTTCTGCCCTGAAGGCCGCCATTGTTGCCAGCCATGAAGCCGGAGGCACACAATCAGCATCAGTAGTTACGATCAGATCACCGGTAGCTGCGTTAATACCGGTTTCAATAGCTTTCTTTTTATATGAATTGATGCCATCCTCTTTAAGCTGTATAAGCGTTGCAAATGAAAACTGCCGTACAATGCCGGCTGTATTATCCTCAGAATGGTCATCCACGACGATCACTTCAAAGAGCGGTGCCGGATAGGTTTGTTCCCGCAATGCTTCTAACAGTTGTCCGATGGTATGTTCTTCATTTCTTGCCGGAATGATCACACTGATCTTTACAGGAGCATCAGCTGCTTTCGGATGATAAACCGGAACAGAACGCCACGCCATCCAGAAATATATTATCAGGATACTATAAATAATAAAGACCGGTATTACTATATACAAGATTACCATGGGTGATTACAAAACTAATCATTGACATCAGTGCAGCAATGCGGGCAGAATTCCTTCTGCATGGTTTTCATGCAATATCCTGTGCCCGGAAGGAATGATACTGATGGTACAGCTTGCTTCAATTCCCCGGCGGAATTTTTCGCCTACTGAAGAAAGAATAATCCGGTCATGTTTGCCATAAATCAGCCTTACGGAAGTATGATTGGTGCGAATGTGCTCTTTGACTGCCGATAGCCGGGGTTTGATCTTGCGGAGTGTTGTCCACCGGGCATACAGCAGCCGGCGCACTTCTTTATCCCCGATATAGTAATTGACAAACTTGAAAATGCTTGTGTTGACCATTTTCATTTTATTGAGCATTTTCAGCAAACCGAAAAACCAGCCGGGATGTTTCATTGTCAGGGCAAAAAATCTGTTACCAACACTGGTTTGGGTGGCAAGCCAGTACCAAAAATTTACCTTCAATCCGTCTGGCGCCATCAACACCAGCCTGTCTGTTTGCTTATATATCTGGCTGTACAAGCTAAGCACCATCCTGCCTCCCAGGCTGTATCCAATAAGGGTAAGGGCTTGCCACCCGTATTCAGGCCGGTTTTCTTCCAAAATACCCTTTACAATAGCAGTAAGCTCTTCGGCGGTCATGTTCAGCCCTTGTTTCCAGTCAGTATTGCCATGAAAGGGAAGATCGGGCGCAAAGAAAGTATATTGATTACCAGCACATTTTTCTAAAAATGAAAAAGAAGTGCAGTCTTCACCATAGCCATGAAAACAGATTGCCGGTTTAGGCCCGGTTCCAAACCTGGTGTAATGGATAATTGATTGTCCGAACGGGTATGTTTTCTTTTCTGCTGCCAAAAAAAATTTTTACCAAAATAAGCAGGTTGTCCAAATATAATATTATTTTTGGATAGTTGCACAAACAACTATATGCCAAACAACCAATTTAAAAGAGGCGAGTTATACAGCTTTATCACCGGTAAGGCCTCAACGGCTATTGCCCGAAGGCTGCAGAAGAAATTCAACGCAGCCGGGTTGAATATTACAATTGAACAGTGGAGCGTATTATATCACTTGTGGAAACAGGAAGGCATCAGCCAGCAGGAACTTTGTAATGCCACGTTCCGCGATAAGCCCAGCATTACCCGCCTGGTGGATAACCTGGAACGCCTGAACCTGGTGAAGAGAGTGGCTTCTGCCAACGACCGCCGGATCAACCTGATTTACCTGACAAAGCAGGCGCAAAAGTTGCAGGAAGAAACCATGGCATTGGCAGAAGAAACGCTGAACGAAGCATTGATCACTGTACCGTCTGACCGGATAGACGTGTGTAAAGAAGTATTGCAAATCGTGTACGACAACCTTAAATAAATAATAAACGCATAAACCTTAATTCAATGAGTACTGCAGCAGCAACAAACACAGTATTGAAAGGCGGCGAATGGCTGGTGAAAGAATCTTCACCTTTTGAAACCTATACGCCCGAAGATTTTAACGAGGAGCAAATGATGATCAGGGACATGTGTAACCAGTTCCTGGATGCGGAGATTTTCACCATCCTCGACCGGATTGACAACCTCGAACCCGGCCTGATGAAATCATTGGTCACCAAAGCTGGCGAACAGGGCCTGCTGGCCACTTCTTTCCCCGAAGAATACGGAGGGCTGGGCAAAGACTTTGTCACTTCCACTATCGTGAACGAGTACATGGGTGCAGGACATTCTTTTTCTGTGGCCATTGCTGCACATACCGGTATCGGCACCTTACCGATCCTTTACTTTGGTACTCCGGAACAAAAAGAAAAATATATTCCCAAACTTATTTCAGGTGAGTGGGCAGGTGCTTACGGTCTTACCGAACCCAACAGTGGCAGCGATGCCCTCGGTGCTAAAACCACGGCCAAACTGAGTGATGATGGCAAACACTACATCCTCAACGGACAGAAATGCTGGATCACCAACGGAGGTTTTGCGCAGGTGTACACCGTGTTTGCCAAAGTGGATGGAGATAAGTTTACCGGCTTTATTGTAGAACGTGGCACCGAAGGATTTACACAAGGGCCTGAAGAACATAAGATGGGTATCAAAGGTTCTTCTACCGTTCAGTTATACTTCCAGGATTGTAAAGTACCGGTAGAGAATGTGTTGGGTGAAATTGGTAAGGGACATAAGATCGCCTTCAACATCCTGAATATCGGCCGTCTGAAGCTTTGCGCTGCGGCCCTTGGTGGTGCCCGCCGCTCAGTAAGCAATTCAGTGGAGTATGCCAAAACAAGAGAACAATTCAAACAACCTATTTCCAATTTTGGTGCGATAAAACACAAACTGGCTGAAATGGCCATCCGTGTTTTTGTAACAGAGTCAGCATTATACCGTGCCGCCAAATGGGTGGATGATAAAGAACACGAACTGCTGGCAAGCGGCAAACCTTTCAGCGAAGCACTGCTGGGTGGCGCTGAGGAATATGCCATTGAATGTGCCATCCTGAAAGTGTATGGCAGTGAGGTGCTCGATTATGTTGTGGATGAAGGAGTACAGATACATGGCGGAAACGGCTTCAGTGCGGAGTACAACATTTCAAGGGCTTACCGTGACAGCCGTATCAACCGCATTTATGAAGGCACCAATGAGATCAACCGTCTCCTTACCCTCGATATGACATTGAAGAGGGCTATGGGTGGCCGTCTCGACCTGATGGGTCCGGCCATGGCCGTGCAAAAAGAACTGATGAGCATTCCGGACTTTGGTGCAGAAGATGAAACACCTTTTGCTAAAGAAAGAAAGCAGGTAGCTAATTTCAAAAAGGCTATCCTGATGGTGGCCGGTGCCGCTGTGCAAAAGCTGATGATGAAGATAGAAGGCGAACAGGAAGTGCTGATGAATATTGCTGATATGGCCATTGAAACCTTCAATGCCGAAAGTGTATTGCTGCGGGTGATGAAAATGGCTGATCAACAGGGTGAAGCTGCCGTGCAGTACCAACTGGATATTATGCGCAACTACCTGTACGATGCAGCAGACAGGATCAATAAATCAGGTAAAGATGCGGTGAATGCCTTCTCTGATGGAGATGAGCAGCGCATGATACTGATGGGCCTCAAACGGTTTACCAAGGCAGAGCCCTTTAACAGCAAGGAAGCCCGCCGCCGTATTGCTGATAAAATGATAGCGGAAGGAAAATATTGTTTTTAATTCCAGCTGTCTTTTTCAAAATCAAGAAGGACTGTTCTTAACGGAGCGGTCCTTTTTGTTTCCGGATAGATTACAGAAAGCTCCTTGCGGGTTACTTTCAGTTCATTCAGCTTTTGTATCCGTTTTCTTTCAATAATAATACCTGCGCTGATGAGCAATGAAGAAAGGAAGGTTACCATAAAGTATACAAGGAATGTATCTTCCACGTATTGCTGCTTTACCTGGTTGTTGGCATCAAGCTGCGCTTTGAATACATAGTACATCAGGTAGATAATGGAATAGCAGCCATATGCAAACAGTAATGCTGATACGATCATCGCTTTGCCGGTGGCTTTACGGTGCATCACCGCCAGCTTTACCTGCCGGCCAAAGAAATAAGAACAATAGCCCAGCACCAGTATAAGGCCCGGTGCCAGTATGATAGTAATGGCGTGTATGGTATATCCTTTTACGGCAATCACGGCAAGCTCCCACACCAGGAAGGTGAGGATGGTAATGCGCATTCGCTGGATAAACTTCCGCGAGGGACAGAAGTAAGTCAGAAAATACAGCATCAGCGGTACATCGAGCAAATTGTTGGTGAGACCCCAGTAATGCACCACTGTATCCGGCGCTTCAATATATTGCTCGGTAAGCAGGTTATAAATAAATACAGAACAATAGTAAGCCAGCAGGGCAGGGAAGGTGCGGTAGGAACTGAGCCGCAGTACCATGATGATCAGTATGGGTATTAATAAGGCTATGGTAGAGATAAAGCCCATTATGGTATTCCAGGTCATAGGATAAATGGTTTCAACGGATAGTGGTAAAAATTTTCGATCGGTTAATGGTTTGCAATATTAACGAGACCAATAAATCTATAGTCTTTAGCTTAAGTGTTTTATACCAAAATCGAGTAAAACTGTGATACCTTTTCGTAACTGTACTAACCCGGCACTGCGGTTTTTTTGATTATCTTACAGGGATGTTACGTTTTTTCTTGTTCCTGCCCCTTTTGGCCACGCTAACACTTAATTCACAGGACGTTAAGAGTAAATACCTAACGGGTAAAACCACCGGCTCATTGCCTTACCTGGAGTACGGTCTGGGGGTTGACAGGCTGGGCGGTGCCAAAATGACCTTTCTCGATACCGGCATTGTAATGAAAGTAACAGACAGCACCGTGATTAACTACAAAGTGCAGTTATCAGCCAATCATTTTGCCTGGATGCCTAAAAACAATTTCAAAAAAGATACGGCGCTCCGCCTGCCCCTGTACTACCTCACCAGCAGCTGGCTGGTAAACGGCGACAGCACCTATGATTACGTTTCTATTGCCCTGGACGAAAAACTTCCATACCGCAGTATTCAGCAGATAAACCCGGCAAGAATTGTGGTGGAAATATTCGGTGCCACCAGCAATACCAACTGGATCACCCAGCGCAGCACTGCCAAAGAAGTGAAAAATGCTTACAGCGAACAGCCGGAAGATGATGTATTCAGGGTGATCATTGAGCTGAAACACCAGCAGCACTGGGGCTATAGTATTTTTTACCGCGATAAAAAACTGGTGATAAAAATAAAGCGGCAGCCGGAAGAGCTTGATCTTGGTAAAATGAAAGTGGCCGTGGATGCCGGACATGGCGGCGATAATACCGGCGCCACCGGCGTTACCTCAGGCATAAAAGAAAAGAACTACACCCTTCTTATCGCCAAACAACTACAGCGGATATTATGGGAAGAAGAAGCGAAAGTGTTTATGACAAGAACCAGTGACGTTTCGCTCAGCATGACAGAACGCATCGAGATGGTGCAAAAAGAAGATCCCGATTTTCTTATCAGCATACACCTCAACTCGTCGGTAAAAGACAGTGTGAAAGGAGTGAGCACCTACTATCGCTATATCGGCTTCCGGCCACTCACCTATTTTATACAGCAGCGGCTGACAGAAGCTGGCCTGGATGATTTTGGTAATATTGGTAATTTCAATTTTGCCCTTAATGGCCCTACCGATTATCCCAATTGCCTGGTGGAAGTGGCTTTTCTCAGCAATAAAGAAGATGAACAACTGATCCTCGATGCCGAGTTTCACAAACTGGTGGCATTGCAGATCGTAAAAGGAATTAAAGACTGGCTGAAATTCTGCAAAGAGAATTCAAAAGAAGACAACTGATACGCCTTAGTCCTCCGGAGGAAATGGTTCGCCCCGGTGACAGGTTTTGCAGGTTACCGTATTCAGGTACTCAGGTCTTGTATCTTTATTAAAATAAAACCAGGTCTTATTCAGGTGGATGGTCATCTCCATCATCTTACGGGCATTCTCTTTCATCGGTTCGGCATCTGATGCAAAGTCGAGGCTGTCGGCGGTGCCTTTCACTTTTACATGGCAGAAATCGCATTTCACACCCAAGGCAGTGTTGTAGCTGTCCATGATACTGTCAAGCTTTGCATCGCTGATGTCTTTTGGTAAAATCTTCAGGTTCCTTTTTTTCTGGTAGCCAATGTTTACGGCGGCCACACTTACGGCCACAAAGCCGCAAAGAACAACCAGCGCCAGTAGTTTTTTATTCAGCATGATCATAGATCGCAGACGGTTTGTTTTTTTAAATAGTGGCACGGGGCCGGGTTATTTATTGATCCATCTTTCAAAAAATTCATAGGTACGCAGCATCTGGTCTATCCGTTGGCGGTTATTACCGCTGCGGGTAAGTTCATGTGTGCCGCCGGGATGACGCACATATTCCACCGGCCGGCCAAGCACTTTCAGACTTTTGTACAGCATTTCACTCTGTACAAAACCAGTGCGCCGGTCATTATCTCCATGAAAAATAATGTATGGAGTGGTGATGTTTTGTACATAATTAATCGGCGATTCCCGCTCCAGTGTTGCTCTCGCGGCCGCCTCCCAGGGATAGCCCCCAAAGTAGTTGGGCACCAGCCGCCAGGCATTGCCTTCACCAAAGAAGGTGGCCAGGTCGTACACACCCCGCTGCGAGCAGGCTGCTGCAAAGCGATGATCATGAGCAATGATCCACGCCACCAGGTAGCCCGCATACGAGCCGCCGGTAACGAGCAGTTTGCTGGTATCTGCCCAACCTTCAGCAATGGTTTTATCCAGTGCGGTAAGCACATCACTGGTAGGGCCGGCGCCCCAGTCGTTAATATTACCACGTAAAAAATTCAGTCCGTAGCCGCCGCTGCCTCTCGGGTTGCAATACACCACACCATAGCCCCGGCTGCAGAAGTACTGGTATTCATGCCACATGCTGGCTTCGCCGGGCCCCCACATGGCCGACGGACCACCGTGTATCTCCAACAGCAACGGGTATTTTTTACCGGGCTGATAATTGGCAGGCTTCATCACCCAATATTCTATTTCCATGCCTTTGTCGTTGGTAAACGTATGCTTCTCGGGCTGGCTTAATTGTTTTGCATTTACCCAGTTGGAATTAAATTCCCCGGTTTGCTTTGCATTTTTAGCCAACCCATCTGTAATGTATAATTCAAACGGGCTTCTTATTTCTGTTTTAATAAAAGCAATTTTGTCTGCGGCAATATCAAAACCGAGCAAACCGCTGTTGAAGTCGGTAAGCTGCTCCGGCGCACCAGGTTTGGTCATGTCCACCCTGTAAAGGGGTTGTCCACCATTGCTCTGTGCTGTGAAATAGAGGTATCTGCCATCGTCGCTCCAGGTAAGGTTGCTGACCGTACGGTCAAAGGGGATTTCGATAAGGGGCTGGTTGCTGTTTTCCATATTCATAATGGCCAGCTTCGGAATGCTGACAAAGGAAGTGCCGCTGTACAGGAAGGCCAGCAGTTTGCCGGAAGGTGCTATTCGCGGTGAACTGAAGTTTTTGTCTTTGGTGCCCTGCAACATCCTCATGCCACTGCCGTCAGTAGTAGCCAGGTATATTTGGTTTTCCAGTGAACGGTCCGGATGCTCCAATGAATCAATATCGCCACTCAGCAGCAGTTGTTTGCCATCAGGCGTGAAATCAGCAAAATTAAACCGGTAAAAACCTGTATGTACGGCAGCTGGTTTGGCCTCGGGCGAAGCATCCATTATAAAAAAGCGGGTAATGTTCATATCCGTATTCACATCCTGTTCATCCAGGAAGTTCAGCCGGCTCACCACTTTGGCTTTTTTATCGGCCGCATTGTTTTCAAGGTAGGCCCGTATTTCATCCATGCTGCCATCGGGATCAGCTTTGGCAGATGATTTACTTAAATAACTGTTTGGCAGGCCGGTTTTTTCCATCGGCCAGGCGGGCAGTTCTTTTTTAGGGTTCAGTGTACTGTCTTTCAGCAGTTCTTTAAACGGAACTGAAGAGGAAAACAGGATCTTTTTTCCATCCGGACTGAAGCGACCGGCTGATGCGCCGTATTTATACCGGGTGAGTTGTTGTGCTTCGCCGCCATCCAGCGACATCAGGAAAAGTTGTGGCTTGCCATCGGCAAAACGGGAAAAGAGCACTGCCTTTCCATCCGGACTAAACACCGGTTGTGAAGAGCTTTCCTTACTGCGGGTAAGCTGTTTAGGCGCCCGCCCGTCTGTATAGGCCAGCCATAGCTGGGTTACATATTTATATTCCAGTTTACTGTCGCCTTCCGGTTCAATGGTGGTTACGGTAAATACAGCTTTGCTGCCATCTGTGCTTAGCGAAACGGCGCCCAGCGAACGTACCTTGAGCAGGTCTGTCACTTTCATGGGTTCTTTGGCCGGCTGAGCAAAGGCGATGATAACGAGGAAGAACGAACAGAGGAAGAAAAACGTTTTTTTCATTCGTTTTGGTGTTTGGATGCTGAATGTACGAATTCAATTGATCTTTAAAACGGCATAAGTACAAGCGGCAACCACCGGCAGGATGGTTATTTTTGACTGGTTTAAAACTACAACTATGAGCCCTCTTGTAAAAGAATTTAATGAGTACCGCACCCGGATGAATGAAGTGATCCTCAGCAAAGACAACCTGGTGATCAAACGCCTCTGGAACCTTGATACCAATACCTATATGGAAGGGGCACTTGATGTAAAGACAAAGGAAATACTCGGCCTGGTGGCCAGTATGGTACTGCGCTGCGATGATTGCATAAAATATCACCTGGGTAAAAGTCACGAACTGGGTATTACCACCGAACAGGTGTACGAAGTATTTGCCGTGGCCAATATAGTGGGCGGCACTATTGTGATACCCCATACCCGCCGGGCCGCAGAATACTGGGAAGAGCTGATAAAAGGGAACTGATGAGTGCCGGGGCTGAGAACCCGCATGCCTGCCTATACCGGATACCGGTCATTTGCCGAAATGACCTGTCTCATGGTATATTTCATTACTTATTTAATTAAATTTGTCCGAATAACCTGTTCATATTATGTCTGAAACGATAACAGCACCTGCCCTTACCGCAAAAGATTTTGCCACCGACCAGGAAGTACGCTGGTGCCCCGGTTGCGGTGATTACTCCATCCTTGCCCAGGTACAGAAAATAATGCCCACCCTTGGTATACCCAGGGAGAACATCGCCATCATCTCCGGCATCGGCTGCAGCAGCCGCTTTCCCTATTATATGAATACCTATGGTATGCATTCCATTCACGGAAGGGCAACGGCCGTAGCCTCGGGACTGAAGGCGTCCCGGCCCGACCTCAGTGTATGGATCGTAACCGGTGATGGTGACAGCCTTAGTATCGGGGGTAATCATACCATTCATTTGCTGCGCAGAAATTTTGATGTAAACATTCTGTTGTTCAATAACCAGATATACGGTCTTACCAAAGGGCAATACTCTCCCACCTCCGAAATGAACAAGATCACGAAGAGCACACCTATGGGAAGTATTGACCACCCGTTCAACCCCGGTGCACTGGCATTGGGTGCAGATGCCACTTTTGTGGCCCGCACCATGGACCGTGACCCTAAGCACATGCAGGCCATGCTGCTGAGAACAAACCAGCATAAAGGAGCTTCGTTCCTTGAGATATACCAGAACTGCAACATCTTTAACGACGGCGCATTTGAGATCTTTACCGAAAAGGGCACCAAGGCGGCAGAGACATTATTTCTTGAACAGGGCAAACCACTCATCTTTGGGGCTGCTGCAGATAAGGGTATCAAACTCGATGGTTTCAAACCAGTGGTGATTGACCTGAACAATGGCTACAGTGCCGATGATTGCTGGGTGCATGATGAAGCAGATATTTATAAGGCACAGATACTTACCCGCATCTTTGATGATCCCCGTACAGAGGCACACCTGCCACGGCCTTTTGGTGTGTTTTACCAGACCAGCCGCCCTTGCTACGAAGAAGTGATGGCAGCGCAGATACAGGAAGCACAATCCAGGAAACCGGCCGACCTCGACAAACTGCTACGTGGTAATGAGGTGTGGACGATCAGTTAAGGCAAAAAGAATTTTATAGTAAAGCCCGCTGTTTACCAGCGGGCTTTTTTTTATACACCTGCTGAAGTGTACTGCCAGCAGTTCATTTACCACTGCGCAGATTCAATTATTGTTATGGTTTGGTACATCGGCTGTAAAATGATGGCGGGTTGTAAAATCTAACTTTTTTATTTGAAAATAACAATAAGGGTTACTGAAAAATGCTGTTAGGGGTTACTGATTATAATTAAAAAAAGGGTGCTTTCCGATTCTGATGTTGCACCATTTATGCTTACCTATACTATAGTTTTTAAGTGTTACAATCCGGATTGGCTCAACTATCTTATTACTTAACCATCAAAACGTCAAATCATGAAAAAGAAATTCAGTTTGAAAACGCTTATTGCTTTTGTACTGGTGGCTGCAGGTGTTTTTGTTTACACAAACCTCCATTCAAAAAGCAATGCGGCTTTACCGGTTACTGCCTTTGGCTGTAAGTACACCGGCAACAGCAGTGATGCCTGCTACTACACTTACGGTGGAAGGAACTACAAGATCATCAACTGTGTGTCCGGGGCCACCTCTTGTGCATTTACTCCTGTTGTAGGCCCGGTAGGTGCCGAATAATTACTGTATGTGTTTTGCAGAGGCTGTCCCTGGTTCAGAGACAGCCTCTGTTTTTCTGTGCTGCTAAAGAAATAACGTATGTTCTTTTCAGGGAAACGCATTCTTTCTCCGACATTCAGCTATGCCGCAGGCCTGCTCCTGCTGTGTTTTACGCCGGGTATTATCTCGTGCAGTTCAAAAGATGAGGTGGTGCAAAATGACAGCATCACCACTTTCAGCCGGTTTCCCATTGAGCAACGACTGGTATATACAGATTCTTTCAGCGTACAGCAATTAAAACCGGACGGCCTCCTGCTGTACAATGATTCTGTTTTATTCATCCGGAATACGGTCAATACTTCAGCATATTGCTTCTCCCTTTTTCATACCGTCAGCCGCCGGTTTATCGGTGTGCAGTTAGAAACAGGAAGGAAATACGGGCAATCACTCAGCTTTTTATCCTACGGCCTGAATGGTAATAACCTTTGGGTGCATGACGTAATAAAAGACAAGATCATTATTTCAGATATTGACAGCGCCCTGCAAAAGAAACCCGGAGGCTTCCATGAAGAACCTCTGGATGCTTTCTATTATTCACTACAGCTTGGTACGGGCTCACGGATCGTTGCAACAGGAGACTATGATTCGCCTTTCAGGATATTCGTACTGAACTTTTCTGCACCCGGGCAGAAAGACCAGTTTATTCCATACACAACCGACAGCCTCAAGCCCGTTTCAAGAATAGAAAAAACGGCGTATGAAAGTTTCCTTTTCCTGAAACCGTCAGGTGATAAATGTGTGCTGGCCTGCCGCTATGCCGACCAGGTGGAAGTGATTGACCTGTCCGCAAAACGTTCCTCCGTCACCCGGGGCCCAGAAGTATATCAGCCTGCAATGATCGTCAGGGAAACCAACGATGGAAAACAATCCAGTACAAGAGGCGCTGATACCCGCTATGCATTTGTAAAAGGAAAAGTGACAGACAGGTATATCTACCTTTTGTACTCCGGTAATAATCATGAAACCGAACACCTGTACTACGGAAAATATATTTATGTATATGATTGGTATGGAAAACCGGTAAAGCGGCTGGAACTGGATCAAGATGTTCTTGACATAGCCGTTTCACGAAATGATTCACTCATCTACATATATGAACCGGCCACCCGCCATGTTAAAACAGCCAAACTGTAAAATAATGCGCTCTGTATACTATATCTTTTCTGTAGCAGTTGTTTTTCTGCTTTCATGTACCGGCAAAACCGTGAAGGATGAAAAGATAACTATTGTAATGCCGGGAAAAGTGGAGTTGTACAATCCATTTATGGGAGAAAAGCTCCCCAACCCGCTTCTCACAAAGTCGAAATACCGCTTATATACACTTATTGACGCTTCCTGTGCCAGCTGTTTCGCAAAACTCCGCAAGTGGAATGAGTTTCAGGTGGCCCTGGCCGGAGACTCATCTGTCTGCTTTATTCCGGTTTGCCACACCAAAGACAATTTTGAAATACTCAAGTACCATTTTGAAAGCGATAGTGCGGCCAGGCTCAATGTACCGCTGGTGCTTGACCTGGAAAATAAGTTCGTGGCCCATAATGCCGCACTGGTGGATTCCTATGGCCAGCTTACCGCCCTTACCAATAATAAAAACGAGGTATTACTGAAAGGTGATCCGCTGGAAAATAAAACGGACAGAGAAAAATTTCTGGATCAGATCAAAAAAAATGATAGAATGATTCCATAAATAAGCATTCAATACATAAAGTATGCAAAGAGTAAAATTGCTTATAACGATCGTCTCACTGCTTCTTGCAATAGCAGGTTTCTCACAGGAAACCGTTTCGCTGAACGTGGTATATGAATTCAGGTATGCAAGGGATATTGCAGCAAAAGACAGCCTGTACACTGCAAACATGGTGCTGTCACTTGGCAGAAATACCAGTCGTTATTGTACAGAGAAGCTGTACCTGGAGAATGACAAAAATGCAATCAAAAGAAGATTGGCTCAGCAGTTGCGCCAAAACAATGCCGCAAAACCAGCCGAAGTGGTCTCGGGTGGTCCGCTGCTTTTAGTAAACAAATATGGGGCTATCATTAATGAAGAGATATTACTGAACAGGGCTGACAGCTCCCTGCAGTTGTATTCGGTGCTGGGATTTAAAACCTACAGGGTAGAATCGGTAATACCAAAGATAGACTGGAAAACGGCAGAGGATAAGAAAATGATTGGCATTTATGCCTGCCAGAAAGCTACAGGCTTTTATGCCGGCCGCACCTATGAAGCCTGGTTTGCCCCGGAACTGCCCTACCAACTAGGCCCCTGGAAACTGACAGGTCTGCCTGGACTTATACTGGAAGCCAGAGACCAGAAAAATGAAGTGTTCTTCTCCTTTAAGAGCCTCGTAAAAAATACCGATGCAGAGGAAATTACCCGTTCTTTCCTGAACACTGGCGATTATATAAAAACCACCCTCAAAGCATACAACAAAGCTAAGAAGGCATTTGAAACAGACCCTGAATCTGTAATGGCAGCGATGGCGCCAAATGCCACCGTGGCTGTTATTAATACAGACGACGCTAATGCAGCACATGCCAGGAAAATAAAGAAGTATAATCCGCTGGAGCTTGACTGATGCCCGCGGCAACCAACGCATGCCGATGAAGATCAGATCATTTTACCTTAGCTTGTTATTCTGTACACTGATCTCAGTCATGTCACATCGTGCCTTTTCGCAACAAAAACTTACCGGTACTGTTACAAATGAATCGGCCGAACCATTAGCCGCCGCCAGCGTAAACCTGGTAAACGATAAATCGGTCATCTTCAGCTACGCCATCACAAACAGACAAGGGGCATATTCACTTACCACACCTGTCGCCGACACTGCAAACAAATTCTGGATGGAAGTATCCCATGTGGGGTATAAAAAGCAACGGGTGGCGGTTGCTGCAGGCATTGCTGAATACAATTTTATTCTCATCGCAGACACCGGTACTCTTAAAGGGGTAACCGTGCAAAACAGACCTCTTATTCAATCCATGGGTGATACCATCCGCTATAATGTAAACAGCTTTGCCCGCAAAGAAGACCGCACCATCGGCGATGTGCTTCGCCGGATGCCCGGGATAATAGTAGATGAAGACGGCACTATATATTTCAATGGAAAAATGGTGGAAAACCTTTATATCCATGGCGACGATCTGATGGATGGCCGCTATGGACTTGCTCCTAAAGTGATCCGCAAAGAATTGGTATCTGATGTGGATGTGGTGCGCAATCACCAGCCTCTCCAGGTATTGAAAGAAAAAGAATTCTCCGACAAAACAATCATCAACCTGGTATTAAAAGACGATAAAAGCTTCAAGCTGTCTGCAAAAGGAATGGCTGGTGGGGGCCTGCCCGAGCAATACGATCTCTCCTTCACCCCTTTACTGCTGAATCAGCGTATCAAAACACTGAACAAACTGGCTGTCAACAACAGTGGCGTGGACTACCAGAACGAATTCAAACAATTGGGTTCCTCAGGCCTTGTCGCCAACCTGGCCGAAGAAGCGCCAAGGCCCGAACTTTCACTTGCCACGGCCGGCACACCTGATGTGGCACTGGTTGATTATTATCTCAACAGCTCCGGCATTATTAACCTCAATAATTTATACAAAACAAAAAAAGCCCTGCAGCTCAGATCCAACTTCCAGTTTTATTATGACAAAACCCACCTGAACTACTTCAGCCAGGCAGATAACTATATTGCCGGTGATACCATATCATTCCGGGAAACACAAGCATTTACAAACAAACCACAATTATTTATTGGAGCCCTTACCGCCACAGCAAACCGCGACAGGTACTTCTTCAATAACAGTTTCAGGGTAAACCTGGCATGCCAAAAAGATTACAGTGTTATGAGTTTCAATGATAACTCCTTCAGCCAGCAGTTATATAAAAAGATACGTGAATTTTCAAACGACCTCACCTGGATTCCGGCGCTGCGGGGAAAAAATATTGGTGAAATACGCTGGTTGATCAGCTATTCAAACCACCACCAGCAATTAGATATTGGTAAAGGTTATTTTGCCGACATTAAGAACTATGAAGATTATTACGACCATGTATGGCAGGATGTGAGGTCACCTTCCCTTTTCTCTCATGTTTCTCTTTCCTGGCGCAAACCGGGAAAGGTTGTCAATCAGCAATACAAAGCCGGGTTCATTTCACAATCACAAACCCTGGAAAGCGATCTGTCTTTTCAAAAAGACGGCAACACCATCTCCTACGCCGGTGATCCGGGTAATAACCTGGATTGGGACCGGCACAGCGTTTACCTCACCGAAGAATATCAATTGCGATATAATAAGCTCAGGGCCACATTGCAGTTGCCGCTCACCTTTCAGCGAATAATTTACCGGCAACAGGAGTATAGCTTGCCTTCCGCAAACAGGCAACTGATCTTTACACCTGATATCTTTCTTCGTTACGATCTGACGAACGAGCAAAGCATTACTGCCAAACTCAGCCGCTCAAATACATTTGGAAACATCACCAATGTGTACCGCGGTGCTATACTCCAAACATACCGGCTCTTACAGGCCAACAACGCTACGCTCCAGGAAAGGGTGAGTTATGCGGTTTCTGTCAACTATGAATACCAGCATACGGTAACGATGTTGTTTTTAAATACCGGTGTTACCTGGAACCGAACGCAGCAAAATACCCTTCTGTCGGCGGAGGTGTCGGATAATATTCAGCGATTTATTTTGCTGCCGTATAAAAATAATATCATCACCACCGGGCTTACTAATACAGTCAGTAAATACTTGTTTGGTTTGAAAACAACGGTCACTGTAAAATCATCACTTAATTTCTATCGCTTTATGCGATTGCTGAATGATGAATTGTTCCCCTTCAACAGTCATTCCCTCAGTCTGAATGGCAACCTGATCAAAAAATTATTCGGGTCCGTCAATCTCACTTATCAGCCTTCTTTCTTCTGGATCAGCAGTAAGGTGGATAGTAAGCCTGCTTCAGGTAATTCGTTTTCCAGCCGGGCCTTCCGTGCAGAACAACAACTCACTGTAAATATGCCGCTGGCAAAAAAACTGCTCGTAGAAATCAGTGGCCGTCATAATTATTCCATCCAAACCGGTAATAACAGTGTGCAGTATTTTTTTATGGATACAAAGTGCCGCTTTACCGGGGCTGGCAAAAAGATGGACCTTTCCCTTGATATCACCAACATTTTCAACATAAAGAAGTATACACGCTATAGCCTGCTGGCCAACCAGCTGATACAAGACCAGTACACTCTTCGGGGCCGCATGGTAATGCTACGGATGGATTACCTGTTTTAACCGTACAGGAAAAGCGCCGGTGCCGAAGCGTTTTATCCGCAACTGGGCATCAATTTCCCCACTACACAAACACACTGTCATTTTTTCAGCCTGCATCAGTGCTGGCCGGAATATTGTATTCCTTTCTGCGAAGCAAAACTGTGATGTATGAAAAAAACAATTCTTCTTTCCACAGTGCTGCTGGCAGGAATTGCCATTACCATATTCACCGCCTGCAGTAAAGACAAACTGGTAAATGATATTGGCAATGGCGATCCCGGCCAGGTAATAACCATGAAAGGTGGCGTATACTCACCTGCAGATATTACCCTTACTCCCGGAGCCCGTATCACATGGATTAATGATGACAACATGACGCATACGGTAACTTCAGACAACGGATTGTTCAGCAGTGGGGATATTCAGGCAGGAGGCCGGTATACGGTGCAATTGGATTCTATCGGCAGCTACCGCTACTCTTGTATCTATCATCCGGGTATGACAGGTGTCATACAAATCGTGATACGGTAGTAGGGGTCTGGATAAAAAATTTTACCGCTGCCGGTTTCAACTACCGGTATTCCAAATTTTGTTACGACTAATCTCATGAGACGAAAGAGTTCGCGGGGTCCGACCAGTATGAGTACATGCCATTATCTGTAATACCTCAACATATCGCTTTATCAAGCGTACATTACCAGGTCTCCCGGAATCCTGCCCGTATGCCGGGATTCCGTTTCTTATCGGGTCTTGAAACGGTCTGCTGCCCGCCTATATTTACTATTTTTTAAAAAAAATCCAAAAAATATTAGTTTTTATTTGCTAATTCATTTAGTTTTGATTTTCGGTTGATAACTTGTGCCGATAAGCAGGCAGTCAAAACATAACTTTGAAATATGTCAAAAGCAGAAAAAAATTCAGAAATGGCAAATGCAAACAATGAAAAACTGAAAGCCCTTAAGCTTACAATGGATAAGCTTGAAAAAGATTATGGTAAAGGAAGCGTGATGATGCTGGGCGATAAAGCCGAAGTGGCACAGGAAGTTGTATCCACCGGTTCAATTGGGCTGGATGTGGCACTGGGTATTGGCGGTCTTCCCCGTGGCAGGATCATTGAAATATACGGGCCTGAATCCTCTGGTAAAACCACCATAGCCACCCATGTAATAGCTGAGGCTCAGAAAAAAGGTGGTATGTGTGCCTTTATAGATGCGGAACATGCGTTTGACAGTTCATATGCACAGAAGCTGGGGGTAGATGTTGACAACCTGCTGATCTCCCAGCCTGATTATGGTGAGCAAGCGCTTGAGATAGCGGACCGTCTGATACTTTCCGGCGCACTGGACGTGGTGGTGATAGACTCTGTGGCAGCACTTGTACCCAAAAGTGAATTAGAGGGTGAAATGGGTGACAGTAAGATGGGCCTTCATGCCCGCCTGATGAGCCAGGCCCTGCGGAAGCTTACAGCCACAATATCCAAAACAGGTACGATCTGTATCTTCATCAACCAATTACGTGAAAAGATCGGGGTCATGTTTGGAAACCCCGAAACCACCACCGGCGGTAATGCCCTTAAATTTTATGCCTCTGTACGTCTCGATATCCGCCGTCAGACCCAGGTAAAAGACGGAGATGAAGCCATCGGCAACCATGTAAAGGTGAAAGTGGTGAAGAATAAAGTAGCTCCACCATTCAGGGCGGCTGAGTTTGACATCATATTTGGAGAAGGCATCTCTAAAACCGGCGAGATCATTGATATGGGTACCGAACTGGGAGTTGTGCAAAAAAGCGGTAGCTGGTACAGCTATAACAGTGATAAACTGGGCCAGGGTCGTGATGCAGTAAAACAATTGCTTACCGATAATCCGGAGTTGGCCAGGGAAATTGAAGGCAAAATCAGGGAAAAGATCAAGGAAATGCAGAACTCGTAATTTATTTATAATCAACTTGTTACTAAAATTGGGTTAGTAATTACGCCGCTCCGTTTTCATGGAGCGGCTTTTTCTTTCACAAATATTTTTATCAGATTGATCGTTTTCAATGTTCAAACATTGTATATTTGAAATCGGTTCTTGCAACCCACCCGTTGAAATGACCGTTTCTGGAATACTATATGATAAAGGACACAAAAACTAAACTGGGCACGCTCGAAGCATTGCATTTCCTGTCGGCAATGGTTTTGCTCTTAACTTTTTTCATGCCTTGGGTATCCTGGGGCGGAACCATGGTAGAAGGCTACGCCCTTGCCACGGGTGACTTCTTCAGGATCTCGACCAGCCAGTTCAAACTGGACAACCCATTTCCCCAATTGTCTTTCAGTTTTTATGCCTTCTGGCTGGTACCGGTACTGGCGGTTGTGTCAGCCGCTTTTGTGGCACTTAAAAGAAAAACAGTTCCTTTTTCTTATATCGCCGGTGCAGCTGCACTAAGCCTTTTTTCGATCTATTATCTTTTTACGGGTGTCCTAGTGGACCTCGGTGTTGGGAAAAGTGTGGTAAGCATGTTAAAACCTGCAGCCTGGATACATATGCTGGCTGCGGCCTTGCTTATTATAACAGCCATTCCGTTTAAAAACTGGTTACCCAAAATCGCATGGCTTATCATAGGCCCGGTTATTGCCTATGCAGGTTTTAAGTTCATTGAGAAAAAAACAATGGCTGAAACATTTGCTGCGACAGAAGATGTAAAAGCTGATTTTACATTGGACGCCGGGAGCCTGATAAAAGAATTCTTGCAAAATGATACGGCAGCCAGAAACAAATACCTGGAAAAAGTGCTGGTGGTAAATGGAAAAATATCAAAGCTGGAACTCCTGGCTGATTCAAGCAGTACCGTCAGTTTTGCAGACAGTACCGGCTCTTATGCAATTTTCTCACTGGAGAAAGAGCAGTATAAAAAAATAAAAGAGCTGAAAGATGGAGACAGTGTTTCCATGAAGGCTGTTTGCAGCGGCAGCATGTATAGTGAAATCCTTGGCAGTACGGCCATCACTTTTAAACGGGCAACTTTTAATTCAAACAAATAAAAATTTACTTAAACAAAAAACTACACGATGAAAAAAACAATCCTCTCGCTGGCTCTGATCGCACTGACAGGCATCGCCTTCGCTCAACCCCTTACCACCACTTCGGCTACAGTAGCATTCGACGCCACAACCCCGATCGATGCATTACCAAAAGCCGAGAACAAGACCGTGATCGCTTCCCTGAACAAAACCACCGGTGATGTGAAATTTGAAGCTGTGGTTGCCAATTTCGCTTTCTCTAATCCCAAAATACAGGAACACTTTAATGGTGCAAACTGGCTTAACTCTGCACAGTTTCCCAAATTTACTTTCAGCGGCAAAATTAATAAGCTGTCTAAGGTAAAATTCAACAAAGACGGAGTGTACAAGGTGACTGTTACCGGCAACCTGGAAGTAAAAGGTATTAAGAAGCCAGTTACCACCAACGCTACTATTACTGTAGCCGGCGGTAAAGTATCTGCAGTATCTTCTTTCAGTATTGTGCTGGCTGATTATTCTATTTCAGGTGCTCCTATTGATGCAGGCAAAGTGGCAAAAGAACCAAAGGTTACTGTTTCCGCTTCTTTTTAATTAATACATATTCCCAAAAACAGCAACAGCCTCGATTACGAGGCTGTTGCTGTTTTATTCCAACTTCATTATGTATCTACACATCGGCCCACATACGAAACAGGTTGCTGTGTGTTTGCAGCAGGAGGTTGGCCTCGGGTGAATGCATGTCCTTTTGATGAAGCACTGCATGTACCTGGTTCAGGTCAAATAGAATCTGCCTTTTTTCCGGTGAAGCCACATTGCTTTGCACCCAGGTAACCACTGCCAGGCGGGCACCACTTCTTACCTCATTCACACAATGCAGGTACTGGCACGGATATAAAACGGCATCTCCCTTATTAGGCTTGAAAACCACATTGCCTGAGGCGGTTTGCAGGATCAGCTCACCACCCTCATACGTTGAAGGATCACTGAGGAAAATTGTCATTGCCAGGTCTGTACGCATGGGTGGATCTCCCATGACTGGGCTATCCACATGCCAGCCATAAAAGTTACCGGCCGTGTATTTACTCAGCAACGGAGGATACACTGTTTTGGGAAGAGCAGCGATATTAAAAAGCGGACTGCTTGCCAGCGCCTTATCCACCAGTTCCTGTATTTTGAACAGCGCTTTATCATTCCCTTCTGCCTGCATATTGTTCTTTACTTCCCGGGCAGCCATGCCGGCAGTGGCTTTCCCATCCACAAACTGTACGGAAGTCATCAAACCTTCCACTTCCTGTATTTCTTCCGGCTTCAGCAGTCCGGGAATTTGTATAAAGTACTTACTCATTCAAAGGTTGTTACACAATAGCCAGTATAGCCGGTTTGTTACCGGCAGCAAATCGGGTTAGCATCTCCTCGTCAATTCTACCGGCGGCAGTGGTGCGAAGCTGCAACGGCCCCGGATCACCTTTCTTCTTGCAGGAAACTGAGATCGAATGTTTATCGCTGGTGGAAATCTGCATCATACTATTCTCTGTATCCATTGAAACGGGCAGGGCAACCACCAGCTTCTCTGCCTGGAATGATTGTTCACCATCAGTAACAATAAATCCCTCTGCCGTTCTTTTGATCTCTGAAGGAATAAATCCTGTTTTAACTTCCCCGGCTATATCTCCATAATGTCTTTCTGTGATGGAATTCACCTCTGCTTTTGTGTGTTTGCTTGTCTGTCGGATGATGCCTGGCTTGTCTGCATGATTGTGAGCAGCTGCCTGGCTGATACCACCGGTTGGTTCGGCAATGATGACGGACAGTTTTTGTTTTTTTAATGTATTGGCAATGAAAAGCGCTGCCTGACCTGCTCCCAGTATCACCACGTCCGTTTTCGAGAGATTTTTGTACTGCCGTCTGTTTTCAAAAAGGAGGTTAGGGGCAACTGCCCCGGCAGGTAATATTACCGCCAGGTTGCTGATAAAATTTCTCCGCTGCATAGAGAGTGTTTTGGTTTTAGGTTCAGAAAAAAAAAGTTGCCGAAGGTGTGTTCCGGCAACTTAAAGATAATCAGTTTCTTTATTTACTCCTTAACAATCTTATAGGAGGATCCGTCATCAAGTTTCAACATATAGATGCCTTTACCAAAGCGTTCCATGCTAACCGTTTGTACCAGACTGGTTAACCTGATCGTTAAAATCGTTTTACCCTGCCCGTCAGTGAGTAAGGCTGTCCGGCTTTGTAATGTTCCAAACTGCTGAATGGTCAGTTTGTCTTTTACAGGGTTGGGGTATAGGGAAATTACGATTCCAGCCTTCAGGCTTACTATTACTGTCCGGCTGTAGGTGATCTTTCCGGAGGCTTCCTTAATGAAAAGGCGATAATAGTTCTTCCCGGCTACCGGATTCGCATCTATGAACGAGTAGGTATCAGTATTAACTGCCGGGAATACCACCCCTGTCTGACTGAAACTTACGCCATCAGTACTTCTCTCCACAATATAACTTACGACATCCTGCTGTTCATCTACTTTCCACTTTACAGTAACTGTTTTATCAGAATTCAATTGGGCAGAAAACCCATTCAGCTTAATAGGCAGCGGCAAAAGGCCAAGAAAAGTGCAGCGTGACGGACTTGTTCTCCGGGTGGTGGCACCATCACCAGAAAACCAGTTGGCGTTATTATTTACAGCTGCCCGTACCTGTGCAGGTGTGGCGAGAGGTCCGGTGCAATTAAACACGGCCCAATCTTCTTCGCTGGCTGTTACGTCCTGTGAACCTATCCAAACGGCATTGGTACCTGTGGTTAGTGCCGCTGGTTTTGACGACCAGTTGCCATTACCCACTGTACCGCCTGCTCCATCAACACAGACAGGATCCCAGGCAGCGGCGGTAGTGTTTCCACAATCACCCACACCTGTTACAGCATAAACATTCATGTGTATGCCTGCTATAATCGTGGGTGAGGCTACTGTTCCCTGGTAAGCAATGATCTGGTCACCTGAAGTATTTAAACTTACCATCGTGCCAGAGCAGGTACCTGCACTATTGCTGGTGAAGGCAACAAGTGAGTTGGGCGTTAAAGGAGTTGGCGATGTGGTGCCGAAAATAGTAATCTCCCTTCCGGCAACAAATGCCTGGCCTGCCGTCCATGTGAGGTGCTGCTCTCCTGCTCTGAAAGCACCGGTGGAAAGCCAGGCATTATCTGTAAAGCTGATCTGTGTACCGGCAGGAATATTTACCAGCAACACAAAGGAAAAGGAATCCACATTGGTGGCCGACGAGTTATAACCGGTAAATACAATATCTCCTGCGTTGAGCTGGGCTTGTGCATTGTTTCGGGCAAAAAGCAGGAACATACAGGACATCAGGATAAGATTGAGCTTCTTCATGGTTAATTAAGGATGAGTTTAGTGATTAATTGTTTCAATACGCCCTTCAACTGATAAAATTACTTATGTTTTATATAAAAACTATTTTCAAAAAGGACCATAGTCAAATAAATGCCATACCCGGTGCAATTGAAAAAGCAGAAAGCCTGTAGCCTGAATAAAACCCTTCCTGGAGGTAAACGATGTTGATCTTTAGTTTCTTTTCATCACATGTTTTAACGAGCAACCCCTTTTCTTTATCACAAGCAAGAATGGTACCTGCCTTTTCATCACCAGCAGTTATATTGCCTGCCACTTCTGCTTCAGTTATTCCAATAAACCAGTCTTTTATAAACGTCCCTGCTCCTTTATTCCATGGGTTACAGGCATTTACCAAACGGATGATCCGGTCTGCCTCCATTGTTTGCCAGTCAATAGTCAGATCCTTTGCTCCTGGCATTTCATAATAAGCCGCTTTACTCTCCTCTTGCGGCCGCGACGGAATGATACTGCCGAAAGACAAAATTTTCAAAAGGTTAGCTGCAGGTTTTGCCGCCAGGTAGCCCAATTTTGATTGCAAAGAACCATAGGTGTCGTCCTTGCTGATCTCTGTTTTTTCCTGCATGATTATTTCTCCTGTATCAATTCCGCCATCTACTTTGTGCAGTGTAACACCTGCTTCTTTATCATTGTTCAGCAAGTGCCATAGTATAGGGTGCGGACCGCGGCACTGCGGAAGCAGGCCATAGTGGAAGTTTATAAATCCTTTCTCCGGCAATCTCCATATCTCTTCCGGAAGTACAAAAGGAAAGGTCATCATTAACCCGGTATTTATGCCTTTATCCTTAATTACAGATAGGAGTTTATCCTTATAGTCGTTGCGGGTTACAATCACAACAGGCACATCTGTACCCCCGGTCATACTTTGCGTTATCTGCTGCATTTCCTTATTGCGTCGGGTAACGGCAATAGCACCCACCTTACCATAAAACAAAAACTCCCTGATGGCCGGAATGGCAATCGGGTTGTTGCAAAGAATAAGCGCTTTTACTTCTGTCGGCATAATAGTTTATATACAGAGGAATGTGTTTCTCCATCCGGAGTTGGAGTCGGGCGGAAATTGCTCAGCGGTAAAAAAGGTCCACTCTTCAGTTGTATCTGTCTTATTGCTTATCTTTTTATCTGCGCCGTTTTGGGAAAGGCATAACAGCCAGGCCGGTCCATAGGTATGATAGGTGGCCGGGTCAAGTTTCATCCAGCCACGGGGGCTATCAAAAGTCATTTCACTTATAGCAGCCACTGTACCGGCAGCGGTAGCATCATCCTGCTTATACCGGCTGCTGATTTCTTGTATCAGCAAACCTGCTTCCCATCCAAGCACTCCGAACAAGGTGCCGTCTTTACCTGCAGCTTTTTTGAATGCCGTTTTATAATTTGTATTAGCGGCATTATCAAGCGAGGATAACCAGCAGGTATAGCCTTTGATATCGGGTACAGACAACTTTTGATCATTTCTTTCAAGACATTTTTCCAGCAGCATAACAGATGCATATAAATTCAGTCCCCATTTTTCCTGCAAAGGAAACACTGCTTCGCAAAACTGATCGGCCATTTCTCCGGTAAAAAGACAGAGCCAGGTTCTCACATCATCATGTTCCTCCACGAATTGCTCAGCCGGTGAAAGTGTAAACTGTTCCGCCTTCAGGTGAGTGATATGGGTAAACATCGGCTCACCGCCATTTTGCTGGTGGCTGTTCATCATAGAAAAGGTTTGCCGGTAACCCGCATCATAATAAGAGAGCACATACATTCCCTTCTTGTTTTCATTCTCTGTTGCCGCCAGTTTGGCAGTAAGCCTGGCACAGAAACTCAGGTTCAGCGAATGAATGATAGTGGTGGGAGCTGCTTTCCAGGTATCAGGAATACCGGCACCCATATTTACAAGTATCAGCAGTTTGTTGCTGGTGGTGAAAAGCGGTTCCAGCAACTCACCAACAGACAGGTCGGCCACTACAATCACCACATCGGCGTCTTCCTGCAAAAGCAGCCTTTCTGCTTTTGTGTAAATTTCTGCCTCTTCTGTTCCAAAGCCAATATTGTCTGTAAGCAGCTTCACCTCTTCTGTGATACCGGCATACTTCAAAGAAGATTTAATACCATTCAGGATATCAAGACCAAAAGCAGGAAACAAAGAAGACCTGGGCAGTAATATACCGGTTCGCAGCATGAGAAAAGTTAGTAGTGGTTGTTAAACAGGGGATAAAGATAATCCCTCTTTCTCATAAGAGACAAGAGGGATTATTCTAAAAAATACAATTTGAACTGATCAGTTTCTTGACGGGAAAATTCCTTCCACGCAAAAAATATAATTCATACCAATATAAGGGCTTCTGTTACTGAATGGCTGGTTGCTGCCGGCCTGCGCTGTAGTCAGGTTGGTTTGCAAAGGTGCCATGTTGGCAGGTTCACTGGTAACATTGGTGTAGATATTATCACCGCATAAACGGCGGCCGTTCGGGTCATCTGTTTGTCCGTCTGTTCCTGAATTCGCCACCATTGATACAGTTCCTGTAACAGGGTGGTTATGAAGAGGCAGATTAGTGATGATCAGTGTGGTGTTTTCCACTCCGGCCATTTCACCCAAATCGACGTTCGGTAATCCGGGCCCGCTTCCTGTGCCAAGTGCAATGCGGCCCCTGAAATCGGGTATGCCAAATGTTGTTTGTCCGTTCCCTCCGTAAATGGTCCCTACAAGGGCAAAGACCGCTGTCCATTGAGCAATTGGCAAAAGTTGTCCATTGCAAAACTGCCAGCCTCGGGGGGCAAAGTTGCCGGCAAACATTCTTATTTCTGCTAAGGTTCCTTCCATGTTTAAATAGTTTTAGATGATTAAATATTTATTCAGGAAGGCATTAATTCCTTGAAGGGAAAATACCGAACATACAAATGATATAATTCATACCAAGATAGGGGGGCATGATGCTGAATGGCTGGCTGCCACCGCTTATTCCTGTGGAAAGGTTGGTTTGCAGCGGTGCCATGGTGGCGGGTTCACTGGTAACGTTGGTATAAATATTAGCTCCGGCTAATCTGCGGTTTGTAGGATCATCTGTTTGACCGTCTGTTCCGGAATTGGCCACCATGGTTACCGTACCTGTAACAGCATGGTTGTGCGCCGGCATATTAGTGGTTAACAATGTAACGGTAGGCGTTCCTGCGAGCTGTCCGAGCTGGATATTGGAAAGCCCCGGTCCGGTGCCCGTTCCAACTGCCACCCGGCCACGAAAATCGGGTAGAGCGAATGTTGTTTGCCCGTTTCCTCCATAAGTGGTTCCAAGTAGGGAAAAAAGAGCAGTGTTTTGTGCAATCGAGATGATTTGACTAGCGCAAAAGGCCCAGTTGCGGGGCGCAAAATTACCTGCAAACATCCTGATTTCTGCGATGGTTCCTTCCATAAAAAAGTGTTTAAAGGTTGAAGACGTTGGTTAAGGTCTTGAAGATAATATAATTAAATATACAAGCAAGATTTTTTGAAACATTCCCTGCTTAAGGATTTAATCACGCAGCCAACGGATCATTGACGGATAAGGGTTTATACCTAATTCATTTGCTCTTGCTTTTTCGGCAGTAAGCCCGACCCATTGCAGCATAGGAGTACCAAAATAACGGCCCTCTTTGAAATTATCGGCTAACTGGTGGCCGCCTCCCTGGTAGCCTTCGTTGTGAAAAACAAAATAAGGATCAATTGACAGGTACACACAAGCGGCGTATGACCATGCAATGGCCATCATCTCTTCTGCAGCATTTTGTGGCCTGCTCCCGATCTCTTTGCCGTTGAGCCGGGCTCTTTCGGCTGCCGGAATCACGGCCAGGTGTGCAGCTTCATGCAGAATATCGCCGGGATATTTCAGGTTTTTTTCATCAATAATTATAGCACCGTTTTCAATCAATAAACCGGGCAGAAAACAATCTTCAGGCGGAATACTCCTGAATTGAAATGGTATGCCTGTTTCTTCCAGGAAGGATAATATTTTGCTTAGTTCAGTAGAATGTTCCATCAATG
>JAEUVM010000256.1 GCA_016787125.1 Chitinophagaceae bacterium | reverse complement strand
GTGGTAGCACGCCGCTTTACAAAGGCATAGCACTTTCAGTTTTCAACTTTAAACAGATAAGTATAATAATATACCCCAGCCGCTTTACACAACTCTTATCTATTCTCTCTTATCTATTATCTAACTTCGTGTTATGAAAATTCTCTCTGCCGCAGAGATACGGGAATGGGATCAATATACCATCCTGCATGAGCCTGTCACATCCATTAACCTGATGGAAAGGGCTGCGGTTGCCTGTGCAGATTGGCTGGTGATTCAATACCCCGATGCCCCCTCCTACGGCATCTTTTGCGGTAAGGGAAATAATGGCGGCGATGGATTGGCCATTGCAAGGCTGCTGTCCGACAAAGGTTACAACATGTCCGTCCACATACTGGAGTTTGGCCATCTTGGCACGGATGATTTCCAGGTAAACCTGGCGAGACTGCACAAACTGCCGGCGGTTGATATTCATTTTATACAGTCGGAACAAAACTTTCATCCCTTTCCCGAAGGGCAGATCATCATCGATGCGCTGTTTGGCTCCGGGCTCAACCGGAGTATTGAAGGTGTGACGGCTAAACTGGTGGAACATATCAATTCATCCGGCAGAACGGTGGTGTCTGTTGATATACCAAGCGGTTTATTTACTGACAGGTCATCCAGGGGGCAGCTCACCGTGAAGGCTGCACATACCTTAAGTTTTCAATGTTATAAGCCGGCCTTTTTATTTGCCGAAAATGAAGATACCATTGGCGAAGTGCACCTGCTGGATATTGGTTTGCACAATGGTTTTTTCCAAAACGTACATAGCCGCTTTGAACTGCTGGATGATACCATCATACATTCCATCTTTAAACCACGCAAACGTTTTTCACACAAGGGGCATTTCGGCCATGTGTTGCTGGTGGCGGGCAGTTATGGTAAAATGGGTGCGGCGGTACTCGCTGCCCGTGCCTGTTTGCGCAGCGGGGTAGGTTTACTCACCTGTCATCTTCCTTCGAGCGGTTATACCGTGATGCAGACGGCCGTACCGGAAGCGATGGTGATCACCGATATTCACTCGCTGAGTAATACCAGGGTAAATGAAGACCTGACGAAATACGATACCATTGCCCTTGGGCCGGGCATGGGCACGGCCAATGAAACCCGGATGATGCTGCGGGAAGTGTTTGACGCCTTCCGGCATCCGCTGGTGCTGGATGCCGATGCGCTGAATTGTATGGCGCTGCAAAAAGACCTTATCGCACTTATTCCTCCCGGATCGGTGCTGACACCACACCCGAAGGAATTTGAAAGATTGTTTGGTGAAACGGCCAACGAATTTGACCGGGTATTGCTGGCTTTGCAAAAAGCGAAGGAGCTGAACGTAATTATTATTCTGAAAGGTCATCACAGTTTTATAGCCACACCCGATGGAATGGGCTTTTTCAACAGCACCGGTAATGCCGGTATGGCTACCGGAGGCACTGGCGATGTGCTGACGGGCATCATTGCCGGATTGCTGGCTCAGGGCTACAGTTCGGTGGA
>JAEUVM010000251.1 GCA_016787125.1 Chitinophagaceae bacterium | reverse complement strand
TACAAACAAACGCCGCAATACAACCTGCTCAACTACAGCTTCACCCTGAAGGATTTTAAATTCATCTTTTTCTGGGAATGGTTTCACCGCTTCTGGGCAAGATTGATTGGAGTGGTATTTCTGATACCCTTTGTTATTTTCCTGGTGCAACGCCGCTTCCGGCCATGGATGGTGCGCCCTATGCTCATCCTGTTTTTGCTGGGTGCATTACAAGGTGCTGTCGGCTGGATCATGGTGGCCAGCGGCCTCACCGGTGATGCAGTATATGTGAAACCTGCCAAACTGGCCATGCATTTCATACTGGCGCTGGGCCTGCTATGTTACACCTTCTGGTTTGCCCTGAAACTGCTGGTGCCGGATGAACAACTGGTGGTAAACCGGCAGGCAAGAAAGATAACGATCAGTATACTGGCGGTATTGACAATACAATTAATATATGGCGCATTTATGGCGGGGCATAAAGCTGCCACAGCTGCACCCACCTGGCCCGATATCAATGGCGAAATGATACCATCCTATCTGTACCGGCCGCAGGAAGGAATGCTGAACCTGGTGGATAATCTCATCCTTGTGCATTTTATACACCGGGGACTGGCATATATTCTGTTGGCAATGGTGATATTGCTTACGGTAAAACTGTATAAAATAAAAGGCTCATCCCTTTTTACCCGTACCCGCTGGTGGCCCATCCTGCTCACTTGTACACAAGTATTGCTTGGAATACTCGCAGTGCTCAAGAGCCTGCAGATCGTACCCAACCAGTGGGGCATATTTGAATGGATCGCACAACTGCACCAATTGGTGGCCATGCTGCTGCTGCTCTCCCTTGTATGGACACTCTACATCGTACGGGGGCGGCCCCAAGGTTAACACCACGCTAACGCCGGCTATTTGAAGCACCGGTTAATATCATTATTTTTAAGTTGTACGTATCTTCCATTTACATGAAAGCCTGGCTGAAAGGATTCTATTATTCATTTCCGGTACAACTGGTGTTTTTGCACTTACGCAAATACCAGGTGCTGTTGCTGTTTTGGTTCATCCTGTTCAGTACGATCAATGGCTCATTCATGAAAACCTTCGGCGCCGACTCACTTTACCTGGCACCGGAATACCTTGGCAATGTGAATTCTTTCAGTTCAGCCATTGTGGGTGCCGCAGTAGGCATGTTCATCATGAGCTGGAATATTGCCACGTTTATCCTGTTTTGCAGGCATTTCCGTTTCCTGGCGGCCACCACCAACCCTTTTTTAAAATACTGCATCAACAATTCGGTGATACCGCTGCTCTTCCTTGTATTTTATTTTTTTAAAGCCTACCGCTTTGCTCATTACCGCGAACTGGTACCCACTACAGAAATACTGTTTCTTTTTGGCGGCTTTGTATGCGGCCTTCTGTTTATCCTGGCTGCCTCCTTCGTGTATTTTTTCCGTGCCGACCGCTCTATTCTCCGGCGGATGATGCCGGTGATCACCAACCCGCAGTCGTATATCACCCATCTTACCCCGGTAAAAGAAATACATCTCGGTACGCCGCTGATAACAGTGCAGAACTATTTTGAGACACCTGTTAAAATAAGACCGGTACGTGACGTGGCCCATTATACCAACGAGTTTATTGACTCTATTTTCAAACGGCATCACTTTGCCGCCATACTCTCGGTCTTTGCCGCCTTCCTTTTCCTGGTGGCCATCGGCTTTTTGCAGGATAATCCTTTCTTCCAGTTGCCTGCCGCCGCCAGCATTACCATTTTCTTCTCCATACTTATCGGTGTGGCGGGAGCGGTTACTTATTTTTTGCAAAGCTGGAGCATACCCTACCTGATCGGGCTGTTACTGATACTGAACTTTTTTTACAAAGCCGACCTTATTGACCCCCGGAATAAAGCCTATGGGCTCAACTATAACAATAAAGACGAACGGCCTTCTTACAGCCGTGAAGGATTGATGGCACAATGCACACCAGCTAATGTGGAAGCCGACAAACAGAACATGATCGCCATCCTGAACAACTGGAAGAAAAAGCAGGGAACTGATAAACCATTGCTTGTGCTCATCAATACCAGCGGGGGCGGCCATCGCAGCGCCACTTTTACTATGAGTGTATTGCAGCACCTCGATAGTATCACGAAGGGCGGCATCATGCAAAAAACTTTTTTGATCAATGGTGCATCGGGCGGCATGATCGGTGCTGCTTACTTTCGTGAACTATACCTGCGGAAACAAAAGGGAAGAGCCATCAACCTGCAGGATAAACAATATGTGGATGATATTGCGGGTGACCTGCTCAATCCGATCTTCACTTCCTTCTTTGCCCGTGACCTGATAGCGCCTGCACAAAAATTCAGCGTCGGCCCTTACCGGTATGTAAAAGACAGGGGTTATGCCTTTGAACAAAAGCTGAACAGCAACACACATGGTTTCCTGGATAAACAACTGAGGGATTATGCACCGGAAGAAAAAGCGGCTAATATTCCGCTGATGTTCTTCAACTCGGTGGTGACCCGCGACAGCCGCAAACTGATCATCAGCACACAGCCGGTGCGGTTTATGATGCAGGCTCCGCAGGATACACTGAATACACCTGTTATTGATCCCGATGCCATTGACTTTGTTTCTTTTTTTGCCAAACAAGATCCCTACAATATCCGTATGCTCTCCGCCCTTCGGATGAATGCCACTTTTCCCATTGTATTGCCAAATGTGTGGCTCCCTTCCGACCCTGTGATAGATGTGATGGATGCCGGCCTGCGTGACAACTACGGCCAGGAAACAGCCCTTCGCTTTCTTATTACATTCGACCAATGGATAAAGGAAAACACCAGCGGCGTACTGGTGATACAAATAAGAGACCGTACCGCCGGCGGATGGGAGGCTCCCTATGTTTCAGATGATATGAGTGACCATGCCACCAAACCATTCTTGCTGTTGCAGCACAACTGGTTTAAGATGATGGAATATTTTCAAAACGATATGCTGAATTATTACATCACCCGCAATGGCACACCGGTGTATAAAGTGGCCTTTCAATACTCGCCTGATATTAAAGAGGATAAGGCGGCACTTAATTTTCATCTTACACGAAGGGAAGAATTAAATATCGTCAACGCAGTAAAAGGACAGGCCAACCAGCAAAGTTTCAAAAAGGTGCTTGAACTTTTTGAGAATAAACCCACCCCCCGGGTTATACAAAATAATTTTCACCGTATATGGTAAAAAGGAAATTGCTTAAGCAGGCTGTATCAGCCGAAAACATTCTTTCATCACTTTTACCTGTACTTCATCCGGCGTTTCTGCAGGGTCGCCATCAATATGCAAAGGTGCCTGGGATACATTTTTTATCACCAGTTGCACAGCCTGGAAATACAGGATCCTTTTTTTACCAATGTCTATTGTACCGGTGACGGGCTTGTTTTTCCCCCGCAGTTGTTTAATAAGCTGGAGCAGCAGTCCTGTCTTGCCTTGTTTCATTACCACTACAATGTCCAGCAGCCCGTCGCTGAGGCTGGCAGCAGGAGCGATGGTAACATTATTGCCAAATTGGTTGCTGTTGGCAATGCTTATGAAGAATGCTTCGGCAACAAGCTGATTGCCATCGTGCAATATGCTGAACCGGTAGGTTTTGGCGGAGAAAAAATTCCTGACCACTTCTTTCACATAAGTGGCTAATCCGCGGCGGGATTGATTAGCAAAATCATGCGCCACTTTGGCATCAAATCCTAAACCACAGAGCATACAGGAAAAATGGTTGTTGATCATAAACCCGTCGGTTGGCACGGGTTTACCAGAAAAAATAAGTTCAAGTGCTTTTGCCGGCTGTTTGGGAATATGTGCAGCCAGCGCAAGGCCATTGCCCGAGCCGCAGGGGATGATGCCGAAATTTACTCCGCAATGCATGAGGCTGCCGATCACCTGGCTTACCGTACCATCACCTCCGGCTATCACCACATCTGTTACCTGTTGTTCTTTAATGATGGAATGTAAAAAAGAATAATCGCCACTGGCCACCGAGGGAAATACCTGGAAGGGAATATTCATTTCAGCCGTACGCCTTTCAATAAAAGCCTGCAGGTCTTTTTTCTTTCTGGTACCTGAAATGGGGTTGATGATATAAATAATGCGGCGGCTCACTGCCGGCAAAAATAGCGATACAATACCGGATGATTGTTTATTGCGCCGAAACAGTACACAGGTGCACAGGTCTCACCCGTACGAGAGCCGCTTTGGCGGGGTCTCTGGGTATTTCAGTAAAATAAAAATGGATGGTGTTGCGGCCGGTAAAGAGTTGTTTCAGTTCGGCGTTCGTGATCACTACTGGTTTAGTTACATCTTCCCAGCTTTTGATACCTGAGCGGTTGCTGTCATCGGCCATCAGTGTTCGGATAGAAGTACTGTCAGCTTTGTCGAATGAGATGGTGATGTTGCCGGATTTTTTCAGTGAAGATCTTTTAATGCTCAGCACATTCTTTTGCGGGGCCTCGGTGGCATTTTTCAATACCGCTTTACCGCTGCAGGATACCGACCAGCTTGTTTGCGCCCCGGAAATGAAGAAGGCAGAGAGCAGCAAACCAAGAAAGAAGATCTTTTTCATGTGTTATAGTTATAAAACAGAGACAAACAAATTCCACAGCAGGTTGCAACCGGTATTACCATCGCAATAAGGCGCTGGCCCAGGTAAATCCGCTGCCGAAAGCAGCGAGGCATACCAGGTCGCCCTCTTTTATTTTTCCCTGTTCCCATGCTTCGCACAAGGCAATAGGCACTGAGGCGGCTGTGGTATTGCCATATCGCTGAATATTATTGTGTACCTGGTCATCCCGCAAGCCCAGTTTCTTTTGTACAAACTGGCTGATGCGCAGGTTGGCCTGGTGAGGAATAAGAAGCCGGAGGTCGGATGTATCAAGCCCGTTTGCCTTCAGGGCCTCCATAATTACCTGCGGAAATTTTTCCACGGCTACTTTAAATACTGAAGGGCCATCCATGTTTGGAAAGTTTTGGGCATTATCTATCATGGCATGGCTCATAAACATATCGCCCATTTCGCCATCGTTGAAATCGGCCAGTTTAGTTTCCTTGCTCCAGTGGTTGGCATGTGTGCCGGGATTATACATGGCCAGTATTTCGGCATTGTTGCCATCACTGTGCAGGTGAGTGCTCAGGATACCGCGGCCGGCATCTTCTGTTGGTTGAAGCACCACAGCACCGGCACCGTCGCCAAAGATCACTGATACATTGCGGCCACGGGTGCTGAAGTCGAGTCCGAAAGAATGTTTCTCGGCGCCCACCACGAGTATGTTTTTATACATGCCGGTTTTGATAAACTGGTCGGCCACACTCAGTGCATATACAAAGCCACTGCACTGGTTGCGTACATCCAGCGCCCCGATCTCTTTCATCTGCATAGCCCGTTGCAGCAGCACACCACAGCCGGGAAAATAATAGTCAGGCGAAAGCGTGGCAAATACGATAAAGTCAATATCCTGTGGGGTGATACCAGCCCTTTCAATGGCGATCTTTGCAGCTTCCACTCCCATGGTGGTGGTGGTTTCATCAGTACGGTGGGCAAAGTGCCGCTCTTTAATACCGGTACGTTCCTGGATCCATTCATCGCTGGTATCCATAAACTTCATCATATCCTGGTTGGTAAAAACGTTGGCGGGTACATACATGCCGGTGCCGGCAATCTTTGATTGAAACATAGCAAGCAATTGTGCAAGGAAGATAGGAAAAGTACAGGATATGAAACTGTATCGTTTGAAACGGTTTCAGATGACCTACTTCAGCAAAACGGCCACACAGCGAAAGCCCAGCCAGCGCTCCGGTTCTGACCAGTGCTGTGTGGCTGGTGGCAGGCTTTCCTGCAATGTATGATCAAAGCTTCCGCCTTTGGCAAGGCCTTTTTCCAGCACCATTTCGGCTACATTACCAATCAGGTTGTACAACCTGGATTTATAGATGAAATATGACCGGGCTTGAACTACAGGAAGAGCTTCAGAAAAATGTTGGTCTTGAAGGAGTGATCTTCGGGCCATGAAGGCTTCTTTGGTGTTGAAATAGGGATTTAAACTGCCTGAAAACCTCTTGAATGCACGGGCAGAGGAATCAATACCGCCGGCCACAAGCATCTGCCACTCTTTTTCGGTTGGAAGTCTGTAATAAAATGTAATGGGAAAGCTGTCTGATAAGTGTTCTTCCGGATTAGTAAACCCTTTTTTCCTGCAATAAATGGCGAGGTTGGCAGTAAAGGTTCTCCATTTGCAAAAAGCAACAGCTTGTTCATAGTTGATACCAACGACCGGGTAGCTGTTAAACATCGGGTGACGGAGATAGTATTCATGAAGAGCAGAGCGCAACGTGTCTTCACCCCAAACCAGTGTATCAGGTAAACTGGCAGGTACAAGTGTGGGATTTGTTTTTGATAAGTAAAATAGATATTCTCTCCAGCCGATATTTGTTACTTCTGTTTTGTCTGCAAAAAGGGTGTCGTTGATTTGCACCGTACCTGGAGGAATATGTTTTTTGTTTTTCTGGCTCATTCCTGCAAAAGCGGTTGTAAGCACAATGAGCAGAAGCAATGTCCGGAGCATAAAGCTTTAACGGCAAAACCAGTCTGATATTATATTTTAATACCCATCCTGCTTTGGCAATACTGCTTTTTCTGCCGCAAAGTTCATCATATGAGATTTACCAGAAACTTAGTAATGTGGTTAAGCACGGAGGTACACACAAATATGGCGTATTTACTTTGTCAAAATCCTTTAAAAGGCTTTTTTGTACAATCTTTTTGAAGTAATAATTACCGAAAACTACTGACTCACCGGGGTCAAATTCAACACGCCTGTTGCAAAGCTTTCACATTCCTTCTCCACCGATTGGTAGTCTTTTGATTTGATGTAGGAGCCGATCACATGGTTACCGGCATTAGGAATGGCCACCTGCTTCTTCAGGTTTTCAGGTGTGCCCAGTTGGGTAAACATTCTTTTCATGGCCGGCACTTTCACCACATCATCCTGGTGTTCTTCATCTTTAAAATAATAAAGCAGCAGTACCGGTTGTTTTACTTTTTGAAAAGTAGATTCCTTCATGGTGCTTTCCAGCAATTCCTCCAGTTGTACCAGTGATTTGGTTACATACCGGTTGTTCCAGTATTGGGCATACACAGCAGTGGTGTCGTCAACGGTCCGGTGTTTACCGGTTACCAGGTGAGCAATCTGCAGCCCCCAGTGATTGTTCAGCAGCCATGCATTTGGGTCATTAATAGCAATATTGGGCGAAAGCATGATGTTGGCGGCAATATCCGGGTATTCGGCACAAAGTTTCAGTGCGAGTGTACCGCCGGTGGATGTGGAAAGCAGTATCACTTTTTTGCCCAGTTGTTTACCAATCGCATAAGCTTGTTTGGCGCTGTTCCATACACCTTCGGCTGTAAAGGAAGCGAGGGGTTCTGTGGTATCCACGCCATGCGCATCCAGGCGGGCGAGATAGAGATTACAACCGAATTTTTTGGCAAAATCAATATGCACAGGGTCGCCTTCTTCCTGGCTCGCCGAAAAACCGTGGAGATACACTACGGCATATTCGGTTGGTTGTTTCAGCGAATCATTGAACCAGATAATGCGGGCTTCGTTGTCGGGCTTTAGTTTATGTTGTGCTTCATTCTGCTTAATATATCGTTCCAATGCACCTGCTTCAGCCGGTACGGCAGGTAAAGAAGTGGTATAATGCGGGGTGGCTGGCCGTGGACCAAGAAAATATACAACGATCAGCAGTAAAAGGATGGCTGCGAGCCATTTGAGAAACCTCATGGCGGTGGTTTTGAATAAAGCTACTGTAAAAACAAAAGCAAATCAGGTTACCTCTTCATTAAATACCTGTTTCGTTTGCTCCCCCCGTTTTATTGGCGTACCTTCGCCGCTCGTTTCAAAAAATGAGTATGCAGATCAGAAATATCGCCATCATCGCCCACGTAGACCATGGCAAAACCACCTTGGTAGACAAGATATTACACGCCACCAAGGTGTTTCGTGACAACCAGGAAACCGGTGAACTGATAATGGACAGCAACGACCTGGAAAGGGAGCGTGGCATCACCATCTTCAGCAAGAATGCGGCGGTGACCTACAAAGACGTAAAGATCAATGTAATAGATACGCCCGGCCACGCCGACTTTGGCGGGGAAGTGGAAAGGGTGCTCAAAATGGCTGATGGGGTATGCCTGCTGGTGGACGCTTTTGAAGGCCCGATGCCGCAAACCCGTTTTGTGCTGCAAAAAGCACTTCAGCTTAACCTGAAGCCGATCGTTATCATCAATAAGGTGGATAAACCCAATTGCCGCCCGGACGAAGTGCATGATGCTGTTTTTGAACTGTTCTTCAACCTGGATGCCACCGAAGCACAGCTTGATTTTCCCACCTTCTACGGTTCGGGTAAAAATGGCTGGTTCAATGATTCATTGGAACCTATTGATAATATCAATCCTTTACTGGATGGTATTGTAAAATATGTACCGCCGCCCAAAGTAAACGAAGGGCCGGTGCAGATGCAGATCACATCGCTTGACTATTCGTCATTTCTCGGTCGTATTGCCGTAGGCAAAGTAAGCCGTGGCGTATTGAAAGATGGTCAAAACGTAGTGCTGATGCAGGCCGATGGTGTGGTAAAGAAAACAAAGGTGAGAGAACTGTATGTGTTTGAAGGAATGGGTAAAAAGAAAGTAAGTGAAGTGGTGGCAGGTGACCTTTGTGCAGTAGTAGGCATCGAAGATTTTAATATCGGTGATACGATTTCAGATGCAGATACACCTGAAGCACTGCCGGTGATAAGTGTGGATGAACCAACGATGAACATGCTGTTTTCGGTAAACAATTCTCCCTTCTTTGGAAAAGACGGCAAATTCGTTACCTCCCGGCACCTGCGTGACAGGCTGATGAAGGAAACGGAAAAGAACCTTGCCTTAAAAGTGGAAGACAGTGAAGAAGGCGACAGCCTGATGGTATATGGCCGTGGTATCCTGCACCTTGGTATCCTGATCGAAACCATGCGCCGCGAGGGGTATGAACTGACGGTAGGACAACCACAGGTGATTGTAAAAGAAATTAACGGTAAAAAATGCGAGCCATATGAAACCCTGGTGGTGGATGTGCCGCAGGAATTTGCCAGCAAAGTAATTGACCTGGTAAGCCGCAGGAAAGGCGAGATGCTGATCATGGAAACAAAAGGCGAAATGCAGCACCTGGAGTTTGATATTCCCTCACGAGGACTGATTGGTTTGCGTACGCAAATGCTGACCGCCACCACCGGAGAGGCTGTAATGGCCCACCGCTTCAGCGAGTATAAAGCATGGAAAGGACCAATTCCCGGCCGCAATAATGGAGTACTCATTTCCAAACAGGCAGGCACTGCCACCGGTTATTCAATAGATAAACTGCAGGACAGGGGTACTTTCTTTGTAGATCCGGGAGAGGAATTATATGGCGGACAGATCATCGCAGAAAATATAAAACCCGGCGACCTGGTGGTAAATGCCACGGAAGCAAAGAAGCTGACCAACCACCGTGCCAGCGGCAGCGATGATGCCACCCGTATTGCTCCTAAAACACTGATGACACTGGAAGAATGTATGGAGTACATCCAGTTTGATGAATGTATCGAAGTAACCCCCAATTTTATCCGCATGCGCAAAGTGGTGCTGAATGAAGAAGAGCGCAAGAAAGTGCAGAAGAAAATGGAGGCCGAAGCGGTATAGTGATTGGCAGGAACAACAAGTATATAAGTAAATACTCCGCTCGTTTGGCGGAGTATTTGTTTTTACGCCACCCGGGTTCGGTATAACACTTTATTGTTTTTACATTTGTATGAATGCCAGTTGACATCAAAGAAATAAATGACCAGCTTCATTCCCGCTTCGACAAGGTGCTGGTGCTTACCGTTCCCCGCTTCAAAGACAGGCAGGAAAAAGTAAAACAACGGCTGAGCGGTATTGACTTCGAATTCTTTTTTGGCGTGGATAAAAATGAACTGACCGATGAATACATCCGGCAGCAGTATGTGTATGACGAAAGTTCCTCTTTATCGGTGAGGCTGAAGTTTAAAGCAATGAACAAAGGAGAGATAGCCTGTGCCCTTTCACACCGGAAGATGTATGAGGCTATGATTGCAAATAACTGGCAGCAGGTGCTGGTGCTGGAAGATGATGTGATACCTGATTGGGAAAACCTGGCACAACTCGGCAATCTTCTGAAAGAGTTACCATCCGGTTGGGAGCTTTTTTATCTCGGCTATTTAAAAAACCAGCAGATCACCACCGGATCAAAACTGAAGCAAGCCTGGTATAAATTGATGCGGTTGCTGGGCCAAAGCCGGCTTTCATTGAAGCAGATCAGTAATATGATACCGCGGCCATTCAGCACACACCTGATGCGTTCGGGCTTTCACGATTGCACACATGCCTATGCAGTAAGCAGGAAAGGGGCTGAAAAATTGGTGGCTGCACAAACACCGGTAAAACACCGGGCAGATAACCTGCTCACAGCATTGATATTGGATGGCGCATTGGATGCGTATACCAGCCGCAGTTTCTTATTCAACCAGGAAATATTTACTGACCAGGCAGATCAATCGCATGTGCGGGAGCCGCAAAAACTGTCTGTGTCATGATACCAAACATTCTTCATTTTGTATTTGGCATGGCACCCGATTTTGGCGGTAAACCGTTTTCCCTGGTGCATTACCTGGCCATAAAGTCAGCCGTGGAATTGAACAAGCCACAAGCGGCATACTTCCATTATCAATACGAACCGCAGGGCGAATGGTGGGAAAAAGCAAAACCTCTTTTACAATTACAGCATATTACTGCTCCGGGTACGATACATGGTAATAAACTTCACCATGTGGCTCATAAAGCCGATGTGGTACGGCTGCAGGCCCTGAAAGAAACAGGTGGTATTTATATGGACCTGGATACGATCAGTGTAAAACCGCTCACCGATCTGCTGAATCATTCTTTTGCCATCGGGCAGGAATTGAAGCCAGAGTATGTACCGAAAAACTGGCGTCAGCGTTTCAAACATCAATTGCGCAGCTTACTTGGTAATAAAAAGGAAAACGAAACTAACGGTCTTTGCAATGCCGTGCTCCTTTCGGAAAAGAACAGCCCTTTTATCAACTACTGGCTGGATGAATATAAAAGCTTCCGTTCAGAAGGGCGTGATAAATACTGGAATGAACATTCGGTGCTTGTGCCGCTGGCATTGGCTGAAAAATACCCGCAGCACATCACAAGACTCAGTCCCTATGCATTTCACTATCCGCTGTATGATGAGGCAGGGCTTCGGTCAATGTTTGAAGAAGTAACTTCCTTTCCCGATGCCTATCTTCATCATTTGTGGGAGTCCTTCGCCTGGGATAAATATATGTCGAAACTGACGCCAGAGGATATCAGCACAAAAGACACAACATATAACCTGGTAGCACGCCGTTTTATTTAACCTGTCAATATGAAAGTTGGTTTTGCCGCAAGATGGAGTCCGCTGGACAAACGATCATGGTCGGGTACCAGCTATTATTCTTACCAGGAAATAAAGAAGCGGAATGAAGTGGAGATATTTCAGTTTAAATGGCCCTGGTACCTTCGGGAAAGGCTCACCACGCAAAAGAGTTTGAACAGGCGGTTGTTTGGAAAACAAACTGCGGTGGAATTCACCAAAGCCTATGCCCGCTATTACAGCAGACAGTTACAAAAAGAATTGAAGAAAAGACCCGTGGATGTATTATTTGTATCTGCCTCTTCACAACTGATCGCTTATCTGAAAACAGATATTCCCATCATTTATATGACGGACGCCACTTTTCAGCAGATACAAGGATACTATCCCTATTTCAGTAACCTGGCAGCGTATAATGTGCGGGAAGGAATAGCCTTGGATAAAAATGCTTTTCAAAATGCAGCACATTGTATCCTCGCCTCTGAATGGAACAGGCGATCTGCTATCAGTGATTATGGAATTGATTCTGGAAAAATATCAGTGACGCCAATCGGAGCCAATATAGATAAGATACCTGCCGAGAATGAGTTGTATCACCAGCAACAAGGCACCTGCCGACTGCTTTTTTTGGGTGTGGAATGGGACAGAAAAGGGGGTGATATAGCTTTGGATGCATATCGGATTTTGAAGGAGAAAGGAAAAAATCCCAATCTGCATATTATTGGCTGTGTACCACCACATGATATTAGTGATGATAAAGACATAACCGTTATCCCCTTTTTGGATAAGAACAGCCCTGCCGACTTTCAGCAACTGGATCATATTTTCCGCAATACAGATTTCCTGCTGCTTCCCACCCGTGCTGAATGTGCGGGTGTGGTATTCAGCGAGGCATCGGCCTATGGCATTCCCTCCATTACCACCGATACCGGCGGCGTGACAACCTATGTAAAGAACGGGATCAATGGATTTGCCTTACCGCTTGAAGCAAGGGGTAATATATATGCAGAAAAAATACTTTCTATTCTGGATGACCCAGGCAGTCACCGGTCATTGCGGCAAAACAGCCGTAAACTTTATGAAAGGGAGCTAAACTGGAATACCTGGGGAGATTCATTTCAGCGGATTTCGGAAAAGGTGCTGAACGAAAAAATACAGGGCAAATAAAACACTGTATTTTTGTAAAAAATGAAAAGATGAGGTGGCTGATTTCAATACTGCTCACGGTTGCGGTGTTTACAATATCACACAGCAGCTCCGCTCAATGCTCTATTTGCACTAAAACTGCTCAGCAACTCGGCGAGCAGCCTGCCAAAGGCATGAACAGCGGCATCCTTTACCTTGCATTTGCCCCATTTGCCATTGTGGGCTTTATCGGCTACCGCTGGTGGAAGAACAACAAACAATAAGTTTTTCCTCTTCCAAATTTCTACTGTTTAATACACGTAACAAGCCAGGCATGCCTGCATTTAAAAGGCATACCACAAATAGGGTATTTTGGCTTAGGCACTATAAAATAAAGCCAATAGATTTTAACTTGCTTTCCGGTGTTGTTGTGTTATAATGCTGCATCATTTGTCCGGCAACACGGATAAACCTTATTATTAAAATTCTAAACGTATCTGTTATGAGTTTTTCCGGCAGGCACTTTACCAGTGCTGCTGATGGGGAAGGCATTGACCGGTTGGCGATGCCGGCAGAACTTACCGGTAAAACGGTTGATGAGATGCTTGTATTTTCTGCCGTTACTCCATACGTGGAAGGGAAAGGGGAAATGAAAGTTACCTGCAGCGGTCCGAATGTTCTCTATTCGAAAGAAGGATTTGAAAACCTGGGGCTGGCCAGCATCATCGAGCTGCAGCTTGATCATATGCATCTTCGTTCAGCTTTTATCAGGCTGGAGGTGATGGAAAAAGATTATCCAGCGGAAACAGATCAGTATCGTATAAATATGCATGATAAAGATGTGTCACCTACCATCAGGTTGTTTGATTCACTGAAAGGGAAGGCGGAGCCGGGTACC
>JAEUVM010000246.1 GCA_016787125.1 Chitinophagaceae bacterium | reverse complement strand
TAAAGGGCTTGCAGTTCTTCACCGAACAGCACACCGGCTCTGTACTTTTTCATCAGTTGGTAGGTTTTAAAAGTTGAGTAAAAGGATCAGCAGGCAGGCAATGTAATCAGCGCCGCTAATATAGAGGAAAATTCGTTAATGAAGGGAGGAAGTAGCAGGATTTAAGTTGTAAGTCATAAGTCGTAAGTCATAAGTCGTAAGTTGGAAGTCATAAGTAGTGAGCCGGCCAATTCCCAATTCACCATTCACCCTTGCCCCTTATCTTTTCGTTTTCCCCAGGTTTCGCTGCACCAGCAGCAGGTTTTTACGCAGGGTTTCCTTGAGGTGCACTTTTACGATCTGTCCCATGGAATGGCATTTATCATAGGCCGTGCTATGCAGGTAATGGCCGAGTTCGGAGCGCAGTTGTTCTGTTTTGGCCGCTGTGGAAAGTTCATCCTGGCTCATGATGTGCAGGAGGTCCATAATACGGTAGCGGGAGGAGGCGAGGCGGAAAGTGATCATCGTCCGTTCTTCTGCCTGGTATTGCTCAATGGATTCTTTATTCAGATTATCCAGCGACAGTTGTACAAAGGCATAGTTCTCTTTGAAAAATTGCGGCAGGTAAAGATTCTTTCTTCCTTCATAACATTGCTGGTCGAAATCAATGCAGCGGATGCGGTACTGGTACCCATCAATATCGGGGGTGATGCTGACCACGAAATTGTAGCTGCGCATATCGCCGAGAAGGCGTACAAAGCAGCGTTCATTGAATTTTACAAACTCTTTTGCCAGCCTTATCTTATTGGTATCGGGTGCATCCAGCATGTTTTTGATAAATACATCTCCGGGAATGCCGGGTATATGTTCTTCCACCAGTGTGTTGCGGTCGGTATAGAAGGCGATACGGTTGGGGGAGAGGATATGCTCCAGTTCCAGTCCGTAGATACGGGAGGCATCAGCTATCTTAATATAATAGTGATCGTAATTGTCGTTGTACTTATTTACGATGCGGATACGGAAGGGGTTGGAGTTGCCAAAGGTGCAGTAGTCAACCCTGGCCACATCCAGGTGACTGATAAAGCTGAAATCACCTTCTGTGCGGAGGATGGCATATATTTTCACCAATCCTTCCCGGATAAAATTCCAGTCGCGGCTGTCGTAGCTGGTGCTTTCCCAAAAAGTATCTTTTCCGTCTTTATCTGTGATGGGTGTTGACCAGGTGAAGTTGAGCAGGTCTTTATAGGTAACGGGCATTTTT